>NZ_JBYOKH010000109.1:0-211 GCF_057799415.1 Achromobacter sp. 18P8.1.1 | reverse complement strand
GCCCAACCGCTTCGCTGCGGCTTTCGCCTTGCGTCGCTTGCTGTTTTCAGCAGCAGAGAGGCGAGATTATGAAGGAGTTTTTATCGCTTGTCAAGTCAGCTTCGTTCGCTTTCGCGCCACCGCTTTCTTGCTTGCGACCCCTTCGGATCCGCTCTCTTTAGCAGCTATCGAAACATCAGAAGCACCCATTCGGGTTAACCCTAAGTTTTCG
>NZ_JBYOKH010000108.1:0-226 GCF_057799415.1 Achromobacter sp. 18P8.1.1 | reverse complement strand
TTTGTAGCTGGGGTCAAGAATGCTTGGCCCCGCGTAGAAGCTAACTCATAGCGCTGCTTGCAGTGTTATGAGTTGGGTTTTACTCAACAGCTATATCGTTCTTTAACAATCTGGAAGAAGCACAACGAAATGTACTTATCAAGTACTCGACGCAAGTCGATGAAGATAAGTACGGGTTGTGATTGCATTATTTTGTTCCAAGTTCTCAAGACTGAAGTGAATAACT
>NZ_JBYOKH010000107.1:0-248 GCF_057799415.1 Achromobacter sp. 18P8.1.1 | reverse complement strand
CCGGTCATCACCCCCGAGGACAGCGACGGCTCCGTCACCGGTGCCCACAACAGCGTGCTCGAAGCCTCCGGCGACACCGTCACCGGTTCGGTCACCGTGTCCGCTGAAGCCGGCATCGCCGGCGTCACCGTCGGCGGCCAGGACGTCACCCACGCCTCCACCACTCCGGTCGTCATCACCACCGACAAGGGCGTGCTGACCATCACCGGCTATGACGCGGCCACCGGCAAGATCACCTACTCCTATCA
>NZ_JBYOKH010000106.1:0-271 GCF_057799415.1 Achromobacter sp. 18P8.1.1 | reverse complement strand
CGGCGTATCGGCCTGGCCCTGGATGCTGAAGCTGAGGTTGGCGCTGGAGGTGTCACCGTCGGCATCGGCCACGGTGTAGTTCAGCGTGAAATTCAGCTTGTCGGTGGCGCCGAGCGCCTGGACCGCAGGCTTGCTGTTGTCGAGCGTGAACTGCCAGGTGCCGTTGGCGTTGAGTGTGAGGGTGCCGTACTGGGAGATCTCGGCGCGTTGGGCGTCGGTGATGTTCCAGGTGACGCCGGTGATGGCGTCGGCGCCCTTGACGTCGTTGTCG
>NZ_JBYOKH010000105.1:0-296 GCF_057799415.1 Achromobacter sp. 18P8.1.1 | reverse complement strand
AGGGTTGCAAGATAGGATGCAAGTCAGGCAAAAGCCGGTTGCATAATCTGCAAAAGTTGTGTTATAGTTTCAGGCTTGGCAGTTGCCGAAAACTTAGGGTTAACCCGAGCGGGTGTTCTGATGTTTCGATAGCTGCTAAAGAGAGCGGATCCGAAGGGGTCGCAAGCAAGAAAGCGGTGGCGCGAAAGCGAACGAAGCTGACTTGACAAGCGATAAAAACTCCTTCATAATCTTTCCTCTCTGTTGCTGAAAACAGCAAGCGACGCAAGGCGAAAGCCGCAGCGAAGCAAGCGAGT
>NZ_JBYOKH010000104.1:0-322 GCF_057799415.1 Achromobacter sp. 18P8.1.1 | reverse complement strand
AGCCTTGCGGTTGCGGATTTCCAGGTAGGGCAGGAAGAAATCGTCCAGCAGGCGGTTGGTGGTGTCGGAATCGCCCGCGGCGATGGCGCGGTAGAAGTCCATGGCGGTCTTCGGCACGAAGTTGAAGACGGCCGATGAATAGACCGGCACGCCCAGCGCACGGTAGGCCGCGGCATAGACTTCAGCAGTGGGCAGGCCGCCCAGGTAGGAGAAGCGGTCGCCCATTTTGCGGCGGATGCGGACCATGGCTTCGATGTCGCCGATGCCGTCCTTGAAACCGACCAGGTTGGGGCAGCGTTCGGCCAGTTGCGCAAGGCTTTCT
>NZ_JBYOKH010000103.1:0-322 GCF_057799415.1 Achromobacter sp. 18P8.1.1 | reverse complement strand
GGCCTTGCGGTTGCGGATTTCCAGGTAAGGCAGGAAGAAATCGTCCAGCAGGCGGTTGGTGGTGTCGGAATCGCCCGCGGCGATGGCGCGGTAGAAGTCCATGGCGGTCTTCGGCACGAAGTTGAAGACGGCCGATGAATAGACCGGCACGCCGAGTGCGCGGTACGCGGCGGCATAGACCTCAGCAGTGGGCAGGCCGCCCAGGTAGGAAAAGCGGTCGCCCATTTTGCGGCGGATGCGGACCATGGCTTCGATGTCGCCGATGCCGTCCTTGAAACCGACCAGGTTGGGGCAGCGTTCGGCCAGTTGCGCAAGGCTGTCC
>NZ_JBYOKH010000102.1:0-341 GCF_057799415.1 Achromobacter sp. 18P8.1.1 | reverse complement strand
TGAAAACTTAGGGTTAACCCGAACGGGTGTTCTGATGTTTCGATAGCTGCTAAAGAGAGCAGATCCGAAGGGGTCGCGAGCAAGAAAGCGGTGGCGCGAAAGCGAACGAAGCTGACTTGACAAGCGATAAAAACTCCTTCATAATCTTGCCTCTCTGCTGCTGAAAACAGCAAGCGACGCAAGGCGAAAGCCGCAGCGAAGCAAGCGAGTTCAGCAGGTAGCAGTAAGAATTTAGTAGTACCGAATTTGGCAGTACCGCTCTTTAACAATTAAACAACCGATAAGTGTGGGCGCTTGATGCGATGCACTGTGATTAGGTTAGGCGTTAAACCCTGATCTCT
>NZ_JBYOKH010000101.1:0-511 GCF_057799415.1 Achromobacter sp. 18P8.1.1 | reverse complement strand
GATATAGCTGGGATCAGTTGTAGGCTTGGGTCGAGGGAATCTTCCCTGGGTCTTCAGCTACCTGACTACTGATCCGAGAAGGTTTTGGGTCTGTAGCTCAGTTGGTTAGAGCACCGTCTTGATAAGGCGGGGGTCGTTGGTTCGAATCCAACCAGACCCACCAAAGTATTTCGCGTAGTGCTGGTCACTGTGTGGGATATGGGGGTGTAGCTCAGCTGGGAGAGCGCCTGCTTTGCAAGCAGGATGTCATCGGTTCGATCCCGTTCACCTCCACCATTGATTCTCAAATACTCACCTGGTGGTGATGTAGAGGCTAACTCATAGCGTCGTTGATTTTATATTCACGATTTTATGAGTTGGGTTTTACTCAACAGCTATATTCGTTCTTTAACAATCTGGAAGAAGCACAACGAAATGTACTTATCAAGTACTCGACGCAAGTCGATGAAGATAAGTACGGGTTGTGATTGCATTATTTTGTTCCAAGTTCTCAAGACTGAGGTGAATAACC
>NZ_JBYOKH010000100.1:0-514 GCF_057799415.1 Achromobacter sp. 18P8.1.1 | reverse complement strand
GACACTGGGTAGCCGGCAGATGGATGCGATCCAGAACGGAACGGGCACCCTGCAGGGCCGGCCAATTCCATCCGTAGTGGGTGCAATAACTGCTGCATCCGGCGCGTTTGCTTTGACGTCTCGCGGCGGCTCCGCTGGGGCCTCCATGTTGGTAACCGAACCTACGGGGTCGGCAAATTCGGACCTGGTCACATTTGACCTTTCCAGGGTTGCCCGCACGTCGAGCGAAACCCGGCCGGCGAACGTTGCGTTTCACCCTCGAATCCATGCCTAATTTCAAGCATGAATCCGGGGGTAATAGGCGGTGTTTAAACCGCGAGTTTCGGTCGAGGTTCTGGCGGCACGGGAGAGGTCGAACCTCGCGCGGTGGTAAGTGACATCCCCTGCACCGTATCCCCCACTGCCCGCAACCTGCATGGCAAACGGGCCGCTGGAAACGGCGACCAGGCTCGGGAAATCACCGACCGAACCAACCACATTTTGCAGGGCATCCGACTGGCGGCCTCCCAGCGGT
>NZ_JBYOKH010000099.1:0-552 GCF_057799415.1 Achromobacter sp. 18P8.1.1 | reverse complement strand
GTAGACCAGGGTTTAACGCCTAATCCAATCACAGTGCATCGCATCAAGCGCCCACACTTATCGGTTGTTTAATTGTTAAAGAGCGGTACTGCTAAATTCGGTACTACTAAATTCTTACTGCTACCTGCTGATGAACTCACTTGCTTCGCTGCGGCTTTCGCCTTGCGTCGCTTGCTGTGTCAGCAGCAGAGAAACGAGATTATGAAGGAGTTTTTATCGCTTGTCAAATCAGTGTCGTATTTGTTTGCGCTTTCGCACTGCAACTACTTCACTGCCTGGCACCGCAGCCCTTCAGGCCTCACCAGCACTTTCGCGCTGGCTTTTTCTCTTCCTAGCAACTATCGAAATGTCGGGGTAAACCCTGATCTTTCGGTAGTAGCCAAGCCCGTAACTATAACATCATTTTTGCAGATTTTGCAACCGGCTTCTGCCTGACTTGCATCTTATCTTGCAAAGCTACTGTTCGCTGGATTTCTCCATCTTTACAGCAGAGAAGTATAGGTTCTCACTCTATATAAAAGAGAAACCCCGCAGGATCACCTGCGGGGTTCT
>NZ_JBYOKH010000098.1:0-1427 GCF_057799415.1 Achromobacter sp. 18P8.1.1 | reverse complement strand
TGAACTGACCCCCAGAAGTTGGACGGTCAGCTAAAGCCCGAAGGCCTGAGCTCGGTACTGCACCGGGCTCAGGCCTTTGAGCTTGAGCTTGATGCGGTCGTGATTGTAGTAACGGATGTACTGCCGGATGCCGGCTTGCAACTGCTCGACGTTCTCGAAGCGGTTCAGGTGGAAGAACTCGGCCTTCAGCGTGCCGAAGAAGCTTTCCATAGCGGCATTGTCCAGGCAGTTGCCCTTGCGTGACATGCTCTGCGTCACCGATCGATCTGCCAGCATCCGCCGGTAGTTCTGCTGCTGGTATTGCCAGCCCTGGTCAGAGTGCAGAACCGGCCGATCATCGGGCAGCAGCCGCGCCAGCGCCTTCTTCAACATGCTGCCCACGAGCTTGAAGACCGGCCGGCGGCTGGTCTCGTAAGCCACGATCTCGCCGTTGTACAGGTCCATCACTGGCGACAGGTACAGCTTCTCGCCACGCACGTTGAACTCGGTCACGTCGGTGACCCACTTCTCGTTCGGACGCGCCGCCTTGAAGTCGCGCGCCAACACGTTGGCCGCCACGTGATTTGATTGACCGCGGTAGGAGCGGTACTTCTTGGCGCGCACGAGCGACTTCAGGCCCAGCGCCTGCATCAGCTTCTGCACGGTCTTGTGGTTCACCAGCTCGCCTGCCTGGCGCAAGACCATCGTGATCCGTCGGTAACCATAGCGGCCTTTGTGACGTGCGAAGACCGCCCCGATGCGTTGCTTTAGCTCGACGTACGGATCTGCGGCGTCCAACGCCTTCAGGTGGTAGTAGAACGTGCTGCGCGACAGCGCGGCTGCGCGTAGCAGTCGTTCCAGCGGATGCTTATGCCTCAATTCTTGGACCACTTGCGCTTTCCAACGAGCGCCTGGGTCTTCTCCGCTTCGATCAAGGCATCGAGCTTTTTTAGGTAATCAAGCTCCGCTCGCAGGTTCGCGACTTCTTCCAGGAGCTCTTCCTTGGTCATGTCTTTGGAGACCGGCTCCGGTGGATACTTATGGGGCATGCTTGCTCCTCGACGCTTACGCGCCAGCGCCTCTATACCCCCAACATCATACTGGGCGCGCCATTTTGCGATGTTCCCTGGATGGCGAATCCCCAGCAACACCGCTGCCTGCGTATCCGATAGACCTTCGCGCCGGATCCTGATCAGCACCGATTGTTTGAAGGCCGCACTGTACGAGCCAGATTGCCTGCGCAACCCGTCAACGCCATGCACTCGAAAGCTCTCGACCCACCGGCGCACCATTGAGTACGGCACATCGTGTCGGCGCGCCACCGACTTGAAGCCGCCTGTGCCTTGCAGGTATGCCTGCACCACCTTGATCTTGAATTGCTCTTCGTACTTCGCCATGTAAAAACCCCCGAAGGTTGGATCTATGTCCAACTTTCGGGGGTCAGTTCA
>NZ_JBYOKH010000096.1:0-2257 GCF_057799415.1 Achromobacter sp. 18P8.1.1 | reverse complement strand
AGCGAGACGGCGCTGCCTGGTAAGCCTGGCGAGGTGGTGAGGGTGGATACGCCGCCGCCGCTGCCTTCCGAGAAGGAGACGTTTGGTTCGGAGATTCCGAGTTGGCCGGGTGAGCCGGTTGGGTCGATCGGTGTTCCAAGCCAAGAGAATGCGGTAGTTGATAATGGAGCGCCTATCGGTACGCCGAACAATGGCCCTATCATTGTCGATCCAATCTTTAGCACAAGCGACGAGCTAAAGCAGAGAGCCAAGGAGCTGGGGTATGGCCAGCGAATTTCTCCGCAAAAGGCGCCATTTAATTCGCATGGTCAGCCTGTTTTCTGGAACGGCAAAAACTACATTACTCCTGACGTCGATGGGCATAATGTTTCGGATGGATGGAAGGTTTTCGATCGTCGAGGTAATAGGGTGGGTACATATGACAAAGATTTGAATTGGGTGAAAAAATGACCTTTGGCATTAGTCTTACAGATAAGTTATTAACAGAGTTTGATGAGGTCGTGCTGCATGGTGAGATTGAAATAGACGGATATAAGGAGAGTTTCTTCGCTCCAGTGGGGTATTGGTCCAGGGGTGATTATTTAAGCAGCTGGAAGTGGGCGTTGGCTGAAGGGTTCCGAGATGGTTCCCATGCAGTCCTGGTGACGTCGATGCGAAATCCACTGTCGTGTAATTTCATATTTTACTGGGTGGTTTTCCTGGAAGGTGATCAGGCGTACATCCAGAATGGAGTGATTTTTCTAGATGAAATTAGTGAACCCTTTGATCCACGTAAGATAAATTCTTACGTTTCGGTGAGAGAGGAGATTAATGAGGATGGTCAAGTCATTTCTCAATGGAAGGTCGATGTGTTATCAATAAAGGATTTTTTTAATAGGCTGTGAATTAAGATACCGTCTTGTCCGTCAAGAGATTAGGCGTAATCCGGTCGATAGGATGAACGCGTTTTGAGCACGCCGAAGCAGAGATGAGCAAGCTTTCTCATTGCAGCGCCGAGCGCGGACATTTTGCTTTTACCGGCGTCTAGCAGTCGGGCGTAGAGGGCTTGGACATGTGGGTTATAGCGCGTGGCCACAATCGCGGCCATGTATAGCGTTGCCCTCACTCGTGGCGGTCCGGCCTTGGACAAGCAAGGTCGGCCATTGAGGCTGGTTCCGGATTGCCGCTTTACGGGAATCAGACCCAGATATGCCGCTAGGCCCTCCGCTGAGTTGATTCGCCTGTCGTGCATGATCGCTAGGATCGCGTTCGCTGCTTGCGGTCCGATGGCAGGGATGCTGGTGAGCAAATCTCGGTCCGCTTTCAGGTCTGGATGTCGATCAATGTGCTCATCGATGGCGCGATCCAATCGCTTGATCTCCTCACGCAGGAACGCGATTGCTTTATCGATAGAGCTTTCAACCAACGCTGGCGGGCGGCTGAATTGCGTTTTCTCTTGGCGGTTGAGTTCTCGCAACAGGTCCTTGACCAAGGCTTCACGTCGCGCCAGCAGTGCACGCAATTGTCGAGCGTGCACGGGCGCTGGATGCCACAACGGCGGCTCGAGTGCCTGGCCGTAACGGGCCAACACATAGCTGTCGATTCCATCGGTCTTAGAACGTATGGCCAAGGCTCCAGCGAAGTCGCGTGCCTGTGCAGGGTTAACCTGCGAGACATTCATCGACGCATCGTGCAGCACAGTGGCGGCCTGTTCGTGATATTGGCCCGTGGGTTCAAGTACGGCGTGAATCTGCTTGGGTTGAGCGCCGTGCTTGATGCACCAGTCCAATAGCGTTTGCACGCCGACGGCGGTGTTGGGTACAACTTTTGTTTTGCGTCTTGTGGCGCCGTCTACGAGAAGCAAGCAATCGAGCTTGGCCTTCGACACATCTATTCCGAGAAAGAACATGGACTTAGCTCCCGTCATGATATTCATGATGCCCGCTGCGCCCACTTGCCTTGTACATGCAGGGTCCTAATGCCCTAGGCTACCGTCCAGTGTCCAGCTGGCTCAGAAGAGCGGATCGAGGTTTAATCTTTATCGCAAAGTCTAAGCTTTCGGTGTCAGAGCAAACTCGTCGAATCCGCTGTGGTGATAGCTGATCACCACAGAGACAAAGATACAAGGTGTCAGACTACATTTCTGAACTCGAAAATGTAGTCTGACACCATATTCGCAGAGGACTTCGGCAGCACCTGGGGCTCGCACATCAGCGGCGTAGCCCGCGTAGATGCCGGCAACCTCAGTATGCAGGCTGGGCGCGACATCACCCTGACT
>NZ_JBYOKH010000095.1:0-3277 GCF_057799415.1 Achromobacter sp. 18P8.1.1 | reverse complement strand
CGGAATAAAAGCCTGACGATGACCTACTTTCACAGACGTCCGTCCACTATCATCGGCGCGAAGGCGTTTCACTGTCCTGTTCGGGATGGGAAGGAGTGGTACCACCTTGCTATGGTCGTCAGGCGTAACTGGTTGAGCGGCTGCGGTTAGGCAACTGCTCCAATCTTGGAAGAAACACAACGTGTGGTGATCAGAGACTAGCTCGATGATCACGCACAGGGGGGTGTAATTGGTGTTGGCTGGCTGCTGACGGTGCAGCCAGATTTTGTATTGAACGACACTTGGAACGCTATATCACCAGGTCAATAACCATCAGTGTTATAGGATCAAGCCTCACGAGCAATTAGTATCGGTTAGCTTAACGCATTACTGCGCTTCCACACCCGACCTATCAACGTCCTGGTCTCGAACGACTCTTTAGGGGGATCAAGTCCCCGGGATACCTAATCTTCAGACGAGTTTCCCGCTTAGATGCCTTCAGCGGTTATCTCTTCCGTACTTAGCTACCCGGCAATGCCATTGGCATGACAACCGGTACACCAGAGGTACGTCCACTCCGGTCCTCTCGTACTAGGAGCAGGCTCCGTCAAGTATCCAACGCCCACGGCAGATAGGGACCAAACTGTCTCACGACGTTTTAAACCCAGCTCACGTACCTCTTTAAATGGCGAACAGCCATACCCTTGGGACCGGCTACAGCCCCAGGATGAGATGAGCCGACATCGAGGTGCCAAACACCGCCGTCGATATGAACTCTTGGGCGGTATCAGCCTGTTATCCCCAGAGTACCTTTTATCCGTTGAGCGATGGCCCTTCCATTCAGAACCACCGGATCACTATGTCCTGCTTTCGCACCTGTTCGACTTGTCAGTCTCACAGTCAAGCACGCTTATGCCATTGCACTATCAGCACGATTTCCGACCGTACCTAGCGTACCTTCGAACTCCTCCGTTACACTTTGGGAGGAGACCGCCCCAGTCAAACTGCCCACCATGCACTGTCCCCGATCCGGATAACGGACCAAGGTTAGAACCGCAAACAAACCAGGGTGGTATTTCAAGGATGGCTCCACGTAATCTAGCGACTACGCTTCAAAGCCTCCCACCTATCCTACACAGGCCGGTTCACAGATCAATGCAAAGCTACAGTAAAGGTTCATGGGGTCTTTCCGTCTAGCCGCGGGTAGATTGCATCATCACAAACACTTCAACTTCGCTGAGTCTCAGGAGGAGACAGTGTGGCCATCGTTACGCCATTCGTGCAGGTCGGAACTTACCCGACAAGGAATTTCGCTACCTTAGGACCGTTATAGTTACGGCCGCCGTTTACCGGGGCTTCGATCAAGAGCTTGCACCCCATCACTTAACCTTCCGGCACCGGGCAGGCGTCACACCCTATACGTCGACTTTCGTCTTTGCAGAGTGCTGTGTTTTTAATAAACAGTCGCAGCCACCGATTCTCTGCGACCCCATCATGCTAAGCGCGCAGGCGCTTCACACTACCGGGGTATACCTTCTCCCGAAGTTACGGTATCAATTTGCCGAGTTCCTTCTCCTGAGTTCTCTCAAGCGCCTTGGAATATTCATCCCGTCCACCTGTGTCGGTTTGCGGTACGGTCTCGTACAGCTGAAGCTTAGAGGCTTTTCTTGGAACCACTTCCAATCACTTCGCAAGCAATGCTCGCTCGTGCCATACCCTTGATTTACGCGCCCGGATTTGCCTAAGCGCCATCTTCGATACAGCAACAGGGACATCCAACACCCTGATGATCTTCCGCGATCCGTCCCCCCATCGCACTGTACGACGGTACTGGAATATTAACCAGTTTCCCATCAGCTACGCATCTCTGCCTCGCCTTAGGGGCCGACTCACCCTGCGCCGATGAACGTTGCGCAGGAAACCTTGGACTTACGGCGAGGGGGCTTTTCACCCCCTTTATCGCTACTCATGTCAGCATTCGCACTTCTGATACCTCCAGCAGCCTTTACAAGCCACCTTCGCAGGCTTACAGAACGCTCTCCTACCGCGTGCACTAAAAGTGCACACCCGCAGCTTCGGTTTATCGCTTAGCCCCGTTACATCTTCCGCGCAGGACGACTCGATCAGTGAGCTATTACGCTTTCTTTAAAGGATGGCTGCTTCTAAGCCAACCTCCTGACTGTCTATGCCTTCCCACTTCGTTTCCCACTTAGCGATAATTCGGGACCTTAGCTGGCGGTCTGGGTTGTTTCCCTCTTGAGTCCGGACGTTAGCACCCGGTGCTCTGTCTCCCAAGCTGTACTTGCGGGTATTCGGAGTTTGCCATAGTTTGGTAAGTCGCCATGACCCCCTAGCTATAACAGTGCTCTACCCCCCGCAGTAATACTTGAGGCACTACCTAAATAGTTTTCGGAGAGAACCAGCTATTTCCAGATTTGTTTAGCCTTTCACCCCTATCCACAGCTCATCCCCTAATTTTTCAACATTAGTGGGTTCGGTCCTCCAGCACGTGTTACCGTGCCTTCAACCTGGCCATGGATAGATCATCTGGTTTCGGGTCTACACCCAGCGACTGAATCGCCCTATTCGGACTCGCTTTCGCTACGGCTTCCCTATTCGGTTAACCTTGCCACTGAATGTAAGTCGCTGACCCATTATACAAAAGGTACGCAGTCACCCCACAAGGAGGCTCCTACTGTTTGTATGCATACGGTTTCAGGATCTATTTCACTCCCCTTCCGGGGTTCTTTTCGCCTTTCCCTCACGGTACTGGTTCACTATCGGTCGATCACGAGTATTTAGCCTTGGAGGATGGTCCCCCCATCTTCAAACAGGATTTCACGTGTCCCGCCCTACTTGTCTTACGCTTAGTTCCACACACAAAATTTCATCTACAGGGCTATCACCTGCTACGGCGGGGCTTTCCATCCCCTTCGATTATCTTGCATGCTAAAACGTAAAGGCTCTTCCGATTTCGCTCGCCACTACTTTCGGAATCTCGGTTGATTTCTTTTCCTCGAGCTACTGAGATGTTTCAGTTCACCCGGTTCGCTTCCACTAGCCTATGTATTCAGCTAGGGATACTGCATTGCTGCAGTGGGTTTCCCCATTCGGACATCTACGGATCAAAGCTTGTTTGCCAGCTCCCCGTAGCTTTTCGCAGGCTACTACGTCCTTCATCGCCTGTGATCGCCAAGGCATCCACCATATGCACTTAGTCGCTTGATCCTATAACGCTGTAGGCTATAGGACCTGAGTATTAGCGTTTGTGCCGTTCATAAGTTTCAAAGCAGTCTGA
>NZ_JBYOKH010000094.1:0-3728 GCF_057799415.1 Achromobacter sp. 18P8.1.1 | reverse complement strand
GCCGCGCAGGTCTCCGTCAAGGACGACGCGCGCCTGCAGGCAGGCCGCGACATCGCCTTGGAGACGCTTACCGAAAGCCACGGTGAATCTCTGGTCCTGAACGCCAGGAACCGCCACGACTTGAGCACAAGCACGGAGATCGGCTCGACCCTCGCCGCGGGCGGCAACCTCACGATGATCGCGGGCCAGGACGTCAATGCGCGTGCGGCCGAAGTCACCGCTGGCAAGCAGCTCGCCGTGGGGGCAGGGCGCGACATCAACCTGATCGCCGGGGCAGAAACCGGATCGGCTTACGACGAGGTCCGCTACAAGACCACAGGCTTCCTCTCGTCCAAGACCACGCACACCAAGACAGCCCTCGACTGGGAACAGTCCCTGGCGACGACCTTCACGGGCGACACCGCCGTGCTGATGGCCGGACGCGACTTGACCGTGGCGGGCTCGAACGTTGGCGCGCAGAAGGACCTGGTGATGTCGGCCGACCGCGACGTCAACATCCTGGCCGGCCAGAATGCCGAGGACGGCTACGACTACAAGGCAGTTTTTGACGAATCGGGCGAAGGAACTCGACGCTCTAAAGGCGCGGGCAAAGGACAAAACGCTGTCCCAAACTGAGCGCGATCAAGCCGCCGCAGCTGCGGAGAAGCTGGATAGTGAGTGGGGGCCGTCTGGGTCTTACCGCCGTGTTGTCGGCGCGATATCAGCGGGTGCGGCTGGCAATGTGACAGGTGGCACTGGTGCCTTCGTGCAAGCAGCCGCAGTGAACTATCTCCAGGGTCTAGGCGCATCGCAAGTTAAGAAACTCGCCGATTCCATGGGGGGGGGACCAGATTCGGAGGCGGCGCGTGCCCTTCTGCACGGGATCGTGGGATGTGCAGGGGCTGCGGTTAGCAGCGGCAATTGTTCCTCCGGTGCATTGGGGGCTGCAGCGAGTTCCGTGGTCGCTAAGCTGATAGGCATGGTTGCGGGAGAAGAGTTGTCCGCGGAAGAACGTGAAGCGCGAGGCAATTTGGTCGCCAGTATTGTGGCCGGCATATCCGACGCAACTTCGATGGATACCACTACTAGCACCCTTGCGGCGGTCACGGAGTTGACAAATAACGCCCTGACTTTGTCCGACCTGCAGCGATTCGGAGCAGAGGCCTCCACTTGCGAAGCGTTTGGCAATTGCGATGAAGTACAGGAGAAGTTTCGAAAGCTAAGCATCGAAACCCAAGAAACCATGATCGCGGTGTGTGCGGCTGACGCGAACGCCTGCCGGGAACGCTATGGTGATTTTGTCGAGCAAGTGACAGAGTATCGGGAGGAACTAGATAAGTTAAGTGGCATGGACCTTCCTGCCGGCCGTCGGAATGATGTTGCCATATACTTCCTGCACAACGCTGACGCGGTCAGTATGGTTCTGCATACTGAAATCGCCGCTGATCTTCAGAAGAGATATGGGATAAGTTCTGAGGCGGCCATAAGACTGGTGGCGGCTGCGAGTGCAGTGGCTGGGTCGATTAAGGGTGTAAAAGCGAAAGATGTTGTAGGCGGAGTGCCTCAGGTCACCCTTAATCGTCAAAGTGGCGTTGCGTTTGAGCGCCAAGTGACAGAGGCGTTAGGGCATGTTGGTGGGGTGAAGAATACTAATCCGGTAACCGTTCATCTGCCTAACGGCGTGCAGGTAACAACAATTCCTGATCTGTGGGGAACAAACGTCGGGGGACTTTTGGAGGTTAAGAATGTCCAAAACCTTTCAATGTCTAACCAGTTGCGGGCACAAATTCAAGTTGCAACTGCAATGGGTCAGCCGTTGAATCTTGTTGTGAGCCCTAAGACAAATAATATATCTGGAGAACTTTTGCGCCAAGTAAGAGGTACCGGTGGCGATGTGTTCAGATATAATCCTACTACCGGTGATTTAACGAAGTTTTGATGGCTTATGAAATCATATATACAAATAGCGATTCGAACAAAATCCGATACCATTGATTGGGGTGTGGGCGAAGAGCTCATTGATTCGTTGAATCTGAGCGGAGGGTGGCTGCATCCTGAACAGGTATCACACAATGCGGATAAGTTTTCGGAGCTTTTTTTGGGAAAGAGTTCGTGTGAGAATATTTGGGCCTCTAAAGCTTCATTGCGCTTAAATGGAATTTTGTCGGATTTTTACCAAGACTTTGCGTGGCGAAGAAAGAAGACTCTAAAATCGTCTGGCAGTGTTGTTCACACATCTCGAAATAATCGAGGGCAAGTCGTTCCTGGGACCATTACCTTAAAGGCTGACTATAGCGATAAGGTTGATTGGTATTCACTCTTCAGAGTGTGGTGTGAAATTTTCTCTCCTCAGCTTGGTATGGTGCATCTATTTACTAGCCCCGAACTGGCTCCTGCTGATAAGAATGGCAGTTTCCAAATCGGTTCATTCAATGCTGCATTAGAACCAGATATTCCGAATGTGGGGTGGGGTATGTTTTACGGCGACGAATTTGCTCGAGAGGTCAATGTCGTTAAAGTCGCCGCGGCAGGTTTTCGTATTGATGAGCTAGGGGGCGGTTATTTGGTGAGGGTTACAGAAAATATCAGCGACGTTGCAAACGACTTTTTGTCGTTCTCGAAAAGCCGTTCTGAGCTTCGGAATTTGTTTCCAGAGGGTTTTTTTTTAATTAATAACGAACCTTTAGTTTGAGATGGCCAGCAGCGACGCCGCATCGGTGCTGTTTTAGCTTTCACTCATCGTGAACGTTTGGTTGATGTTGGCTCTTTCGGCAACGTAAGCAGCGATATGGTCGGCCTATATTTCCGATCGTAAACCTCAGAGTCAGACTACATTTTCGAAGTCAGCGCTCGCGGCATTTGTCGCTGGTTTCGGGGCGTGACACCACACTTGTGGGCGCGCAGGCGCGGGCCGAGAGCATCATTGCCGACATTGGCCGCAACCTGACCATTGCCAGCCAGCAAGATACGGAACGCTACAACGCCAAGCAGAAGCAAGCCAACGCAGGTGGCAGCTTCAGCTTCGGCTCCATGACCGGCAACGCCTATGTTGGCGCCAGCACGGGCAAGACCAAGTCGAACTATGACAGCGTCATCGAGCAGTCCGGACTGTATGCAGGTTCTGGAGGCTTCGATATCTACGTGGACAAGCACACCCAGCTTGACGGCGCGGTAATCGCCAGCGATGCGGAAGCGGCGAAGAACAGACTGTCGACGGAAACCCTTGACTTTAGTGATCTGAAGAACAAAACCGAGTACAAGTCCACCACCGTTGGCGTGAACGTGGGCATGTCGGGGGCATTCGACGTTGCTAATAAAGGCGGCGCAAACAAGGCCGGCCCTTCGGGTTTCAGCTTGGGCCAAACCAGTGGCAGCGATTCCGGCACTACCTATGCGGCGATTGCTCCGGGCTTAATCGAGGTGCGTGTGGACAAGGGCAGCGGCCGGGACAGCACAGCTGGCCTCAGCCGGGACACCGCGGGCGCGAATGGCAGCATCCGGCAGATCTTGAGACGTCGCAGAACTGGGGGCAGGTCGCAATACCCGCTGTTGGCGTGGCAGCTAGAGCGTGCGCGGCGATGGGGATCTGTTATCGGGCAGTCACCTATGTGTCGGACAAGATCGTCTACGTTGCGGTCCAAATGAAGGATGGCGCCATCTATGTGGGAACGGCGGCGCTGGTGGGGGTTACAGCAGCGTCCGACGCCGTAGGAGACTGGGTATCGGAATTCGTGGGTAGCGCTGTGGGG
>NZ_JBYOKH010000093.1:0-7668 GCF_057799415.1 Achromobacter sp. 18P8.1.1 | reverse complement strand
CAGGCGCCGCATCCGCTTCCTTCTTCGCGCCTTCCTCGGCGGGAGCCGCCGGTTCGGGCAGCGAGGCGCCGGACTTGTTGGCCATGTAGACGACCGCGCGTGCGACTTCATAGTCGGACAGCGTGGGGTTGCCGCCCTTGGCGGGCATGCCGCCCTTGCCGTGCAGGGCCACGTTCAGCATCGTGTCGTAGCCGGACTTGATGAACGGCGCCCAGGCCGCGTTGTCGCCCATCTTGGGTGCGCCGGCAATACCGGCGGTGTGACAGGCCGTACAGACCGCGGCAAAGACCTGTTCGCCCGTCTTGAACACCTTGGGCGCGTTGGCGTCGACCAGCGCAAAACCCGCGACCGGCGCGATGCGCTTGGTGACGGCTTCTTCAGTCAGGGTATCGGAGCCGGCGCCGACCTTGGTGCCGGAGACCACCATGTTCACCAGGAGGATGATGATGGCGATTGGGATCACGAAAGATAGAACGATCGTGACGACCAGTTGCTTGGGGGTCTTGATGGGGGAGGAGTGCTCTTCTATGTGTTCCTGCTCGTTGCTCATGACCAAATCCTGCTAACGGGTGGGGCGCCTGGCGGCGGCAACAGAAAATCAGTAACTGCACAAATCGGCGAACCCGTGACGCATCCGCCTGCAAGCAAACGCTGGATTATATAACGGTGTCAGGGACGGGCGTCCAATGACGCTGCGGGGGTTTTCGATGAGATTGACGGAAGATTTGATCCACTTCATGCACGCTATCGAAAACTAGGTACAATGTCGCCTCCTTGCGCTGCGCCCGTAGTTCAATGGATAGAATGAGAGTTTCCGAAGCTCTTGATACAGGTTCGATTCCTGTCGGGCGCGCCACCCAATCAAAGACTTACGTTTTTTTGCCGCCGACATGGCCTTGAGCCAGGGGCAAGGAATTGGGTGTACTTGGGTGCACGCACCCCGGCCGTAATGGGCCGTAATGAAGGGCGATGGGCCGCAATGGCCACGATGCGCCGTGTTCTTCGCTCCACACGCTTATTGCGTCGCCGCGATATTTGAACGCCGCAAGCGCGCTCGCAAAGTCTCTTCCAGCGTACCCAGACCGACATCGCCGCAACCCACCAGCGTGAGTTCTTGTAGCGCAGACAATTCTCCCAGCACGTCAATATCCGCAATTCGCTTGCAGTATTGAATGTTCAGCTTCTCCAGGTTCGACAGCGCGGCAATGGGTCGAATCGTGTGCAATATTCCTTGGTTCTTCACCAGTAGCGAACGCAAACCAGCAAGCTGCTCAATACCTGCCAGAGATTCCAAGGTGCGGCCGTTAACGACGCCAAGCGCCACCAGCGGCAATGCGGCAAGCCGATTGAACACGGACGTGTCGAACGGCACATTCCACAGATTCAGTTCCTTCAGCGGCAATTGCAATGCGCGATCCAACATGACGCCGCGCCGATCCGGAACCGCCGACAACGACATCAACGCCGGAAAATCTTCCGGTTCAAATCGCAACGCTGCCCCCACGGTCAGGGACTCCAGCCTGGGCATCGCGCCGCCCTTCCAGGTGTAGGTGTTTTGACTGGGATGCAGGGAAAGGTGGCGCAGGCTGTCGGGCAACATGTCCGCGCGCAGGCCGGTCATGACACTGGGGTCGATCGCGCCTGGCCCCATGGATAATTCCACCAACGAAGGCATTCGGGCGATGAGCGCCGGCATTTCGGTCAACGGATCGCCATGCGGCGCCCAGACATGCACGGATTCAATCTGGGCCAGCGTGGCCGCATCCGGCGGCGCGTCGTAAAACACCACGGGTTTGTTCGGCACCTGCAATTGCGCAGCCTGACGGCTATGTATCAGCCCCCAGGTTTTATCGCGGCCGGGCTGCGGCGTCGAAAACGGGACGAATGACATGCGGCGTTCCGGTGAATGTTGGAGCACCAGTTTACGTGCATCCTCGACACATCATCAGGTGCCCGATGTCTATCATTTAGCCACCGACCGGTCCCCGAGTTAACCACAGCATCAATGGGCTCCGTGCGGCATCAGATATCAGTTCAGCGCCAGAACATACGGCGCCAGCAGCGATCTGCCGTAGGGCGAAGCCAGAAAAACAAACACCCCAATGTTGATCGCCACGGTGATCCAGAACACGGCACGGAAGGCCGGCTTCACCGACTTGTGCCTGAGCCATTCTTGCGCGACCAACGCACCGGGCCAGCCCCCGATCAGGGCGAGGATATGCAAGGTTTTCTCGGGAACGCGCTGCCGGTTCGCGCGGGCGGCCGCTTTGTCGACGGCATAGACCGTGAACGTGAGCGCGCTCAGCACCAGATAGCCCAGCCCTACCGCGATCGGCACCCGCCACAGCAAGGCTGCCAGTCCATAAGCGAATACGAACGCCGCCGCCAGCAGCAAAGGCGGGCCGCTTTTGCGCCCTGTGCGACGTCCTGACGGGCGTCGGGCCGGGGCCTGGTTCAACTGCCTGGGGTTCGGGTTTCGGGTAGGAGGCGGCGCCATGCTTATTGGTATTCGTGGGCTTTTTCTTCGATGAAGGCCTGCAGCCATTGCGCCATGTGCGCGATGTCGATCGCCTCGTCCGCCTCGGCACGTTTAAGCAGCATGGTGACCACGCCGATCTGCAGGCTTGTCTGCCGGTACCGCAGGACCGCGTCGGTGCCGTATTGATCGGTGACCTGCGCCCAGGCCAGACCGGGGACCAGGGTCGTCAGGCCATCACCGAATGCGATGCCCATGGCTTCCCATTCGGCCACGTCTTCGGCGGCCAGGATGCCGGCATCGACGATGCGTTGCAGAAGATCGAAGTCAGCCGCGGTGTGGCTCAGTTCGTCCTCGGGAAAATGGTGGGCGACCCGCGTATGGAGAAGAGCGCGCCGCGATTGCATGTGTTCCAGCATGCTGGCGGGTAGCGGTTGGAAATCGGCTTCCATGGCTTCGTTCATGCGTTCCACTTGGTCAAGTCATCCACAGGACGGGGCAGATAGCCTTCCAGCGTCTGCGCGATCCATGCGGGGTCAATGTAGTTGTAGGTAGATTCGATCACCCAGGATAGGAACTCCTGCGGACCGCCATTCAAATAAGGAGGGGGAGATACTGGTTTGAAGACGGTCGGCAGTTTGTCATGCACCGACGCATCGTTCAATACGAACCCCAGCTCCTGCACGACCTGCCAGGCCAGCGGGTGCTGCAGATCGATGGTCAGCTTGACCCACCAATACGCGTCGGGCGTGACTTTAGAGGACAGCACGGTCGTTCCGGGCAGCCGCGACAGATAGTCCACCAATTGCGGCAAGCCCGCCTTCAGCACCTTGGGGTCGATGGCCTCGACGGGCGGGGTGACGGCTTCCAGCTTCTTCAGGATGTGCGCGTGCAGCGTGCGTTGCGCATCGGCGGCCTCGCGTTCAAGGGGCTTCAAAAGACTGGAGGGTAGGGTGAGTTCCATGGTTTTCCGGTTGTTCGACTCTGATGAGTCGGCCAATGTTAACCGTCAGTCTGCCGCATCCGTCCGCCATCGCCGCCATTACGCGCCGCGATCGATTTCCACCACCGCCTTGCCGATCTGCACGCGGCTTTCGATGCGTTCGTGGGCTTGGGCGACCGTCTCCAGCGTGTAGCGTCCGGCGATTTCCATCGTCAACGCGCCGGAGGCCAGGGCGGCCCACACCGCATCGGCGCGGCGTTGCACGGTCTGCGCATCCTGCATGTGATCGGCCAGCCTGGGACGGGTGAGGAACAGCGATCCGCTTTCGCCGAGTTCGATGGGATCCAGGTCCTGCAATGAACCCGACACGGATCCGTAATTGACGACCAGGCCCCGTGTGCGCGTCGCCCGGAAGCTGTCGCGCAGCGTCTTGCGGCCCACGGAATCGAACACCACGTCCACGCCGCGGCCCGCGGTCGCTTCCAGGACGTCGTCGGCGAACTGGCCGTCACCATAGAGGAAGGCGGCATCCGCGCCGCGCGCCATGGCGACGCTGCACTTTTCCGCATTGCTGGCGGTGGCGTAGACGGTCGCGCCCAGATGCTTGGCCCACTGGACCAATAGCTGCCCGATGCTGCCGGACGCCGCATGGATGAGACACGTTGCGCCGGCTCGCAGTTGCGCGACGTCCTGCACCAGATAGTGGGCGGTGCTTCCCTGGAAGATCGCTGCCGCCGCCACATCGTACGCAACGCTGTCGGGCAGCCGCGCGCACCGGGCGGCGGGGATGCGCGCATAGTCCGCGTAGCTGCCCCAGGCGATGCACCAGGCGACGCGATCGCCTGCCTTCACTGTCGTCACGTTGTGGCCGACGGCGATGACGCGGCCCGCGCCTTCCATGCCCAGCGTGCACGGCAAGCGCACGGGGTAGGTGCGCGACGCGGCGTACTTGCCTTGACGCGTGTGGATGTCCATGAAGTTGACGCCGGCATACGCGACGCGTACCAGGACGTCGTCCGGGCCGGGTTCGGGGACGGGCGCGTCCTGCCTCCATTGAAGGACCTCGGGGCCGCCGTATTGTTCGATAGAAATGGCTCTCATGATGGTTTCCGCTGCTGTGTGTCGAGTCTTGCTGTGTTCAAAGGTAGGGCAGTTGGCCCTCAAATCGCGCGCCGCTAGTTCACGGCGATGCCCGTCCGGGCGATCAGTGCCTGCCATCGGATGGATTCAGCACGCACCAGGTCGGTGAATTCCTGGGGCGTGCCGCCGCCCAATTCATTGCCTTGGGCCAGCATCTGTTCGCGGATGGCTGGGTCTTGCAGGGCACGGTTCACCACCTCGTTCAGCTGCTGGACCACGGCGGGCGGCATGCCGGCGGGGCCGATCAGCCCTTGCCAGTTTTCCATGTGAAAGCCCGGCACGCCCGCTTGCGCCATGGTGGGCACGTCGGACGCGATCGGCGAGCGGTGTTCGCTTGTGATCGCCAGCGCGCGCAGCTTTCCGGACCGCGTGTAGGGAATCGCGGAGTACATGGGTTCGAACAGGAAATCCAGGTGGCCGCCGATCAGGTCGGTGACCGCCGCGGCGCCGCCCTTGTAAGGCACGTGCGTCACAGGCGCACCGGTCAGGCTTTTCAACAGTTCACCCGACAGGTGGTGCGCGCTGCCCACGCCGCTGGATCCGTAGGAAAGGCCGCCAGGCTTAGCGCGGGCGGCTGCTAGCAGCGACGGGACGTCGCGATGGGGAGAGTCCGCATTGACGACCAGCATCAACGGGCCGCGCTCGATCAACGCGATCATCGTCAGTGACGACACGGGATCGAACCCGCCGGCCGGCATCAGGCTGCGATTGACCGACAACGGGGCCAGGTTGCCCATGCCCAGGGTGTAGCCGTCGGGTTTCGCCCGGGCGACGGCCTCGGTGCCGATATTGCCTGCCGCGCCGGGGCGATTCTGCACGATCACGGGCTGGCCAAGCGCCTGCGCCATGAACGCGCCGAATTGGCGCGCGCGCTGATCCGTGCTGCCGCCAGCCACATACGCCACGAGCAAGGTGATCGGCGAGGCCGGGTAGGCAGGGGCGGCGCGGGCGGTGTTGAACAAGGCGGGCAGGGCGGGCAATGCCAACCCCGCCCCAAGAAAATGTCTGCGTTGCATGGAGGTCTCCTGGTCTTGTGCTCTGCATTCAGAGTCAGGCAAGCCATGCAAAAGCCGTGCCAGTGGGGCGGGATGGTCAGGGGCATTGATAAGAAAGGCTTTTTTAAGTGGCAGGCGTTTTTGGTAATCCCGGTTGATCTATATTTGAAACACAAGCATTCAAAAATGAGACATCACCATGCCAGCCGACCCGCCTTACCCGGCCCCGACTCCCAGCCCGCTTTCAATCTGGGCCGTCAGCGCCTATGAGCTGCTGCCCCTGGTGCAGCGTTGCGCACCGGATTACGCGGACCGCGCGCGCGTGCAGATGCTGAAGGCCCATTTCGATGACGCCGCAGACATGATCCGCGCCAAGCTGCGCACGGAATCTTGCGACGTGATCCTGACGGCGGGCGCGAATGCCGATTATTTGCGGTCGCAGTTGGACGTTCCGGTCGTCGCCGTACGCGTGGGCGGGTACGACGTCATGGCCGCTTTAGCGCGTGCGCGCCAGGTTTCAGACCGCATCGCATTGATGCTGTACCGGCATGTGCCCGAGGAAATGCGGCAGTTCATCCGGGAGTTCGACCTGAAGCTGGACGTGCGCGCCTACGACACCGAGAACGACGCGCGCAATACCGTGGCGGCGTTGCAGGCCGAGGGCGTGCAGGTCGTGATAGGCGCTGGTCTGGCCGTGCACCTTGCGCAGCAGCAAGGCATGGCCGGCGTGTTCCTGTATTCGCGCAATTCGGTCAACGCGGCGCTGGAAGACGCGATCAACCTGGGGGTGGCGCAGCAGGCCGAGAAGTCGCGCCGCATTACCTTGGCGAACGTCCTGGAGCACTTGCATGAAGGGGTCGTCGCCGTCGATGCGCGCGGTTGTGTCGTGGCGGCCAATCCGGCTGCGCAGAGGCTGACGGGCAGTGCCCCGCCCTTGGCGATCGGCGCGCTGTTGAATGCAGGCGTCCCGGAACTGGATCCCGGTCAGGCGTTGCGCAACGCAGCGCGGGGCGGTTCGGGCGTGTACTCCTTCCAGGGGCGGCAGGTGGTGGTGGACAGTTCGGTGCTGCACGAAGGCGGGGTGGTGGCAGGCGCGGTCTACACCTTGCGCGAGTCCAACGACGTGCGGCAGGCATTCCACAAGCTGCGCCGCCACGAACGCCGCAAGGGCGCGGGCGCGAGCTATACGCTGGACCAGATCGTGCAGGCGTCGCCGCCGATGCAGGCCGTGGTCGGCCGGTGCCGCATCTATGCCACGCGCGGGGAGGCGACGGTGCTGATCACCGGGCCAAGCGGGGTCGGCAAGGAACTGCTGGCGCAGGGCATGCACCACGCCAGTCCGCGCCGTCACCATGCGTTCGTCGCGGTCAACTGCGGCGCGTTGACGGAAAGCCTGCTGGAAAGTGAGCTGTTCGGCTATGAGGAAGGGGCCTTTACGGGCGCGCGCCGGTCGGGCAAAGCGGGACTGGTCGAAGCCGCGCATCAGGGCACCTTGTTCCTGGACGAGATCGCGGAGCTGCCCTTTGCGCTGCAGACCCGCTTGCTGCGTGTGTTGCAGGAACGCGAAATCACGCGCGTGGGCGCAGTCACCGCCACGCCAGTGGACCTGCGCGTCATCGTGGCGACGCACCGCGACCTGTTGGCGATGGTGCGCGAGGGCACGTTTCGCGAAGACCTGTACTACCGCATTGCGGTGCTGTGCGTGGCCGTGCCGCCACTGAAGTCGCGGCCGGCCGATGTCGATGCGTTGTCGCGGCGATTCGTGTCGCAGGCGATGCGCGACGCGGGCCTGGACCAGTACGAACAGGCGGTGTTGGACGTTTTACCTGCGGCCCTGGCCGATCATGATTGGCCAGGCAATGGACGCGAACTGGAAAACGTGGCGCAGCGGATTGCGATGGCGTGTGCGGAACAAGATGCGCCGCTGGATGCGGCGGCGATCCGGGCGTTGCTGGACAGGCCGGGCGGGCAGATCATGGATGACGCCGCTACGCTGACGTCTGTGCGGCGATCGGGGGAGCGGGAGTACGCGCAAGCAGTGCTTGCCGAGTGCGGGGGCAATCACGCCGCTGCGGCGCGTAAATTGGGTGTCAGCCGCAGCACGCTATGGCGCA
>NZ_JBYOKH010000092.1:0-8076 GCF_057799415.1 Achromobacter sp. 18P8.1.1 | reverse complement strand
GCACGCGGTTTCCGGCACGGTGGCCGGTGACGCCGTGGGCGGCGCGGCGGGCGACGCCTCGGCCAAGCACACGGAAGTGGTCGACGGCAAAGTGCCGCACCTGACCGATCCGCTGGTGCTGATGGCGGGCCGCGCAGGGCTCACGCAGGCGGCGGGGCGCAATGTGCAGGTCACGGCCGGCGAGCTGGTGCATTGGTCATCGGGCCAGGACCACAACCTGGCCGTCATCGGTTCGCTGCGCGTGCATTCGGGCCAAGCGCTGGGCATCGTGGCCGGCGTGCAGAAAGGCGGCGCCGACGCGGGCCTGGATCTGATCGCCGGCACCGGTGAAGTCGACGTGATCTCGCAGCACGACGTGCTGACCATGCAGGCGCAACAGGACCTGCGCATGGTCAGCGCCAATGCCAGCATCGAATATGCCTCGCCCAAGCGCATTCGCATCGCCAACGCGGCGGGCGCCAGCATCGTGATCGAAGGCGGCAACATCACCGTCACGGCCCCAGGCCGCATCGACGTGAAGACCGGCAACAAGCAATTCGCCGGGCCGACGCAGATGCCGTATCCGTTTCCGCAGTTCACCGTCTGCAAGAGCTGCGTGCTGGACGCCCAGGAGAGCGTGCAGTCCATCACTGACAAGGCGTGAGGAAGATGGCTTATTCCTGGCAAGAAGCCTTGCTTTCCACCAATGATGAGCTTCGCGTCCGTGGCGCTGGATACCAAGAGAGTCACGAATGCGTAAGGGGTTGATCGGCGTATTGATTTGGCTGGGTATGTTGGCGGGCTGCAACGGCGAGCCTACTTACTCAGGCGTGAGCTTCATTACGTATAACTACACACCCTGGCACCTGGAGTCTGTGCGGATTCGGGACGCATCGGGCGGCAAGGCCGGTTCCGGCGCCATTCCACCCGGCGGGGGAGAGGGGCGAGTTGCTTGTTGCTATACGCTGAAGGGAACGGACTTCACCGTGACCTGGACGGGTGGCGACGCCGCGCTGATGCGCGAGCACATGTTTGATGGCAAATACGACGATGCGATCTTCAAGAAGGAAACGGTGGTGCATTTTCCTGCAACCGAGATACCGCAAGGAGATGGAACGCTCATCCTGGAATTGCATATCTATCCCGATGAGCACATGGAGCTTGCATTGGGCCGGCAGTTGCTGGGACAGGTCAGAATACCGATCATCGATACGCTGCGGTGGCTATATGAAAACCATCGTGATGTGCTCGTTGGATACAAGAGTACCCACGAATTGGCGGATGTCCTTCCAAAGGTCGCCAAACAGGCCTGGATGCAATACCGCATCGAAGATGCCGAAGACATGCGGGGCTACATGTACCTTTACTTCATCGTCGCTTCTGATTTCGACAAGAATGCGGAGATAGCGAAAGTTTTGAAAGATCCCCACCGAAAGCCTGGCGACTTTGGTCGCGCGGTAGCAGCCTTGTCGGAGGAAAAAATCACGCAGATGAAGGCGTCTGGCGAGGCCCCGGGAAATAAGAATGTCTAAGACGAATTTGACCAAGAAGAAGGCGTAAGGGTGATGGCTTATTCCTGGCAAGAAGCCCTGCTTTCCACGTTTGCGGAATTGCCGCAGCACCGTGGCCCCTACGGCGAAGCCGCGCGGGCTTACGTGATCGTGGATTTTCGCGGGCACCCCGATTTGCTGGCGCACATCACCGCCACCGAAGACCTGAGCTTCGGCTCGGTGTGGGCGCAGACCGGCCTGGACATCTATGGCGACGTGGCGCCGCTGCTGATCGAAGTGGACGGCGCCTCGCAAGGAGTCTTGCGCGGGCCGCGCTACGAGGATTTCAATACCGTGCTGGTGCGCGTGCTGGAAGCGCTGCACGAACGAACGGGCGGCCGCTATGCAATGATGAGTTTCGCTTCCGCCGTGCCGCTGGAAAAGCTCATTGCGCACTTTGGCCGTTTCTGCGACTACGCCTTACCCGACGCCAGCGAGTTCTTCCTGCACTGGTACGACAGTCGCATCCTCGCCCGTGCCTTAAAGGTGTGGACCGCCGAGCAGCGCGCGCGTTTCGCCGCGCCCTTGATCACGTTGCGTTATGCGTTGCGCGACGGCACTGGGGCCGAACTGGCCGGCGCCGGTCGGCTGCCCGCCGACAGGCCGGAAGGGATCGAACGTTTCACGCCCGAACAGCATCAGATGCTGTTCGACCTGGACTACCCGGACAAGCTCGCGGTGCAGCTGCGCCGTCTGTATCCCGGCCTGTTGCCCGGCAACCCCGATCAGGATGCGCTGGTGCCGCGCGTCGAGGCGCAGCTGGAACGCGCGCGTGCGCACGGCGTGACGGGCGACAAGGACACGTTCGATTATGTGGCGTGGGGCGTGTCGATCTCGCCGCGCTTCGATGAGCATCGCTTGATCCGTGAAGGGCTGCTGGCCTATCGGCCAGATGCCGAGGGCGGCTTGGCCAAGGTGCTGGAAGGCGTGCCGGATGTGGTGTGGGATGAGGTGCAGGCGCTGCACCTGGAGAACTTGGGAGTGGAAGATGCGTAAGGGACTGATCGCCGCGCTATTGTGGCTGGGCATGCTGGCGGGGTGCAACAGCGAACCGGTCTACCAAGGGGTCAGCTTCATTGCCTACAACTACACGCCGTGGAATATCCGCAGTATCAGCGTCAAGGACAAGGGCGATGGCGTGGCGTCGACGATGCAGGTCAGTCCTGGCGGCGGCGAAGGCTCGGTCACCTGCTGCTTTACGCTCAAGGGCACGGCGTTTACGGTCGACTGGCGTGGCGTCGATGGGGAGCTGCTGCGCAAGCATCTGCACGATGGCAAAGCCGACTCGCTTTATTTCGACCGGCAGGGTGCCATCAACTTTCCGGCAGCCGAGATTCCGCCTGGGGACGGCCCGCTGTATCTGGAGCTGCACATCTATCCGGATGAACACATGGAACTGGCGTTAAGCCGCAAGCTGCTGGGCCAGACGCGGATCCCTATCGTGGACACCGTGGACTGGTTGTGGCGCGACCATCGCGCCTCGCTTGGCGACTACCGCAGCGATGCTGAGCTGCTGCGCGTCACGGCCAAGGTGTTGCAATCCGCATGGAAGAAGTACCGCATCGAAGACAAGCAGGACCTGCGCCAGTACATGCTGCTGTATTTCACGGTGGCGTCGAATTTCGATAATGATCCGCAGGTGAAGGCGATCCTGGAAAAAACGGGGCGCGCGCCAGGTGACTTTGCCCGGGAAGTGGCGGCATTGCCGCAGACGAAGCTGGATCAGATAAAGAAGACAGGTACCCCCCCGGGAGATAAGAATGTCTGACGTGCAATCCAGCGACCTGCCGCAGGAGAACCGTACGCCGGCATCCGTGCTGAAGGCCATGGCCCAGAACGAGGCGGCGTATCCCAAGGACGACTGCAATGAATGCGGCGCGGTCCTGCGGATGGGATTCTTCTTCGACGGATTTGGCCGCAACCGCGATGAAGATGCGAAGCATCCGACCTACTACTCGAACATCTGCCGGCTCTGGGAAGCGCACTACGTCCAGAGCGATCCCGGCCGTCCCGAAAAGCATCACTGGTTCCGGTTCTACTATTCGGGTCTGGGAACAGACCTGAACGCCGACGCCGAGAATGACGACATGATTTATGCGGCCGCGAAGGCCGGCATGAAGCTGGCGAGCAACGCGCAGAAGGCGGTTTCAAGCAACGTCGGCAATGTGCTGCGCACGGACGAGATTCCGAACCATAAGCTCACCGGTCGCGTTACGGCGGCCGTGAAGAAGTCGCTGCGGGAATCGTCGTATCAACCCATGGTCAAGGCGTATAAGGACGTCGTCAAGGATGTGCAGACATTGCCAGAGAAGGCTGTGCGCATCTGGAACGCCTGGGATCCCGAGAGGTTGGTGAACCGAGCGAAGGCGACCATTCGCGGCTTCTGGGCAGGGTTCAAGAAAAACCCGTTGAAGGTGGCTTGGACTGCCGGCAAGGAAGCCGTGAAATCGACCATGATGGAGACGGTTCCGGTCATCCGAGATCAGGAAACGGTGGCTTATCTGATGGGCACTGGGGTCGACGTGCGTGTCGATTCCGCGTTGCGGCAATTCAAAGCCGCCTACGATGCGGTGAGCGAAGGTCAGAATGTGCGCCGCATCGAGATCACCGTGTTCGGGGCGGACCGGGGTGGGGTGGTGGCGCGCCAGTTCGTCAATGACCTGGTCAAGAAATACCGCCGGCGTCACGATGCGGATCTGGCTGTAAGGGGCGACCTTACCAAGAACAAGCCCGACGCCGATATCCAGATCCGCTTCATGGGATTGTTCGATTCCGTTGCGTCCATCATGGACGAGAACACGTTTCTGGGTTTTCTACCCGTTACCGACCTCATCAAACAGACGCACAAGGATCGGACGCTGACGGTGCCGGCCGCCGTGCAGATGTGCGTGCATTTCGCGGCGGCACACGAATTGCGGCGCAACCAGCGCATGGACAGCCTGGAAAAGACGCGGGGCCTGCAATACCTCTATCCGGGATCCAGCGGCGACGTGACAGGCGTCAGCCCGCCCGGATCGCTGAATTCACGCGTTGAACTGTCCCGTGTACCGCTACGCGACATGATGAACCAAGCCCTTTCGCATGGCGCCGCGTTTCACAGCCTGGAGCGGCTTGCCGATCTGAAGCCTGACACCTACCTGCAGTTTTCCTTGTCGGAGCCGATCGTGGATGGCAACAGCCGCCATAAGATCCTGGAGCTCGTCAACGCGTATCGAGAAGCCGTGAAGTACGAACCCGGCATCGACTTCCTTCCGCACATGGAGACATTCCTACGGTGGTTGGCCGTGCGCTATCAGGATGCGACGTTCCGGGCCGAGCTATCGGATCCGGCCGAAGCATGGATCAAGGATCGCGACTTCTACACGCCTGAGCAGGAGTTCAACGAAGAGCTGCGGCGCGTATCTGCGCTGTCTGCGGAGGAACGGAGCAAGCCCGAGAACACCGCGCGCTTGCGCGAACTTGAAGCGCTAAAGAATGAGCGTTGGAAGCGCGCGTCAGAAAGCCGTGGAGAGTTGCCGCCGCAACGGTTCAAACCGCTATGGGAGCGCCTTCAAGAGGAATACAAGAATCTGGAAAAGGCCGAGCAGAACGATGCCGATACCGAGCGGCGCCGAGCGGACCTGGAGCGCAATAACCCGCAAGTGTTGCGAACGATGGAGCAGATGGACAAGGACATGCGCGACCGCGAAAACATGCGCAACGAACTGATCAAGCGGGGAGGTGGCACACCTCAGAAGATGGCCGACCCGTTGGCCGACATGAAGGCCGAGCGCGAAACCCAGAAGCGCCTCCTGGCCGTGTGGCGCGATGCGCGCGACGGCAAGACGCAGTTGCCGGCGAAGGTGATGACTTTGTTCGACTGGCTGGTACACGACGCCATGTTGAGCAGCTGGCCCGACCATCTGCTGGCCAGCACTACGATGTACTTCCGCGTGCGTGACAAGGACGTGTTCGCCAAGACCGACGCCAAGGCGGAAATGGAGCTGCGCGGGAAAGACATGCGCAACGCGGAAAAGGTCGAGGCCCAGGCAGCGCGCACCGAGCAGAACCTTCAGCAGATGACGCCGGCGCGGCCCTAAGCGGCGGCGTGGCGCTGGTTCGCGGACCTTGCCCGGCCCTTACTTCTGCCCGGCTTCGACCTCGATGGTCACCGTATTGGACTTCACGTCTTCGGCTTCAATGTAGACCTCATAGGTCGCCGGGGTGGCGGGCAGGTGCAGCACGCCGGCCATGTCGGTGGTGAAGCGCGTTTCGACCGTCATGCCGGGCGGCAACGCCAGCTTGGGCGGCGGAGCCCCTTCGCTCGGATCGACCGACACATTGGGCAGCGTGGGGCGCACGTAGTTGAAGGCGATGCCGCGATAGACCTTGCCCGTGCGAGTATCGACCGCCACGAAGCGCGGCAGTTGCGGGTTTTCCACCACGGGCAGGATGCCGCGGGCGCATATCGGAATCGTCAGGGTGTTGCCGTCGCGGATCTTCACGCGCGAGGGCGCGGCGATGCGCATCTGCGCGTCGTACCCTTGCAAGGGCGGCATGCAGGCGTGTTCCTTCTGCGAGTGCGTGGGCACCGAGGCGAAGGTGGCGGGTTCAATCCAGTCGGTAGTCATGATCGGCATGTCAGCATCGAAATTTGCGAAGAAGGAGCGGCGGTGGTTGTTGTCGTTGGCGGTGGTCGGTGACTAGGCGGCGGCCTCAGAACGAGGCCCAGCCTTCAGAGCAGTCGACCTTGCGCACGGCCTTGCTGCAGCTTGGGCAGAAGTGGATGTTCGCGCAGGTGATGCCGTACATCACGCATTGCCCGATTTCCTCGTTGTACTGGCCGTTCTGGTCGCGTAGGCCAAAGTAGCAGTGGCCGCCCATGTTGTAGTAGAAGTGCGTCGGCGGGTCCAGCTTGGAGTCGTCCGCCGAGGTGTCCACGTTGCGCAGGCCCGGCCAGTCCGGGCCGCTGGGCACCATGCCCAGCAAGTGGCCCATTTCGTGGGCGAGCGTTTCGGTCAGGTAGGCCTGCGAGTTGGGCACGAAGGGATCCAGCGTGGAGACGAACAGCAGGTTGGTCCCCGTGATGGCCAGGCCGGCGTAGCTGGCGGCCACCGTGTTGAACTGGATGTTGAGCATGCCGGTCAGCGGCGTAGGTGATACCTGCGTCAAATCCACCGACACCGACCAGACGCCGCCCGACTCATCGCGGATCGGCGTGATCAGGTGGCGGGGGATCGGCAGCGAGCGTTCTGCGCCTGAGGCGTCCCGGTACAGGTATCGCGCGTGCACGAGCCAGTCGTCGCCTTGGTCGAACTCGTACCAGAGGGCGGATTGGCTGCGGTCGTCGTTGACGATGGGTACGGTCATGACCCGGCCGCCGGGGCCAGCAGGCACCGGCAAGCGCATGTCGCCGCTGACGCCCGGCGCCACCAGCCGGTCGACGTGGCAGACCACCAACGTGTAGGGCTCGCGTTGTTTGCCGGCCGACGGGGTGTAGGCCTGTCTCACGGCCTGCATGATGGCGTGTTGCGCATCGGCGTCGTCGGCGGCATTCACGGCGGAGCGGCCGCGGAACTGCACGCGCGGCAGCTGGATCATGTCGATGCCATGCAGCGCAAATTCGGCCGTGACGGGCGTCACGTCGGCCAGATGGCCGGCCGGGCGCGGGCTCATGCACATCACTTCCTGGATGTACAGGCGGCGCACGGTTTCAACCCGTTCGGTCTTGATCAGCTGGCCGCGTTCGTCGCGCACTTCGAACAGGTACAGGTTCAGCCCGGCGGCCGGCAGCGTGATGTCGTCGACGATGCGGGTGCCGTCCGCGTTCGTGACATAGCTGCGCGGATTGCTGTGCGGCTCCTGGTAGCTGGCGCGCCGGCCGCGTTCCCGGGCGGAGTACGGGATATTGGCAGGGTCGGGCTTCACGGTGATGGTGAAGCGATGCTGGCCGGGGCGGTTGAACTCCACATGGATGCGGGGACGGTTCGATTGCCGTTCCGTGGTGGTCAATGCGCTGCCGTCGTTCCAGCGGTCGGCGACTTGATCCAGGTTCACGTATTGCAGGCGCGCGCCGTCCTGGCGGGCGCGATAGGTCGATACGCCAGGCACCACGCGTCCGGAGCCCGAGGGGGCAGGCGTGTCGCCCGGCAGGTTCGTGCCTTGCGTGCGCGCCACGGGTCCCAACCCGATCGTGTCCAGTACGTCGCGGGCAATCTGCGGTAGCGGTGAATCCGCTACGCCAGGTATTTTCATCAACACCTCGGCCACCTTGGGCAGCGTCTCGGTGGCGAGCGTGGGCGATTGCAGAATGGCGCCGATCACGCCCGGCACCGAGGACGACGACAGGCCTGGCATGCTCAGGATGGCGCCAGCGACAGACGGGATGTTGGCTTGCTTGACGTCGGGCAGCGTGAACAGCGTGTCGACGGCGGACCCCAAGGCGGCCATGCGGTCGCCGCTGGCGTTTAAGGCCTGCGTCATGACGGGCACGATGGCCGCGCTGACGCTGGCGCTGACGCCGCCCGCGGCGAACGTGGACGCGCCGGACAGCGCGGTGGAGGCGGCG
>NZ_JBYOKH010000091.1:0-8323 GCF_057799415.1 Achromobacter sp. 18P8.1.1 | reverse complement strand
CGCGTTGACCTTGGCGTCGGACGGCGAGCTGTCCGTGGGCGGCAGCGCGCAGGCCGGCGGCCAGGTGGGGCTGAGCGCGAAGGGCGCGTTGAACGTGGCGGGTACCGTGTCATCCCTGGCCGGGCTGACCGCCCAAGCCGCGGGCGATGCCACCATCAACGGCAAGCTGCTGGCCGGCGGCCCGCTGCTGCTGGACGCGATAGGCCGGGTGGCGGCCGGCACGGACTCGCGACTGCAATCGGAAGGCCCGATGCAAGTGCGCGCGGGTAGCGACCTGGCATTGGCCGGCATGGCGGAAACCAATGCGGGCCTGAACGTGGACGCGGGCCGCGACCTGCGCGTGGACGGCGCGGCGCTGGCCTATGGCGGCCAGTTGTCGCTGAACGCAGGTAATGATTTGCGGCTCGGCAGCGCCAGCCGTGCGCAGGGCGAAGGCGTGACGGCGCGTGCCGGGGGCGATCTGCAGGCGGACGGCGCAATGACCGCGCGCGGCGATATCGTACTGAACGCCGGCCGCGATGCCAGTCTGGGCGGCAAAGCCGCGGCCACGAACGATGTCAAATTTGAAACTGGCCGCAATCTGGTCATCGCGCAGGGCGCTCAACTGGACGCTGAAGGCAAGGCGCAACTCAAGGCGGGACAGGACGGGACGCTGGCGGGCGCAGTGCGCAGCAACGAGGGCAATCGCATCGAAGCCGCCGGCGCCTTGCGGCTGGACGGTGAAACCTCCGCGATTTCGGGCGGGATCGATTTGCTGGCAGGAAGCAGCCTGACGGTGGGCAGCCAGGGCAAGGTGCAGGCAGGCGGCGCGTTGCGCGGCGAGAGCGGCGGCGCCTTGGCGGTGGACGGCGAACTGGCCAGCCAGGGCGCTTTGACCCTGGTATCGGCGGGTGGGGCGGAGGTGGGCGGAAAGCTTCTGACCGGCGATATCTTGTCGCTGCAGGCAGGGACGGACTTGCAGACAGGCCAAACCGCGCAACTGCAATCGTCCAAGAACATGACGTTGAGCGCGGGTCAGGACATCAGCTTGGCGGGCACGGCGTTGAGCGACGGCGCCATTGCGATCGACGCGGTGCGCGGATTGCGCGTGGACGGCAGCGCGCTGGCCTACGGCGGCGTACTGACGATGAACGCCGGCAGCGATCTGCTGCTGGGCGAGGCCAGCAAGACGCAGGGCAAGGGCGTGACGGCGGTTGCGGCGCGGGACCTCATCGCCGGTGGCGAGATGGTGTCGGTCGGATCGGCCACCCTGACCGCAGGCCGCGACGCGGTGTTCGGCGGCAAGCTCGGTGTCGATGGCGACTTGGCGTTGCGTGCGCAGGACAAGGCTAAGCTCACGGGCCAGGTCGAAACGACGGGTATGGCCAGCCTGCAGGCCGGGGGCGACGTGGCCTTGCCAGGCAGCCTGCTTAGCAACCAAGGCACCGATGTGCGTGCCGGAGGCGCGCTGGATGTCAGCGGCGCGGCTGGCGCAGCCCAAGGCGCGTTGACCCTGGCTTCCGAGGGCGACATGGCGGTGGGGGGCAGCGCGCAGGCCGGCGGGCCCTTGTCCATGGTGGCAAAAGGCGCGCTGAGCGTGGCGGGCACGGCGTCGTCGCTGGCCGGATTGACCGCTCAGGCCGGAACCGATGCCACGGTCACGGGCAAGCTGCTGGCCGACGGCCCGCTGCTGCTGGAAGCCATGGGACAGTTGCTGGCGGGCGTCGACGCTCGCTTGCAATCCGAGGGTGGCATGACCTTGCGTGCCGGGCAGGACCTGATCCTTGCCGGCGAGGCCGAAACCAATAAGGGCCTGACGCTGGAGGCCGCGCGCGACCTGCGCGTGGACGGTGCGGCGCTGGCCTATGGCGGCCCGTTGACGATGGATGCAGGCAACGACCTGCGCTTGGGCAACGCCAGCCGCACGCAGGGCGATGGCGTGTCGGCGCGCGCTGCGGGCGATTTGCTGGCGGGCGGCACGATGGCGTCGCGTGGCGACATCCTGTTGACCGCGGGACGCGATGCGCGTGTCGATAGCAAGACCGCGGCCACTGGCAACCTGTCGTTGGCCGCCGGGCGCGATCTCGCCATGGGCACGACGGCGCAATGGGATGCCGAAGGGGCGTCGCAGGCCCGGGCTGGCAACGATATGACGCTGGCTGGTGCATGGCGCGGCAACGGCGACATGACCATGACCGCCGCTGGCAAGTTGTCCGTCGACGGCGCGCTTGCCGCCAGCGGCGGCCGCCTGAGTCTGGACGCTGGGGGCGACCTGTCGATAAGCGAACTTGCGCGGGTGGCGGCAAAGGGTCCGGTCAATGTGACGACGCTTGGCGACCTGCGCGTGGCGGGCGCGCTCAGTTCGCTGGATGCCTTGACCATGCAGGCCGCGCGTTCCGCGACCTTGGCGGGGCAGATCTACGCGGCGCGCGGCCTGGACATGATCGCGGGCCAGACGTTGACGGCCGCGGGCGGTTCGCATCTTCAATCCGACGCGTCGATGATGCTGCGGGCAGGGCAGGACCTGAACCTTGCGGGCACGGCGCTGGCCGAAGGCGGCATGACGCTGGAGGCCGCGCGAGACCTGCGCGTGGACGGCAACGCGCTGGCCTATGGCAGTGTGCTGAACCTGAAGAGCGGCAACGATATGCGGCTGGGCGCCACGAGCCAGTTGCAAGGCAAGGGCGTGCAGGCCGAAGCCGGCCGCGATCTGGCGCTGGACGGCATCCTTGTGTCCTCCGCCGATGCGGCGTTGCGCGTGGTGCGCGACGTCCGGGTGGACGGCAGATTGGGCGCCGACGGCGCGCTGGATTTCAGTGCCGGGGGCAACATGCGCGTCGGCGCAGCGGCGCAGCTGGACGCGTCGGAGCAAGCGCGAGTGGCGGCTGCGGGCAATCTGGAACTGGCCGGGGCCATGCGCGGCGACAAGGGCGCGCGCCTGGAAGCTGGCGGCCGGATGGATCTATCCGGAACGGCCGCGTCGGCCAACGGTGCGCTGGACCTGATCGCGGGCCTGGACATGGCACTGTCGGCCGGTAGCCGGGCGCTGGCGGGAGGTGTCCTGCAAGCGCGCGCGGGCGGCACGCTGACGACGGCGGGCACGGTATCCTCGTTGGCGGACTTGATACTGGACGCAGCCTCCGACATCAGCCTTGCGGGGCAGAGTCTGGCCACGGGCAAGCTGTCGATCCAGGCCGGCGGCGCACTGGCCACGGTGGCGGATTCGAGCCAGCAGGCCGGTGGCTCCGTCGATGTGCAGGCCGACAGTGCGGCGTTGGCCGGCACGCTGGTGGCCGGGCAATCCGCGACGCTGCAAATCGACAAGGACCTGTCCGTGGGCGGCACGGTTCTGGCCGATGCTGGCGCGCTCAAGGCCAGCAGTGGCGGCGCCATCACGCTGGGCAGCCAAAGCGCGCTGCAAGCGGGCGGGCTGCTGCAGGCGCAAGCCGGCGGCAAGCTGCTGGCGAACGGCACGATCTCCGGCGAGCAAGACATCGTTCTGAAGGCCGGCACGGACGCCGAGCTGAATGGCAAGACGGTGGCCAACGGTACCCTCAACGCTGATGCGGGCGGCAATCTGACCATCGGCCAGGCGGGCCTGGCCCAGGGCAGCGGCGGGCTGCTGCTGAACGCAGGCCAGGACTTGCGCATCGCAGGCACCGCGGGCACCGCGGCGGGGGCGGGGGGCGGCGGCGGCACGCTGCAAGTTCAAGCGGGCCGCGACCTGTTCATCACGGGCACCGCGACCGCGGGCTCTCCCATTATCCTGGGCGCCTTGCGCGATATCCGCATCGACGGCATCGCCACCGCGCTCGAAGGCGACCTGACGGCCAATGCTGGCGAGAACTTGCGCGTTGGCACGGCCGGCAGAATGCAGGCCTCGGGAGGCTTGAGCGCCAGCGCGGGCGCGGACCTGGACGCCGATGGCGTCATTGCCGCGGGCGGCGGCCTGACGCTTACTGCAACCGGTGACGCCCGCTTGGGCGGCGTCGTGGCAGCGTTGGGCGAGAGCGCGGCAGGCAATGCCACGATCACGGCCGGACGCGACCTGATCGCGAAGCAGAATGGCCAGGTCCAGGCCGCGGGCACGTTGACTGCCCGTGCCGATCGCGACCTGTACGCGGCGGGCGCCCTGAGCTCGGTGGGCGACATGGCGCTGGCCGCCGCGCGCGACGCGCGTGTGGACGGCACCGCCGCCACCGACGCCGACCTGACGCTGGCGGGCCGCGACATCGCGGTCGGTGCCACTGGGCTGGCGCAGGCCGGCCGCAATCTGATCGCCACGGCCCAAGATTCGCTGCAAGCGGCCGGACGCCTGCTGGCGGGCGGCGCGCAATCGCTGGCTGCGGGCGGCCGCATGACGGTGGACGGCACGGTCGCCGCCTTGCAGGGTGATCTGTCCTTGCTCGCGCAGGGGGGCGACCTCTCGCTGGGTGCGGATTCGCGCCTGCAAGCGGGAGGATCGCTGACGGCGCAAGCGGGTGGCGCGTTGAGCGCCTTCGGCGCGGCGGCGGCGGAACAAGGCATGACCTTGCGGGCAGGCACGGACGCAACGTTGGGCGGGATCGCCGCCACGCAAGCAGGCGACCTCGTCGTCAGCGCCGGCGGCAAGCTTTCCGTCCTGGCGGACGGCCGCCTGCAGGCGGGTGCGGCGCTGGACTTGAGCGCCGGCGGTGCGCTGAGCAACGCCGGCATCGCTTCCGCGGGCACGGGCGCCCGCCTGTCGGCCGGATCCATGCTGGACAACACGGGGTCGGTATTGGCCGGCGGCGATCTGGTAGCCACCACGTTGGGGCAACTGTCCAACGCCGGCCGCTTCGTCGCTGGGGTGGGCGCCGATGGCTCGCTCAGTCTGCCGGGCAGCATTGCGCTGACGGCCGGCTCCATCATCCATCGCGGTACCAGCCTGGCCGGCAAGGATGTGACCTTGTCCGCGGGTGGCCTGGATTTGGCGGGCGGCAAACTGTCCGCGGTCGGCAAGCTTGCCCTGGCGACGCCGGGCAATATAGACACCAGCAATGCCGTCGTGCAGGGGGCAACGCTGGACATCACCGCCGCCAATCTGCGCAACCAGGGCGGCAAGCTGACCGCGACGGGCGACGCCGCGATCAAGCTGAGCGGGCAACTCGACAGCACCGGGGGGCTGATTGCCGCCGCCGGTGACGCGCACATTGAAGCCGCAAGCATCGTCAACCGCGACGGCACGCTGGCCGCGCGAGATCTCACCGTCACCGCCTCCGGCGCAATCGATAACCGCGGCGGCCTGATCCAGGCAGACAACGCGCTAACCCTGAACGCAGCCAGTCTGGACAACAGCGGTACGCTGGGCGCCGCGGACGCGTCGCCCAAGGGGGTGCTAGGCAAGGTGGTCTCCATCGTGGCTGACCGCGTCAACAACCAGGCGGGCTCCATCGAGGCGATCGAGGACCTTACCCTGACCGCCAAGGAACTGGACAACACAGGCGGCGAAGTCGCCTCTCAGGGCAACGCCAGCATCGTCGCCGACACGCTCAAGAACGCACAGGGCAAGTTGCAGGCGGGCAAGAGCCTGACGGTCATTACGCAGGTGCTGCAAGGGCTGGGCACGCTGCAATCGGCGGGCGACCTGTCGTTCCAATACGCCGGGTCCTTGAACCAGGAAGGCGACATCGCCAGCGGTCGCGATTTGAACCTGTCGGTCGGTGGCGCGATGGACAACCGCGCCAAGATCACCGCCGCCCGCGACCTGAGCATCACGGCGGATTCGCTGAACAACCAGGCCTCTGGCGCGTTGCTGGCCGGCGGCGTGAACACCATCAAAGTGGCGCAGGGCCTGAGCAACGCTGGGCTGATCGACGGCGGCTCGACCCGCATCACCGCGGGCAGCCTGGACAATACGGGCCGCATTTATGGCGATGCCGTCGCAATACAGGCAGGCTCGCTGGTTAACGGCGCGGGCGCGGGCGGCGGCGCCGTCATCGCCTCGCGCGGCGGCATGGACCTGGGCGTTGGTTCGCTGGTCAACCGCGATCACGCGCTGATCTACACGGGCGCGGACCTGCGCATCGGCGGCGTGCTGGATGCGACTGGCCGTGCCGTGGGCCAGGCCGTCTCTCTTCTGAACGCCTCGGCCACCATCGAGGCGGCCGGCAACGCCAACATTTCGGCGGCGTCCATTCGCAACCAGAACGACCGCTACGTCAGCGAAACGGTGCAGGTGTCGACCACACCCAAGGTGTATTTCACGCCGGCCGGCACCACCGATATGTACGACGCGGAAACGAACTGGCTGTGCGATGAAGTGACGCCCATGTGCAGCAAGGATCCGGCCTGGCTGGACGACGATCCGGAGCGCATGTTCCTGCTGCCGTCGACCACGTATCCGGCGTCGCAGTACGGCCCTCCGTTTGACTACGCGCCTTCCTACAAAGGGAAGGCGGGACAGGATGCACCGATTGCTCCGGCGCGCATCGCGAATTTGCGCGAATGCCTGTCAAGCGGCGTCAATACTGAGAATTGTGTCGGAAAGACGCGCTATGCGCCGGGAGACAAGATCTGGTCGGTATTCGGCGTGCCACCGCCGGAGGGAAATATTCCGCCGATGGTCGAGTCGTGCCGAGGCGTGCAGTGCGAAATGGTGTCCACGCCGGAGCGTGACGCAGCGATCGCGCGAGACGAGAGCCGGCACGACCTGCTGGACGCGCGCATTCGCGCTTTCAACGCCGACTTCAACAGCCGCCTGGTCGGCACGTTCACGTACTACCGCGTGCAGGAGACCGTCACCGAGACCCGTACCGTTTCTTCCGACCCCGGCAAGATCCTGTCGGGCGGAGCCATGACGCTCACCGGCTCGGTCACCAACGACAAGAGCCAGATCGCCGCAGGCGGCGCGCTCACCGTGGCCGGCCCCGCCATCAACAACATTGGCGCGGGGGGCGAACGCACCGTCACGCGAGTCGGCACCGCCACGGTCACCCAGGCGCGCTCGAGCGACCGTAAGGAGTACGCCAGTGCGTACAACGCCACCCTGGCCGGCCAGCCCATCGAGCTTCCGGTCGGCACGTCTGGGGGCTACGTCTCAGTCAAACTCGACGGTTCCGCGCCTGGCGCCGGCAACGGGGGAAGCGGACCCAGGCCGGTGCTGGTCGCCAGTGTCGACCTGCCCGGCGGAACGGTGGTACGCACCGTCTCCAACCCGGCCGGCATTCCGGACAGCCAGCTCTACACCGTCAATGGGCGGCCGGATGCGCCCTACATCGTCGCCACCGATCCGCGTTTCGTCGGGCAACGCCCCACCGTCTCTAGCGATTACTTGCTCGACCTGTTGAACCAGCCCGGCGCGCTGCCGGGCACCATCATCGGCGGCGGCGCCGGTTCGGGCGGCGGTCTTGACGGCCTGCGCCAGGACGGTCAGGGTGGCACCGGACCCGTCAACGTCGGCGTGAGCGCCGGCTCGGTCTCGGGTGCGGCTCAGGGCGGTGCCATGGTCGGCGGCAGCGGCAGCCTGGACGGCCAGCGCCTGGACGCACAAGGCGCGTCCGTCCCGACCGGCGCCACGCTGGGCGCGGGCGGCGCACTCTCGGTCGGCGGCGCAGCCGCCGTCGCCGGCGGCAATAACCTGTCGGGTGCGCGCCTGGGCAGCTGGGACTCCCTGGTCCCCCCGGGCGCCAAGTTCCTGACGCCTTCGGGCCAGCCCAAGCGTCTGGGTGACGGCTTCTACGAGCAAAAGCTGGTGTCTGACCAGATCCTGGCCACCACCGGCCAGCGCTTCCTCGACAACTACGGCGACAACGACAGCCAGTACAAAGCTCTGCTAGCCGCCGGCGCGCAATTCGCCCGCGACAACGGCATCCAGCTTGGCGTCGCACTGACCGAGGAGCAGCAGCGCCACCTGGCGACCGACCTGGTCTGGCTGGTGGAGCAGACCGTCACGTTGCCCGACGGCACCACCGAAAGCGTGCTCGTGCCCCAGGTCTACCTGCTGGTCCGCGACGGCGACCTCAAGGGCGATGGCACGCTCATGGCCGGCCGGGACGTCAAATTGGCGGCCGATGGCGACATCGTCAACAGCGGCACCATCGGCGCCCGCGACGCCACCGTCATGACGGCGGGCAACATCGTCAACCAGGCCGGCGGCCTGATCCAGGGGTCCACCGTCGACCTTGCCGCGCGCGAAGACCTGACCAACCTGGTCTCGCTGATCAAGGGCGACAACGTTGCCTTGAAGGCGGGACGAGACATCGCCCTCACGTCCACCGCGGCCTCAGAGGACTTCGGCAGCACCTGGGGCTCGCACATCAGCGGCGTAGCCCGCGTAGATGCCGGCAACCTCAGTATGCAGGCTGGGCGCGACATCACCCTGACC
>NZ_JBYOKH010000090.1:0-10654 GCF_057799415.1 Achromobacter sp. 18P8.1.1 | reverse complement strand
TCTGAACTCTTCGCGGCAGGCTTGGCTGGGTTGCCCCGGTTTCGCCTGTTGTGCTTGCTTGGCTTCGCGGTTCAAAAAACGTCTGAACTGCGAAGGAGCGAGACTATAGCACAAGTTTTGGGCCTGTCATGCGGGGCGAGAAAGAAAATTGCCAGGACATCACGCCGGCGACTGTGAGGATCTGCCTCTCTCTATATATAGAGGCCGGGATTTGCCTGCCTCTCTATATATAGTTGCCTTGCCCGGCTTGCCTCCCCTTGGGGTACGTTTACTATTCGCCTGTACGCCGTACCTAATTGGAGACGAACACGCTATGCCCCCAGCCATCGCCCTGAGCGAAGATATCCTGATCAACGTCACCCCCTTTGAAACCCGCGTTGCGCTGGTCGAGCTGGGGTCCGTCCAGGAGCTGCACGTGGAACGCAGCATCCAGCGGGGCCATGTCGGCAATATCTATCTGGGACGGGTGGTTCGCGTGCTGCCTGGCATGCAAAGCGCTTTCATCGACATCGGGCTGGAACGTGCGGCCTTCATCCATATCGCGGACCTGCGAGAAAACCGGAGTGAGCGCAGCCAGGGCCTGACGCCCACGCCCATCGAAAAGCTGCTGTTTGAGGGACAGACCATCATGATCCAGGTGGTCAAGGACCCCTTGGGCACCAAGGGTGCGCGCCTGTCGACCCAGATCAGCATGGCCGGGCGGATGCTGGTGTATCTGCCGCATGATCCGCACATCGGTATTTCGCAGAAGATCGATTCCGAGTCCGAGCGCATCCAGCTGCGGGAACGCGTGCAGGCGTTGATGCCGGCCGAGGAAAAAGGCGGATTCATCGTCCGCACCCAGGCCGAGGGCGCCAACGACGAGGAACTGACGGCCGACCTGGAATACCTGAGGAAGCTTTGGGCCAGCGTTCAGGCCGCGGCCCGCACCCAGCCCGCCCCCGCCCTGCTTCACCAGGACCTGACGCTGGCGCAACGGGTCCTGCGCGACATGGTGGGCCCGGGCACGGGCACCATTCTGGTGGACTCGCGCACGACCAGCGCGGCCATGCTGGAATGGGCACGCATTTACACGCCGTCGGTGGTGGACCGGATCCAGCACTACAGCGGCGAACGACCGCTGTTCGATACCGCCAACGTGGATGATGAGATCGCGCGCGCGCTGTCGCGCCGCGTGGACCTGAAATCCGGCGGTTACCTGATCATCGACCAGACTGAAGCGCTGACCACGGTGGACGTCAATACCGGTGGCTTCGTGGGCGGGCGCAATTTCGACGACACCATCTTCAAGACCAATCTGGAGGCGGCCCAGGCCATTGCCCGCCAGCTTCGATTGCGCAACCTGGGCGGCATCGTCATCCTGGACTTCATCGACATGGAAGAACAGGAGCATCGCGATACGGTTCTGGCCGAACTCAAGAAGGCCCTGTCGCGCGACCGTACGCGCATGACCGTCAACGGCTTTACGCAATTGGGCCTGGTGGAAATGACGCGCAAGCGCACTCGCGATTCGCTGGCGCATCAGTTGTGCGAGCCCTGCCCCATGTGCGAATCACGCGGCAATGTGCGCACGCCGCGCACGGTCTGCTATGAGATCCTGCGCGAGATCCTGCGCGAGGCGCGTCAGTTCAACCCCAAGGAATTCCGCATTCTTGCCTCGCAGGACGTGGTGGACCTGTTCCTGGAAGAGGAAAGCCAACACTTGGCGATGCTGGGCGACTTCGTGGGCAAGCGCGTGTCGCTGGAAGTGGAAAGCACGTACTCGCAGGAGAAGTACGACATCATCCTCGTCTAGCCTTCCACGCTTGCGCGCGACCGCCCCTCATCCATGGATCTGACGCTGGCTCGAGTCCTGCTGTTCGGCTTAAGCCTGGCGGGCATCTCACTGCTTGTCTTCGCCATTCGCTTGATCTCCGGCGCCTTTGCCGAAAAGATCCTTGTGGAGGTACCGTATCGCCAAAAGGAGGCGTCGTTTTTGATTGCGACGGCGGGCACCTACGCCATCTGGCAAAAGGCGCCGCTGTTCAAGAGGACGCCCGTTGGCGAATTCCGTCCGGAAGTGCGGTCCAGCGCGTCTGGCCAACCGTTGGCGCTGCGCGCCTCTCTATTGCGGCCCACCGTCAACAATGGGCTCACGGGCCGGATGGAGCTGTTCACGTTCTTCGCGCCGGCCGGCCAGTACAAGATTGAGTTGGTGGAAGGCGCAAGCGTTTCCAAGGTCGAACTGGCGCTTTCGGCGCTGCTGCCCGTCCGGAAGACGGCGCCCCCCGATGACTATTGCCTGCAAGTGACGAAAGCGCGCTCGCCCTTCATTCTGTTGGCGGGAATCTTTCTGTGCCTGATCGCGGCCGGCTGCATCATCGGAGGATTCGTTCTAGGGATTTTGGCGCATCAACTGGTCGCATAGACAAGTTGGGGTTCGCCTTGCCCCTCTCGCGCGATAGCAGGTTGCCGACTTCTTTTCAACGCGATCTGTATGGATTGTGTGTCTTAACAATTCGTTTGAAATGAAGTTTGAAACCGATGGCGGCGCGAAGAGGTAGCCGATAAGCTGCGGGCGCTTTGCGGGGTATCGCCCCGCCTGGCGCTTTTTTCTTATGCTTTCGGAGGTCAATGCAATGAAGTCCCTATTCCGTCCGTTCCTGGTGCTGGTCGCAGCATTGCCGCTGGTGCTGGCGGCCTGCGGCAACAAGGAGCCTGAACAGCGCGCGGCATTCACGCAGTTCTTGCAAACCCGCATCGTCGACAAGCCCGGCGTGCGCGTGCCCACGTTGACGGATGAAGAGAAGAAGTCCTTTGGCGATTACGCGGCGCACTACGCCGTGATCACCGACTTCAATTCCAGCATGGACGCATCGGTCAAGCCGCTGTCGGGCATTATGCAGAAGGGCGCCGTACGTTCGCTGAACGATATCTTGACGCGCCGCGATGACCTGAAAAACGTGCAGACGTCCATCAACGACATGGGCGCGGCATTGAAGGAACAGAAAGCGAAAGCCGACGCCGCGCGTGCGCAGTTGAAGCAACCCGACGACCTGAAGGCCGTGTACGACAAGGCCTATGACAAGACAGTGAGCCTGCCGGCTGATACGTTCCGCGATGTGTTGCCGCAGTTGAACGCCACGTTCGACAGCAGCTTGAAGATCGCCGATTACGTCGACGCCCATAAGGCGCAGATCGAAATTTCGGGCCCAATCGTAAAGGTGCAGGATCCGGCCGTGCAAGCCGAGCTGAATCAACTGCTGCAAGACCTGAATGCCCAGGCGAAAAACCTGCAACAGGCCAACACGCGCATGCAAGCCGTGATGCTGGGCCGTTGATTGACGGCCTGCCAGGCTGCCGACGATCAGATCGCAACCACCCGGTTGCGGCCGGATTTCTTGGCCTGGTAGACCGCGGCATCGGCGGCTTCAACCAAGGCTGATGCCTCGTCGTCTGCCTTGGGAATCGCGGTAGCGACGCCGATGCTGACCGTGACCATGCCCCCATCATTGTCCTGGTGCGGAACATGCAGTTCCGCAATCGCACGCCGGATCGTCTCTGCGATGCCCATCGCACGCTGACGGCTGGTATTCGGCAGCAACACCACGAACTCTTCGCCCCCGTAGCGCGCCGCCAGGTCGCGCGGACGGCGGGCTTTTTTCTTTAGCGTCGACGCGACCCGCTTGAGCAATTCGTCGCCTTCCTGATGGCCATAGCGATCGTTGTAGAGCTTGAAGCGGTCGGCATCCAGGAACAGCAGCGACAGCGGTTGGCTGTCGCGCCGCGCGGCCTGCCATTCGCGCGCCAGCGTTTCATCGAACGTGCGGCGATTGGGGATGCCAGTCAGACCGTCGGTCTGCGCCTGTATTTCCAGCTGCATCTCGAAAGCACGCCTTAAACGCATCTCGCGCCGGAACAGCACGATCTGCGCCATGACCGACAAAAACAGCGCCAGCGTGACCGGAACGACCAGCGCGGCGCGCCGGACCCAGGGTGCGAGGATGTCGTCCACCGCCAGCGCGACGTTGATGACCAGCGGCGTATTGTCGATCTTCTCGAACGTGTGCAAGCGCTTGACGCCGTCGGGCGACAAGGTGCCCACGAACGCCCCCTCGCGGCGGATGAGGAATTGCTGGAAATCCTGAGGGAAATCGAATTCGCGGCCCATGTCCGACAGCGAGTAGGGATTGCGGACCAGCACCACGCCGTCGTTGCGGAAAACCGTGATGGCGTCGCGTTCACCGATCGACAAGGTGCCGAAGCGATCGCGGAAGTAAGCCAGCCGCAATGATCCGACGACGACGCCCGCAAAGCTGCCGTCCGGACGGGAAATCCGCCGGCTGATGGCGATGCTCTCGTCTCCGCCACGCAAGGGACTGCGGTACGGGCGGCTGACGTACATGCCGACATCATCGGCGTCGCGGTGGACCTGGAAGTAGTCCCAGTCGGAAAAATTCCGCTCCGAGGCGATGATGTCGACCGAGGCATAGCGCACGTCGCCGTTTTCGTCGAGCACGCCGATGGCGCCCAGGTATTCCGCCGAGGACGAACGGTCGAACAGGAAGCGGTGCAGCGCTTCGCCTTTGACGAGTTCAATGCCGGGTTCGCGCAGGCGTTCGACCACCCCTTGCAGCGACAGGTCGTACCCATGCAGAGTTCGGCTGATGTCGGCCGCCAGCACGCCGGTCAGGTTATGCCCTGCCGTATAGGCGGATTCCCAGGTCAGGCGCCTGTCGATCCACAGCAACGCCACCGCGGCCGCACAGATGCCGATCGCGACCAGCCCAGCCAGCGCATACAGGGTGCGATGCAAAAATCCACGCGACTTCAATGCGGGGCTCCTTCACGATGACGGTCGGGATGTCGTGGCGGGTGTCTTTGGCGGCGTATCGGGAAAGATAATGCCGCTACCCCGCGCCCTGCGCAAGATCACGGCTGGCAGGCCCGCGCATAACCCGTGCATCGCTCGCGCCGCCCAGCTACGATGTTGCACCTATGAACCACGACGAACGCATTTACAGCCTGCCCCGCTGGCCGGCTACCCAGTGGCTGGTCCATCCCGGCGGCGATGTGCCGGCAGAAATTCGCGTGGCGCTGATCGGCGGGCTGTTCGGATCGCTTCCCATCTTCTTTGGCGGCATCATCAACACGTTGCTGGTGGCCGCCCTGATCACCTTCCGCCACCCTGAACCGGCATTCCTGCTGTGGCTCGCGCTGGAAATGCTGGTGTGCCTGTCGCGGATCAAGGTGCTGGTAAGCGCCCGCAAAGCGGCATCCGCAAACCTGCCCACACCCACCGACCTGTATGTGGTGCTGGCGCTGCTGTGGGCGTCGAGCGTGGGTTACGGCACGTTCATCAGTTTGATCAGCGGCGACTGGATCGCGGCTACCGTGGCGTGCCTGTCCGCTGCGTCGATGGTGGGTGGCATTTGCGTCCGCAATTTCGGCGCGCCACGGATGTCGGCGGTCATGGTGGCGTTAAGCGTCGGACCCTGCGCGCTGGGTGCCCTGTTCACCCAAGAGCCGATTTTCTGGTTGGTGCTGGTTCAGGTGCCGCTCTATATGACGTCCATGTCGATGGCGTCCTACCGGCTGAACGGGATGCTGGTGTCGACCATGCTGGCCGAACGCGAGAACGAGCGGCACGCGCGCCAGGATTCGCTGACCGGCCTGTTGAACCGCCATGGACTCTTCCAGGCGCTGGATCAGGCGGTCGCCGAGGCCCGTCCGGGACACCCGGAATTCGCCGTGCTGTATCTGGATCTGGACGGATTCAAGGCGGTGAACGACACCTATGGGCATGCCGCGGGCGACGCGCTGCTGAAGCAGGTATCAGAACGTCTGTCGGCGTTGATGCCTGACGGCGCCGTGGCGGCCCGTATCGGCGGAGACGAATTCGTGCTGCTGATCCGCCAAAACCCCGACTGCGAGGCGCAGGCGGTGGGCGAGCGGATCGTGCAGTGCGTGTCGCAGCCCTATGATCTGGAACAGGAAAATCCGATTTTCATTGGCGGCAGCGTCGGTATCGCGTTGATTCCCCGCCACGGCGCCGATACGGCGGCCGTCCTGCATGCGGCGGACCGGGCGCTTTACCTGGCGAAATCGGCTGGCAAACGCCGCACAGCGATGGCACAAGCCTGAACTCCGGACGCCTCGCGCCCGGAGCTGCCCTTACGACACCGCCGTGGCGGCGATGCGGAAGGGGAAGGCGCGGACGCCCCGTACCTTGTCGGTCTCGCGTTGCGCGTTGATCGCCCAGGCAGGGCCAACCCCGCCGGTGGACGGCATCAGCTGGCGCATGGCGCCGGCTGAAAACCCGCACTGCAAGGCCCGCGCTTGGCGCCGGGCAAGCTCAACACCCACAGCGTGCGGCGTCGTGAAACTACGATCCGATTGCAGCATGGCAGCCCCCTGGCAAATGCTCTTCATGAGTGAAGAGTCAGTGCAATTGAGACTACCCCAGTCTTTCGAGTTTGCGCGTGAAATGATACGTAAAGTAATGCAAAGATGCGGAAATATAGCGCGCGAAATAAGACTGTCATGCCAATGGGTTAGCGGCGGCCTCGGCGGTTTCGCGGTCCGGCTTGTCGTTCTTGCCGTCCGCGGGGCCCGTCATATTGCCGTACAGCAGCGAACGGCCGGCAAACAAGCCACCCGCCACTTCGAGGTCGAAACGCTCGGTGTCGCGCCGGCGGACGTCTTCCACCACCTCGGCTGCCTCGTCAGGCGGGACGCCAATGACGCGTAGCGCGGCTTCCCCGAACACCAGGGCGGATTCCAGGGTCTCGCGCACCTGGTAGTCCACCCCTTCCTTAGCGAGCGCCAGGGAATGGATCCGGTCGTAGGCGCGCACCACCACCCGGACCAGCGGGAATTCGGACTTGATCAACTTGACCATGTGATTCACGGCCTGGGGATTGTCGATGCAGATCAGGATGGCGCACGCGTGTTCGGCGCCGGCGGTGCGCAGCATGTCGATACGGGTACCGTCCCCGTAATAGACCTTGACCCCCCACTTGGCCGCCGCCCGGATCGCGTCGGTGTCGGTATCCAGGATGGAAACCGTCAGGTCACGGGCCAGCATCGCCTGGGTGACGATCTGGCCGAACCGGCCGAAACCGACGATCAAGGCGCAGCCATCCAGATCCTTGGCGACATCCACGTCGTCCATGGAGGGGGTGGGCTTGGGCAGCAACCAACGCAGCGCCAGCACGCACAGCGGGGTCAGCGCCATCGAAATGATGACGACGGCCGTCAGCACCGCACCGGTATGCGCGTCGAAAATACCGGCTGCCGCCGCCGCGCCGTAGAGCACGAAGGCGAACTCGCCGCCCTGGGCCAGCAGCGCGGTGCGGGTCATGGCTTCGGCGTGGGAGGCGCGCAGCAGCCGCGCCACCACATACACGCCCACGGATTTCACCAGCATGAACACCAGCACGGCCGCCAGGATCAGGGGCCATTCCCGGGCCACGGCGGACAGGTCGAGCGACATGCCCACGCCCAGGAAGAACAGGCCGAGCAAGATCCCGCGAAAGGGCTCGACCTCGGCCTCCAGTTGGTGGCGGAACGTGGACTCCGACAACAGGACGCCGGCCAGGAAGGCGCCCATCGCCATCGACAGGCCGCCCAGCTCCATCAATAGCGCCGCCCCCAGCACGACCAGCAAGGCGGCGGCCGTCATGACTTCGCGGGCGTGGGCCGCGGCCAGTAACCGGAACAGCGGATTCAGCAGCCAGCGGCCCGCCGCCAACAGCGCCAGGATGCATCCGACCGCAATCGCGGACTGCGTCCAGGGATCGCCGCGTTCGGCGCCGCCCGCTGGCGCCAGCAAGGCGACAAGCGCCAGCAACGGCACGATCGCCAGGTCTTCCAGCAGCAGGATGGAAACGATGCGCTGGCCCTGCCCGGTTGCGCTGTCGCCGCGCTCACCCAGGATCTGCATCACGATCGCCGTGGACGACAGCACGAACCCCATCGCGGCCATGAAGGCGGCGGGGCCAGACAGGCCGGCCAACAGGCCGACCCCCGTCAGCAGCGCGCCGCACGTCAACACCTGGGCCACGCCCAGGCCGAAGATTTCGCCGCGCAGCTTCCACAGGCGCGAAGGCTGCATTTCCAGCCCGATGATGAAGAGGAACATCACCACGCCGAGTTCTGCCACGTGCAGGATGGATTTCGGATCAGAGAAGAAACCGATCCCGAACGGACCAATGGCCAAGCCCGCCGCCAGGTAACCCAGCACGGACCCCAGCCCCAGCCGCTTGAATATCGGCACGGCGATGACGGCCGCGCCCAGCAAGACGACGACGTTGACGAGTTGATTGCCTTCGGTAGGCAGAGCCATGTGGCGCTCCAGGTTGTACGGCGGGGGCCTGCTCCATTTTCCGGCAATCCGGGGGATTGGCAATCCGGAACTACGGCAGGCTGTAGACAAAAAAACCGCCACAAGTTGTGGCGGTTGGAAGGGGGCCGGTTCGCGGTCAGTCGTCGCGGAACTGCATCTTGTAGAGCGAGGCGTACAGGCCATTGGCGGCCAGCAGCTCGGAGTGCGGCCCTTGCTCGACGATCTTGCCGGCATCCAGCACGATGATGCGGTCGGCATTCTGAACCGTGGACAGGCGGTGGGCGATGACCAGCGTGGTGCGGCCCTTCATCAGGCGTTCCAGCGAGGCCTGCACCTGACGCTCGGATTCGTTGTCCAGGGCAGACGTGGCTTCGTCCAGGATCAGGATGGGCGCGTTCTTGATCAGCGCGCGGGCGATCGCCAGGCGCTGGCGCTGGCCGCCCGACAGGCGCGCGGCGTTCTCGCCCACCGGGGTATTGATGCCCTGCGGCAGGCCTTCCACGAATTCCAGCAGGTTGGCGGCCGCCAGGGCGTCGCGCACCTTCTGTTCGCTGGATTTGCCCAACGCGCCATAGCCGACGTTGGCGGCGATGGTGTCGTCGAACAGCACCACGTCCTGGCTGACCAGCGACAGGTGCGAGCGCAGGCTGCGCAAGGTCAGGTCGTTGATGGGCGTGTCGTCCACCAGGATCGACCCGCTGTCGGCCAGCACGAAGCGCGGCAGCATGTTGACGAGCGTGGTCTTGCCGCTGCCGGACCGGCCCACGAGGGCGACGGTCTGGCCGGGTTCGACGACGAAGGAGATGTCGTTGACCGTATCGCGGTCGGCGTCGGGGAAGCGGTGCTTGACGTTGCGGAATTCCACCTTGCCGCGCACCGGTTCGGCCAGTTCCTTCGTGCCGGTGTCGTTCTCGGGCGTCTGGTCGATCAGCGTGAACACGCTTTCCGCCGACACCAGCATCTTCTGCATGCGGGCGGCGACGTTGGTCAGGCGCTTGATGGGATCGAAAATCTGCGCCAGCGCGGCCATGAAGGAAGCGAAGCTGCCGACGGTAAGCGCGCCGCTGTTGGCCTGGCTGAGCGCGACGGCGATGACCGCGCCGACCGAAATGGAGATGCAGACCTGCGTCAGCGGGGTCAAGGCGGCGTCGGCCGTGGCGGTACGCATGGCGAAGCGGCGCAGGCGGCGGCTGACGAAATCGAAACGGCCGCGTTCGACTTCGTAACCATCGAACAGTTTGATGACGCGCTGGCCGTCGATGCCTTCGCCGACCACGCGCGTCAGCTCGGCGTTCATGTTGACGGTGTCGCGGTTGATGCGGCGCAGGCGCTTGATGAAGAAGCGCGAAATCAGCACCGAAACCGGCAGCATGATCAGGATGATCAGCGTCAGCACCCACGACATGTAGAGCAACACGCAGATCAGGGCCAGCACCACCAGGGTTTCGCGTACCAGCACCGTGATGACGTCGGTGGCGTAACCCGTGACGTTGCCGGCGTCGATCGTGAAGCGGTTGAGCAGCCGGCCGGTGTCGCCGCGCTTGAAGTCCGAATCGGGCAGGCCCAGCAGCCGTTCGAACATGTCGCGGCGCATGCCCAGCAACACATTGTTGGCCACCCAGGCCAGCAGATAGTCGCTGAAGAAGTTGCAGATCCCGCGCAGCAGGATCAGGCCCACGACCGCCAGCGGCAAGGCCCAGACATAATAGGGTTTGGCCCCCGAAAAACCGCCGTCCAGCAAGGGCTTCATAATGACGGCCAGAACGGGTTGCGTGGCCGCCGCGCCCGCCATCAGCAGGACAGCCAGCAGCAAGCCCTTCCAGTAGGAACCCACGCGGCTGTAGATCCGGCTCCAGAGTTCAGACTTGACGGGGTTGGAATCCGCGGGTGCGTTGCGTACGGCAGAATTCAAAGGGAACACTCGCTTTTATACAATTGTGCCCGGGATTGTACCGGCTACGCGCCGCCGCGCTGTACCGCCCACCCTCATTTCAGCCCCTATCGCCCTTCGCCCATCCATGTCCGAAATCAGTTGCTTGTACGTCCGGTTACCCAATTGGGTGGGCGACGTTTGCATGAGTTTGCCCAGCCTGCGCGCCCTGCAGGCCAGCGGCCTGCCCCTGGTGATCTGCGCCCGCCCCTGGGCGCGCGACCTCCTGGATGGCGTGGCCAAGCAGGATTTCGTCCCCATGCGCGGCAAGGTCGGCCCCGACCGGGCCGCCGTCAGCGCCCACCGGCGCAGCCTGGGCGCCCTGGGCCGGCGCGCGCGCGGGCTGCTGCTGCCGGATTGCCTGTCCAGCGCGCTTGTCTTACCGGTTGCGGGGCTGC
>NZ_JBYOKH010000089.1:0-10972 GCF_057799415.1 Achromobacter sp. 18P8.1.1 | reverse complement strand
TGGCCGGGGGAGGCCCCCCCCCGGGGGGCACGTTAACCCCGGGGGGCCGCCAGGGCACTTTTTTACTGCGCCACCGTCACGAACACCGGGTTCGAATAGAACCACAGGTCGTTGTAGTTGCGCGCGTTGATGGCATTGAAGCGCGCCACGTTGTCGGCCAGGTCCACCTTGGCGTCGGGCAGCGGTTCGCCCGCGGCGGTTTCGCCGGCCACGTCCACGCCCAGGTTGGTGCCGCGCAAGCGCAGGTACTGACTCTTGTCGGCCGTCACCGTGGTCTTGATGACGTTGTAGCCTTCGGCATCCACCGTCCAGTCGGCGCGCGTGAAGCGGGCCAGCACGCGGGTCGTCGGGTTGGTGTCGGCGTCATAGCCCGGCGTGCCGGCGGCTGCGCGCGTACCGACCTCGCCCACGATCAGGTCCACGTGGTTGACGGTAGGTTTGACGTAGGTGGGATTGCCGCTTTCGATCGGGTATTCGTAATGGTTGCTGTCCGGGCTGCGAAAGCGGATGGTGACTTCCACGCGTTCGCCCTTGGCCGCCTTCAGCTCGCCGCCCATGTGCACGGCGCCGCCTGCGCCCTTGGCCTGGAAGTCCAGCGCGTCGATCAGGTCGCCGAACACGCCGAACATGCGGCCGCTCTTCAAGCCCGCAACCACCGAGGCCATGTCCTTGCCGTCCTTCCAGACGTGCGTCTTGGCGTACTCGCCGGGCGCATAGCCCGAACTGTAGAGGCCCGAAGCCGTGCGGAAGTGGAAGTCCGAATCCGCCACGGTCCAGATGCGGCGGCCTTCGCCCAGCAATGCGTCCCAGGTGCCGCCCAGGTGCGCCACCAGATAGTCCACGCCGCCATAGGTGCGGTTGGGCAGGAAGGCGTTGGTATAGGCCGTGGCGTAGCCGCCGCGGTCCGGTTCCATCTGGTTGCCCACCATGCCTTCGATGGCGAAGAAGACGTCCGGCGCCAGGTCGTTCATCTCGCGCAGTTGCGCCACGGTGTACTTGCCGGCATAACGCGACGGATGGTTCAGCAGCATGTAGCTGTCGGGGTGCTTGTCGCGCAGCCATTTCAGCGCGGCCAGCGAATCGGCGTGGGTGGTGAATGCACGCGCCTGGCCTGCCAGGCGCGACACCAGCAGCGGGTCGAAAAGGGCGGGGTCACGGTTGGTGAACAGGTATTCGAATTCGGCCACCGCCTGCAGCGACTTGGCCGACATCGGGTCGTTCACGCCGATGCCGATGTTCACGTGGTCATGCGTCGGCATGTCCCATTCGAACGACGAAAAGATGATCTTGCCGGCATAGCGGCCAGCGGCTTGCGCAGTTTTGATGAACGGCACTTCGTACTGGGCCATGCCGGTGGAAAACGGCACGGGTCCGCCGGCAAGCGCCGTACCGGTATGGTCGCGGCCCGACAGGCGCAAATGGTTCGAGATCGCGGCCCAGTCCAGCTTGTAGCGGTCGAAGGCCTGGTCCAGCGCGCTTTCCAGGCTGACTTGCGCGTCATCCGATTGGTAGGTGTGCACGTGCAGGTCGCCCGCGGTCCAGGCGCCGGTCTCAACCGGCTTGGGATCGACCGGCGTGGGCTCCGTCACCACCGGCGGGGTGGGTGTGACGACTTCATTATCGTCGTCGTCGCTGCCGCCGCAGGCGCTCAACAGGGTGACGCAAACCAGCGACAACGGCATGACGGCCCGCCGCAAGCGGGATACTTCGAACTGCATGGACACACTCCAACGTCTGGCGGCCTGCGAGGGCATGGCCGCGAAAGGGCGGAACTATGCCCGCGGCGGGTGACGAGGGAATGACAGGCAGATGGGCGGGGGCAGCCACGCCCGCCCAGGATTATGGCTTGGCGGGCTTGGCCTCGGCCACGGCCTGCCTGATGATGGCCTGCGCCGTCCAGCGCACGACGTCCGTGATTTCAGGCAACTCCAGGTGCCAGATGTCCTTCAACACCAGGAACACCTCGGACCCGTAGACCAGCGACAGCGCCTGCGCGACGCGGTCTTGCTGCGCCGGCGTCAAGTCGGCCGCCAGCGGGGCGATGGCGCGCTTCAGGATGTCGACCCGATGGCCGCGCACCAAGCGCGGTTCGTTGCCCGCCTTGCCGGCGCTGGCTTCGGCGTGCTGCTGCAGCGACACCATGATGGCGGCGCGCAAGGGCGCCTCGTGCGCTTCCAGCCGGGGAAAGGCGAAGCGCAGCAATTCGTCCACGCGCGTGGCGGCGTCCGGCGCCGCGGAGCTCCAGGCCAGGATGGGACCCAGGCTTTCATCCACGACGGCCGCGATCAGCGCGCTTTGGCTGGGGAAGTACCGGTACGCGGTCGCGCGCGAGACCCGGGCGTGTTCGGCCAGCTCGGCGACGGACGGAGTGATCCCCTGGGCCATCAACTGCTGCGCCGCGTCCAGCAGCGTCTTGCGCATGCGGGCGCGGGGCCCGTGCGGAGGTTCCCCGCTGGCTGCCGCCTGTGGGCTGGCGGGCGCGATCAGGCGTGCGGTACCCGCCGCCGGGGCGGCAGGGCTGGCGAGGGAGGTTTGACGTGAGACAGGTGTCTCAGTATGATTCTTTCGTCTCATTTCTTGATTCTACAGGCCTTGCGGCCTCACATATCGAGGCGCGCACCGAGTGTAGCCGCCCGCGGAGGAGCCATGACGTATTCGAACCGGCGGGTCTTTGTCGCCGCCACCTACGACACCAAGGGCCACGAAGCCGAGTACGTGGTGGATCTGCTCAAGCGCGAAGGGCTGGACGTGGTGTCGGTGGACGTGTCCACCACCGGCGCCGCCAGCGCCGCCCAGGTGCAGGCGCAGGAAGTGGCCCGCAGCCATCCCGGCGGCGCGCAGGCCGTGTTCACCGGCGACCGCGGTACGGCAATTGCCGCCATGGCGCTGGCCTTTGAACGCTATGCGGCCGGCAACGGCGCCATCGGCGCCTTGCTGGGCCTGGGCGGTTCCGGCGGCACCGCGTTGATCACGCCGGCCATGCGCGCGCTGCCCATCGGCACGCCCAAGCTGATGGTGTCGACGATGGCCTCGGGCAACGTCGCGCCTTACGTCGGCCCCTCCGATATCGCCATGATGTATTCGGTGACCGACGTGGCGGGGCTGAATCGCATTTCCCGTCGCGTGCTGGCCAATGCCGCCGGCGCGATCGGCGGCGCATTCCGCCAGGCGGGCGTCGCCATCGAAGACGATGGGCGGCCCGCCGTGGGCATCACGATGTTCGGCGTGACCACCGCCTGCGTGCAGCAGGTGACGCCGTTGCTGGAATCCCGCTACGACTGCCTGGTGTTCCACGCCACGGGCACGGGCGGGCAGTCGATGGAAAAGCTGCTGGACAGCCATTTGCTGGGCGGCGTGCTGGACCTGACCACCACCGAAGTCTGCGATTTCCTGTTCGGCGGCGTCCTGGCCTGCACCGAAGACCGTTTCGGTGCCGTGGCCCGCACCCGCGCGCCCTACGTCGGCTCTTGCGGCGCGCTGGACATGGTGAACTTCGGCGGGATGGATACCATTCCCGAACGCTATCAGGGCCGCAAGTTCTATCCGCACAATCCGCAGGTGACGCTGATGCGCACCACGGTCGAGGAAAACACCGCCCAAGGTGAATGGATCGCTGCCAAGCTGAACCAGTGCGATGGGCCGGTCCGCTTCCTGATCCCCGAAGGCGGCGTGTCCGCGCTGGACGCGCCGGGTCAGGCGTTCTGGGACCCCGAGGCTGACGCGGCCCTGTTCGCCGCGCTGGAAGCCAACCTGGTGCAGACGCCGCAGCGCCGGCTGGTGCGCGTGCCCTGCCACATCAACGACCCGCTGTTCGCCAAGACGGCGGTCGACCATTTTCTTGAAATCGCTACCCATTAAGGATTGCCGTCATGCCCCGTTTCGACCGTAACGACCTGCTGGACAAGTTTCGCGCCATGGTGCGCGCACGCACGCCCATCGTGGGCGGCGGCGCGGGCACGGGCCTGTCGGCCAAGTGCGAAGAGGCGGGCGGCATCGACCTGATCGTGATCTATAACTCGGGCCGCTACCGCATGGCGGGCCGGGGCTCGCTGGCCGGGCTGCTGGCTTATGGCAACGCCAACGAGATCGTCGTCGACATGGGCCGCGAAGTGCTGCCCGTGGTGAAGAAAACCCCGGTGTTGGCGGGCGTGAACGGCACCGACCCCTTCTGCGACTTCGACGTGTTCCTGGACGACCTGAAGCGCCAGGGCTTTTCCGGCGTGCAGAACTTCCCCACCGTCGGCCTGATCGACGGCACCTTCCGCGCCAACCTGGAAGAGACGGGCATGGGCTATGCGCTGGAAGTGGACATGATCCGCCTGGCGCACAAGAAGGGCATGCTGACCACGCCCTACGTCTTCAATGAGGACGACGCGGTTGCGATGGCCAAGGCCGGCGCGGACATCATCGTCGCGCACATGGGCCTGACGACGGGCGGCTCCATCGGCGCCGAGACCTCGCAGACGCTGGACGGGTGCGTGGCCGCCATCGACCGCATTGCCGCGGCCGCGCTGGCGGTGCGCCCGGATATCATCGTGCTCTGCCATGGCGGCCCCATCGCCACGCCCGAGGACGCCGCGCACGTGCTGCGCGCCTGCAAGCATTGCCATGGTTTCTACGGCGCCAGTTCCATGGAGCGCCTGCCCACCGAACAAGCGCTGACCGCTGCCACGCGCGAGTTCAAAAACCTGACTTTCTAAGAGGGTCCCATGCCGCATACCGTCCACATCAGTGCCATCATCCATGCGCCGCTGGAAAAGGTCTGGCCGCTGTTCCGCGACTTCGACGGGCTGGCCGGCTGGCATCCCGGCGTGGCGCAAAGCCGACTGGAAGCCGGTGGCCGCCATGACGCGGTGGGCAGCGTGCGGCACCTGACGCTGGCGCCTTCGGGCTTTGTGCGCGAACAGCTGCTGATGCTGGACGATCCGGGCACCGCGCTGCGCTATTCCATCATCGAGACCGACCTGCCGATGCGCGACTACGTGGCGGGCGTGTCCCTGCGCCCCATCACGGAAAGCGGCCACACCCTGGTCGAATGGTGGGCCGACTTCCGGGTGGAAGGGGCGCCGCTTGCCGACGTGGCGAAGGCTGTGGGGCAGGGCGTGTTCGCGACGGGCCTGGCGGCGCTGGACGTGAAACTGCGCGCCGGCTAGGCCACCGCTTTCTTCCCGGCCGGCACGCGCTTGCAGCCGGCCGGCAGCGGCGCATCGCGCAGATAGTCGTGGATGGCGCGGATCAGCGCCTGCGCGGCCGGGCTCAACGGATACTCCTTGTGCCGGATGATGCACACCGTGCGCACGACGGTGGGCCGCGCCAGAAGCGCGTAGGCCAGGCCGGGTTCCAGCACGCGTTGGGCGGCCAGCGCCGGCAGCACTGCCACGCCCAGCCCGGCCTTCACCAGGGCCGCCTGCGACGTCGTGCTGGAAGCTTCATAAAAGGGCGCGCCCGCCTCGATGGGCAAGTCCGCCCGAGCGCGCAAAAGCGCCATGATCCCCGTTTCGTCCACTACCCCCACCAGCTTGCGCTCGGCCAGGTCCGACCAGCGCATGGTGCCGTCGCGTCCCGGCTGCAGGCCGGCGTCGTCGGCACGGTAAAGCACCCCGAAACGGTCTTCCAGCACGGGGTCGAAGCGCAGCCCGGGCGCGTCGGCCCAGCGGCTGGTCAACCCGAAGTCCACCTCGCGCGTGGCGACCTTGCGCTGGATGCGGCCGGAATTGTCGTCGCTCAGGTACAGGCGCACTGCAGGGTACTGTGCTGAGAAGCCGGCCGCGGCCGGCGCGATGATCTGCGTGATGGCCGATGGCGCGGCAGCAACGCCGACGCGTCCGCGTTCCAGCGCCCCATAACGCACCACGTCTTCGATCACGCCGTCAAAATCCGCCAGCAGCCGCATCACGCGGGGCAGAAACTCTTCGCCGGCGGCGGTCAGCAGCACGCGCCGGCTGGTGCGCGCAAAGAGCTGGGTTGCCAGAGCGTCCTCCAGTTGGCGCACCAGGCTCGTGACCGAGGATTGCGTCTGGAACAGGCGCTTGGCGGCATGGGTGAAACTGGATTCCTGCGCCACCGCAACAAAGGCGGTCAAGTGCTTCAGGGTGACATGCTTGGGCAGGCGATTCATTTCAAACCACGATAGATGGATCAATAAAAACAATTTTTCCAGATTGATCGCGCGAACGATACTAGGGCCTTCATCCAGGCAGGACAATCATGCGGCAGGAAACATTGGATCTGATCATTGAAGGCGGCTGGGTCATCGACGGCCTGGGCGCGCCCCGGCGGCGGGCCGACGTCGGCGTGGCGGGCGAACGCATCGCGGCGATCGGCGACCTGTCCGGCGTGGCCGCTGCCCGCCGGCTGGACGCCCGGGGCAAGATCGTGGCGCCGGGGTTCATCGACGTGCACGGCCACGACGACCTGATGTTCGTCGAAAAGCCGGGCCTGGAATGGAAGACCAGCCAAGGCATCACCTCGGTCGTGGTCGGCAATTGCGGCGTCAGCGGCGCGCCCGCGCCGCTGCCCGGCAACACCGCCGCGGCCCTGGCCCTGCTGGGCGAAACGCCGTTGTTTGCGGACATGCAGGCCTACTTCGATGAAGTGCGGTCTACCCAGCCGATGATCAATGTGGCCGCGCTGGTCGGCCACGCGAACCTGCGCCTGGCCGCCATGCGTGATCCGACGGCGGCGCCCAGCGTGGACGAACAGGCGGCCATGCAGCGCATGCTGGCCGAGGCGCTCGCCGCCGGCGCGGTGGGGTTCAGCACCGGTCTGGCGTACCAGCCGGGCGGTGTGGCCGAACCCGCCGAACTGGAGGGGCTGGCCCGCGTGGCCGCGGCGCATGGCGCGCTGCACACCAGCCATATCCGCAACGAAGGCGACGAGGTTGAAGCGGCCGTGGACGAAGTGCTGGCCGTCGGGCGCAATACGGGCTGCGCCACCGTGCTGTCGCACCACAAGTGCATGATGCCGCGCAACTGGGGCAAGAGCCGCGCCACGCTGGCCAACATCGACCGCGCCCGCGCCGAAGGCGTGGACGTGGCGCTGGACATCTATCCGTACCCGGGCAGCTCCACCATCCTGATTCCCGAGCGCGCCGAAAGCATCGACGATATCCGCATCACCTGGTCCACACCGCATCCCGAATGCAGTGGCGAATCGCTTGCCGACATCGCCGCGCGCTGGGGTTGCGACAAGACGACCGCGGCTCAAAGGCTGTGCCCGGCAGGCGCCATCTACTTCGCGATGGACGAAGCCGAAGTGCGGCGCATCTTCCAGCACGAATGCTGCATGGTCGGTTCCGACGGCTTGCCCAACGATGCGCATCCGCATCCGCGCCTGTGGGGCAGCTTCACGCGCGTGCTGGGCCGCTATGTGCGCGAGGCCGAGCTGCTGACGCTGGAAGCCGCCATCGCCAAGATGACGGCGCTGCCGGCGCGCGTGTTCGGCCTGGCCGGTCGCGGCCAGCTCAGCGTGGGGGCGTGGGCGGATATCACGGTGTTCGATGCGGACACGGTGGTGGACCGCGCCACGTGGGAGTCGCCCACGCTGGCGTCCACCGGCGTCGAGCACGTGCTGGTCAATGGCCAGCCCGTGTTTCCGGCAGCCGACGGCATGGCGCGCCCCGGAAAGATATTGCGCCGGGAACCCGCCGCGCGCGACCAGCACCCCGAATAACAACAGCAACCATCCTTCAGGAGACAACCCCATCATGATGATGCGCAAAACTTGTACGGCCCTTCTGCTAGCCGCCGTGCTGCCCGCGGCCCACGCCGCCTTTCCCGATCATCCCATCACCCTGATCGTGCCGTTCCCGGCCGGTGGCCCCACCGATATCGTTGGCCGGGTGGCGGCGGCGAAGGCGGGCGAGATCCTTGGCCAGCAGATCGTGGTGGAAAACCGCACTGGCGCCTCGGGCACCATCGGCATGGTCGCCACGGCGCGCGCCAAGCCGGACGGCTACACCGTGGGCCTGGCCACCGTCAGCACGCACGGCACCGCGCCGCACCTGTTCCCCAACCTGGCGTACGACCCGGTGAAGGATTTCACGCCCATCAGCAACCTGGTCACCAGTCCCAACATCCTGAGCGTGAATCCGAAGTTCCCCGCGCAGACGCTGGCCGACTTCGTGTCGCACGTGCGCGCCAATCCGAACAAGGACGGCTATGCCAACGCCGGCGCGGGCGGCGTGAACGACCTGGGCATGATCTGGTTCCTGCAGATCATCGGCGGCAAGATGAACAGCATCTCTTACCGTGGCTCGGCGCCCGCGTTGACCGACACCGTGGGCGGCGTGGTGCCGGTGATCTTCGACAACTTCCCGTCGTCGTTGCCCTACCTGAAAAGCAAGCATCTGCATGCGCTGGCCATCACGGGCGCCGAGCGCAACCCACGGCTGCCCGATGTGCCGACGTTCGCCGAGCAAGGCTACAAGGACTACGACGTCACCGCCTGGTACGGCGTCGTCGGGCCGGCAGGAATGCCCGCCGACGTGCGAGACAAGTTGGCGCAGGCCTTCGCCCAGGCCGTGCGCGATCCGGCCACGGCGGCAAAGATGGAAGAGACGGGCGCGTTCCCGCTGGGCAACACGCCGGCGGAATTCGCAGAACAGATCCGCAGCGAGCGCGACCGCTGGAAGACCGTGATCGACCGCGCGCAGATCAAGCTGCAGTAAGCGCCGTCAGTAGACGTCGCGGCGGTAACGGCCGCCGTGCTGCAGGGCTTGCAGGCGCTCGTCGCCCAGGATGTCTTGCAGCGCGGCGTCCACGCCGCTTGCCATGCCTTGCAGGCTGCCGCAGACATAGATGGCGGCGCCCGCGTCCACCCAGGACTGCACCGCGTCGGCGTGTTCGCGCAGCAGGTGCTGCACGTACCGGCGCTGGGGCTGGTCGCGCGAATAGACGGCGTCCATGCGTTCCAGCGTGCCGTCTTGCCGCCAGGCGGCGATGTCCTCTTGGCAGAAGCGGTCATGCGCGGCGTTACGTTCGCCGAAAACCAGCCAGTTGCGCCGGTGACCTGCGGCGCGACGGGCCTTGATCAAGGCCCGCAGGCCTGCCAACCCGGTGCCGTTGCCCACCAGGATCATCGGGCGTCCGTCGTCCGGTGCATGGAAATTGCGGTTGGCGCGGACGCGCAGTTCAATGCCGTCGCCTTCCTCGGCAATATGGGTCAGCCAGCCGCTGCCCAGCCCCAAGCCGCCGTCCGCGCTGCGCATCTGGCGCACCAGCAACTGGATGGCGCCATCTTCCGGCAGGGATGCGATGGAGTATTCGCGGTGCGCCTGCACCGGGCCGCCGCGTGCGTGCCGGGGGCCGATCTCGGCGATATCGCCGGCCATCCAGCGTGGTGCGTCGCCGGCGGGCGGTGTCAGCGTCAGCAGATAACAAGGGCCGCCCTGGCTGTCGGGATTCATCAGGGTGCGGCCAGCCAGGCGCCAGGTGTCGTACACGGGCGCTTGCCAGTCGGGCAGGTCGCTGCGGCCGGCCAGCAGGCCCAGGTGATGCTGCCAATGGCGCAGCGCCGCCGGGTCGCCGTTGTCCACTTCCACTAAATCGAACAGCGGCGTCGCGCCTTGGGCATGCAGCCAGTCGTCAAGCCGGTGGCCGAAACCGCAGAACTGGGCGTATTCGCTGTCGCCCAGCGCCAGCACGGCGTATTGCATGCCGGTCAGCGCCGGGGCCGCGCCGACGGCCGTTGGCAAGGCCTGCATCTGGCCGGCGAAGGCCGCAGCGGCGTCGGGCGGGTCGCCCTCGCCGTAGGTGCTGGCCACGAACAGGACGCGCCGATAGGTGGTCAGGCGCGCCAGATCCAGCTGGTCAAGCGCCGCCACGCGAACCGTCAGGCCGCCGGCGCGCAGGGATTCGGCCGTCTGCGCGGCCAGCGTCTCGGCGTAGCCGGTCTGGGTTGCGTAGGCGACCAGCGATGTGTCTTCGGGCGTGGGCGCGTTCAGGGCTTGCAGGGCCTGTGCGTGCAGGGCTTCCAGCCGCCGGGCGCGCCGCCATGCCCATATGCAGAGCAGCAGCCAAAGCCCCACCACGCATGCCGCAGCAATCAACCGGGTCAGGCTCATGGGATCAGCGAGGCAGCGCCAGCGCCTGGAACGCCGGGGTGGCGACGACGCGATAGGCGTCGGCGTCGCGCAGGATGAAGAGGGCCGCCAGATCATGGCGGCGGGCATAAGCCAGGCCGTCCGTTTCGCCCAGTACCGTCAGCACGGTGGCCAGCGCGTCGGCCTGCATGCAGACCGGGTGCAGCACGGACACCGAGGCCACGTTGTTGCGCACGGGCTGGCCGGTGCGCGGGTCGATGGTGTGGGCGTAGCGGGCCTCGCCGCTGCCGGCATGGCGCCGGTAGTCGCCCGAAGTCGCGATGCTGCGGTCTTCCAGCGGCAACGCCAGGGCATGGTCATCGCTGGCGTCGGGCACTTCGACGGCAACGCGCCAAGGCTGACCGTCGGGCCGTTTGCCGCGTGCCCGCAATTCACCGCCGACTTCCACCAGGTATTGCGTGATCCCCAGCGCGTCCAGCGCCATCGCGGCGCGGTCCACGCCGTAGCCTTTGGCGATGGACGACAGGTCCAGATAGGCGCCGCCGGGTTGGAAGGCGGCTTGCCGCGCGGCATCCAGCGCCACGCGCCGCCATCCGCAACGCAGGCGTGCGGCATCGATGGCGGCGGGCGAGGGCGGTTCAAAGGCGCGTTGATGCGGCCCGAACCCCCAGGCGTTGACCAGGGGGCCAACCGTCGGGTCATAGGCTCCCGCGCTGTCTTGCGCCAGCGCCATCGCATGGCGCAGCACATGGAAGAACGCGTCGGGCAATTCCCGCCAGCCAGCGCCGGCCTGATTGAACAGGCTGATGTCGGAGCCGGCTTCCCACGTGCTCATCTGGGCCACGACCTCGTCCAAGGCGGCCTGGATCGCCATCCGCGCCGCCTGATCGCTGCAACCGGCGGGCAGCGCCATGCGCGCCGACCAGGTCG
>NZ_JBYOKH010000088.1:0-11118 GCF_057799415.1 Achromobacter sp. 18P8.1.1 | reverse complement strand
CATCGCCCGCGCAGTTGCCCTCGCTGGCGCATCGCGCGCCTGCGCTGCTGCCGCATGCGCAGGCGGGCAACGGCGTTCCGGACAACGTCGTGACGGCGGTGCCGGCGTACGAACCGCGCTTCGGTTCGGGTGTCACGGGCGTGGCGCCCCTGGCCGGGCGCACCGCCCCGGGGCAGGCCGCTACCGTGCGCGAGGCGGCTTCCTACTATTTCCTGGATGCCGCGCATGGCCAACCCGCCGCGGACCCGGCGGGCCAGGAGCACGTGCTGGGCGGCACGCGGGTCAGTGACGAACTGGCCGGACTGTCCTTGCCGGGGTTGGGCGCCGCCGGACCCGGCCCGGCCCCAGCCAGACCCACATTGCCGGCTGGGGAGCCCAGCTACTACTTCGTGGATGCGGTGGTGTTGCCCAGCGGTTATGTCACGCCGGCGCATCCCACGGCGCGCACGGCGCCCAGCGCGGGGGTCGATGCGCATCCGCCTTTCGACGTGCACGCGGTGCGGCGTGATTTCCCGGTGCTGCAGGAGCGCGTCAACGGCCGCCCGCTGGTGTGGTTCGACAACGCCGCCACCACGCACAAGCCGCAAAGCGTCATCGACCGTATCGCGTACTTCTACGCCCACGAAAACTCCAACATCCACCGGGCGGCGCATGAACTGGCGGCGCGCGCCACCGACGCCTACGAAGGCGCGCGCGAGCGGGCCCGCCGCTTCATCAACGCGCCCGACGTGAACGAGGTGATCTTCGTGCGCGGCACGACCGAGGCGATCAACCTGGTGGCCAAGAGCTGGGGTGCGCAACATGTGGGCGAGGGCGACGAAATCATCGTGTCGAACCTTGAGCACCACGCCAACATCGTGCCCTGGCAGCAGTTGGCAGCCGCCAAAGGCGCACGCCTGCGTGTGATCCCGGTGGACGATTCCGGGCAGATCCTGCTGGATGAATACCAAAAGCTGCTCAATGACCGTACCCGCATTGTCTCTGTCACACAGGTGTCGAATGCGCTGGGCACGGTAACGCCCGTCAAGGAGATCGTGGACCTGGCGCATCGCGCGGGCGCGCGCGTGCTGGTCGATGGCGCGCAGTCGGTGTCGCATATGCGGGTGGACGTGCAGGCGCTGGGCGCGGACTTCTTCGTGTTCTCGGGCCACAAGATCTTCGGCCCGACGGGCATTGGCGTCGTCTGGGGCAAGCGCGAGGTGCTGGAAGACATGCCGCCCTGGCAAGGCGGCGGCAACATGATCGCCGACGTGACGTTCGAGAGGACGGTGTTCCAGCCGATTCCCAACAAGTTCGAGGCGGGCACGGGCAATATCGCGGATGCCGTCGGGCTAGGCGCGGCGCTGGACTACGTGACGCGACTGGGCATCGAGAACATCGGGCGCTACGAACATGACTTGTTGGTCTACGGCATGCGGGGGCTGGGCGCCATCAAGGGCGTGCGCCTGATCGGCACGGCGGCAGAGAAGGCCAGCGTCATGTCCTTCGTGCTGGACGGCTACAGCACCGAAGAGGTGGGGCATGCGCTGAACGAGGAGGGCATCGCCGTGCGCACGGGCCACCATTGCGCGCAGCCGATCTTGCGCCGGTTCGGCGTGGAAACGACCGTGCGCCCGTCGCTGGCGTTCTACAACACGTACGACGAAATCGACCGCCTGCTGGACGTGGTGCAGCGGCTGTCCTCGGTCAGGCGAAAGGCATAAGGGGGCAAGCATGAGCGTGCAACGTCAACTCAAGCTGGGCGCGTTCATGCGCCCCGTCAGCATCCACACGGGCGCCTGGCGCTATCCGGGCGCGCATCGCGACGCCAATTTCAACTTCGAACACCTGAAGCGCTACGCCCAGACCCTGGAGCGGGCGCGCTTCGACGCCTTCTTCATGGCGGATCATCTGGCGCTGTTGAACATGCCGATCGATGCCTTGAAGCGCAGCCACACCGCGACGTCGTTCGAGCCTTTCACGCTGTTGTCGGCGCTTAGCCAGACGACGCAGCATCTGGGGCTGGTGGCCACGGCGTCCACCACCTTCGACGAACCCTTTCACGTGGCGCGGCGCTTCGCGTCGCTGGACCATCTGAGCCAGGGGCGGGCCGGGTGGAACATCGTCACCACCTCTAATCCCGACGCTGCGCTGAACTTCGGCCGTACCCGTCAGCCCGACCACGCGGCCCGCTACGCCCGGGCGCGGGAGTTCTACGATGTGGTGACCGGTTTGTGGGACAGTTGGGCCGACGACGCCTTCATCCGCGACGCCGACAGCGGCGTGTATTTCGACCCCGCCCGGCTGCGGGCCTTGAATCACCAGGGCGAGCACCTGTCGGTGAAGGGGCCGCTGCACATCGCCCGTCCGGTGCAGGGCTGGCCGGTCATCGTGCAGGCGGGCGCGTCGGAACCCGGCAGGCAACTGGCCGCAGAGACGGCGGAAGTGGTGTTCGCGGCGCAGTCCACGCTGGAGGAGGGCAGGCGGTTCTACGCCGACGTCAAAGGCCGGATGGACAGGCTGGGGCGCCATCGCGATCACCTGAAGATCCTGCCAGGCGTGCTCGTCGTGGTGGGTGAAACGGACCGCCAGGCGCGAGATATCCGCGCGCATCTGGACAGCCTTGTCCACTATGAAAGTGCCATCGCGTCGCTGTCCATTGCATTGGGCTGCGATGCCTCGGCCTTTGACCCCGACGCGCGCTTGCCCCCGGTTCCCGAGACCAACGCCAGCAAGAGCGGTCGCGAGCGGGTGATCGCCCTGGCCGAACGCGAAGGGTTCACGGTGCGGCAATTGGCCCAGCGCCTGGGCGGCTACGGCGGCCTGGCCATGGTGGGCACGGCGCGCCACATCGCGGATCAAATGCAGGAATGGCTGGAGGCGGAAGGGGCTGACGGCTTCAATGTGATGTTCCCGTGGCTACCCGGTGGCCTGGACGCGTTTACCGAGCAGGTCGTGCCCGAGCTCCAGCGGCGCGGCATTTTCCGTCGCGAATACGAAGGCTGCACGCTGCGCGAGAACCTGGGCTTGCCACGCCCGGAAAACCGGCATTTTCCGCGCTGACCGTCACCACGTCCATGATGCTTATGGGCATTAGTTTCTGCCGGATTTCGAAATCCGAAGAATGTATTTAGGCGCGGCCGCGCCCTTGTTTAGAGTGGATCGCTTCACTTCGAATACAAGGATGCAGGGTAATGCAGCGCAGCGTAGCCAGTGTGATGAATCAGACCCGGGGCGCGCATGCGCCGCGGCGGGCCGCCGGCATCGGCGCGGCGCTCTGCGCGGCGGCGTTTGCGCTGCTGGGCACCGCGGCGCACGGCGCCCAACCGCAATACGGCGGTATTCTCAAGGTCGCGCTGGAAGGGGACCCGCTTTGCGTTGACCCGCAGCAGCCCGGCAACAACACCGCGTTGAACATCGGCCGGCAGATCACAGACTCGTTGACGGATCAGGATCCCGAAACGGGCAACATCGTGCCGTGGCTGGCCACCAGTTGGAAATCCGAAGACGACAACCGCCGCTTCACCTTCGTGCTGCGCGACGGCGCGACATTTGCCGATGGCAGTCCGCTGGACGCCGATGCGGTCAAGGCCAACTTCGACGGCATCGTGAAGATGGGCGCGCGCGCCTCGCTGGCGTCGACCTACCTGGCCGGGCTGGACCGTATCGACACACCCGACCCGCGCACGGTCGTCATCGTCTTCAAGCAGCCCAACGCCCAGTTCCTGCAGGCCACTTCGACGATGAGCATGGGCCTGCTGTCCAAGGCCACGCTGGCCAAGTCCTATGAGGAACGGTGCCAGGGGCAGGTGGTGGGATCCGGTCCGTTCACCTTGACGTCGTTCGTGCATAACCAGGCCGCCAAGCTGCAGCGCCGGGAGGACTACGGCTGGCCGTCGTCGCTGGCCGCCCACAAAGACAAGGCATACCTGGAAGGCATCGAGTTCCGCATCATCCCGGAATCGGGGGTGCGCAACGGGAGCCTGCTGTCACGCCAGGTGGACGTCAGCACCAGCGTGCAGCCGCAGGATGAAAAGGTGCTGCTGGCCCAAGGTTTCCCGATCCTGGCGCGCAGCAATCCGGGGCTGGTCTACAGCTTCTTCCCGAATGAATCGCTGCCGTTGTGGGCGTCGCCGGCGGTGCGCCGCGCCATCGTCAAGGGCATCAACCGCCCCGAATTGCAGGCGATCCTGTCGCGCTATCAGCGCGCCGCCACGTCGGTGCTGGCCAAGACCACGCCGTCCTATGTCGATCAGTCGCAGGCCCTGGCCTATGACCCGAAAGGCGCGGCGAAGCTGCTGGAGGACGACGGCTGGGTGCTGGGCAAGGACGGCATCCGGGAAAAGAACGGCGAACGCCTGACCGTGCGGCTGGAATATTGGCAGGCGGTGACCTTCCTGGAACTGGTGCAGCAGCAACTGCGTGAGATCGGGGTGGACCTGCAACTGAAGAAGAGCGTGATCGGCCAAGTGAACGCCCAACGCGACACGGGCAAGATGCCGCTTCAGTTCTACAACCTGACCCGCGCCGACCCGGACATTCTGCGCACCGTGTTCCTGGCCAGCGGGCGCAACGTCAACTTCCGCCAGCCGGCCGAGGTGGACGAGGTGCTGGCCAAGTCGGCAGCCGCGCAGGACCCGGCAGAACGCCGCGCCCTGATCGCCCGCGCCGCCGAGCTGCTGGTGGCAGATGGGCATGCGATTCCGCTGGTGGAACTGGCAACGGTTGGCGCCACCGGCAAGCACGTGCACGGCCTGCACTACGACGCCTCGTCGCGCCTGCAGTTCTACGACACCTGGTTGCAGAAATAAGGGGATCGCATGACCAAGACCGCGGCGCGTAGCGGCTGGCGCGACGGCAACGACGCCTGGCGCTACGCCTTCAGCCGGATCGTCCAATCGGCTTTCGTGCTGTGGGCCGCCTATACGGTGTCATTCGTGATCCTGTATATCCTGCCCAGCGATCCCGTCAGCATCATGTTGAACCAGGGCGACCAGAGCATGGTCGATCCCGCCCAGGTGGCGGCGCTTCGCGCGCAGTACCACCTGGACGAACCGCTGCTGGTGCAGTACGGCATCGCGCTCTGGCAGGCGCTTCGCCTGGATCTGGGCGTGTCGATCCAGACGGGGCAGTCGGTGGCCGCCATGCTGGCGCAGGCGGCGCCCGCCACGGCGGCCCTTGCCCTGTGCGCGCTGGCGGCCGCGCTCGTCCTCGGCTTGGGGCTGGCCTTGGCGGCCAGTTCAGCACGCAATGCGCGCCTGCGGTCGGCGCTGCAGGCGGCGCCGTCGCTGGGCGTCTGCCTGCCGACCTTCTGGGTGGGGTTGCTGTTGCTGCAGTGGTTGTCGTTCACCTTTCCGGTGTTTCCGGCGATGGGCAATGACGGCTGGCAGTCGTTGGTGCTGCCGGCCGCGACGCTGGCGCTGCCCACCGCGGCCACCGTGGCCCAAGTGCTGTCGCGGTCGCTGTCGGCCGTGTGGGGGCAGCCGTTCGTCGGCGCATTGCGCGCCAAGGGCCTGTCGCGCAGGCGCCTGCTGTTCACGCACGTGCTGCCCAACGCCACGATTCCCGTGTTGACGATGACGGGCGTGCTGATGGGCAACCTTCTGGCGGGGTCCGTCGTGACGGAAACGGTGTTCTCGCGCGAAGGCATCGGCCGGCTCGCGCAGGGTGCGGTAGCGGTCAAGGACATTCCCGTGGTGCAAGGCGTTGTGGTGTTGGCGGCCGCGGTTTTCGTGGCCGTCAATCTGGTGGTGGACCTGGCGTATCCCTTGCTGGACCCCCGCATCACCCGCAACCGGGCGAGGGCGCTGGCATGAATACGCAAGCCATTTCTAGAGAGTCGCTCGCCCGGCCGGGCAGGCTGCTGGCGGCGGCCTCGGCCCTGCGAGCCCGGCCCGTGCTGACGGTAAGCGTCGCGGTGATCCTGCTGGTGCTGGGCTGGGCCTTGTTTCCGCAGGCGTTCACGGCCGCCGACCCCTTGCGCGGCGTGCCGCAGGACGCATTGCTGCCGCCATCCGCCACGCATTGGTTCGGTACCGACCATCTGGGGCGCGACATCTATGCGCGCACCGTCCATGGAACGTCCACCTCCCTGCAGGCGACGTCGCTGGCGGTGTTGATCGCGCTGTTTCTGGGCGGCGCGATCGGGCTGCTGGCGGGATTCCTGGGCGGGAAGGTGGATGCCGTGCTGATGCGCGCCACCGATATCCTGATGGCCATTCCCACCTTGCTGCTGTCCATGGCGATTGTGACGGTGCTGGGATTCGGCACGGTGCACATCGCTATTGCCGTCGGCCTGTCCTATGTGGCGACTTTTGGCCGGCTGATGCGCGGCGAAGTGCTGCGTTGGCGCAGCGCGGTGTTCGTTGAAGCTGCGGTGGCCTCTGGCGTGGGCATCCGCGGCATTCTGTTGCGCCACATCGCGCCGCATGCAGCGGGGCCTGTCCTGGCCCTGGCCGCGCTGGAGTTCGGCGCGGCCGTGCTGGCCGTGTCATCGCTCAGCTTCCTGGGGTTTGGCGCGCCGCCGCCCGCTCCCGAATGGGGGTTGCTGATTGCAGAGGGCCGCAACTATATCGCGGCAGCCTGGTGGTACACGACCATGCCGGGGCTGGTGGTGGCCACGGTGGTGTTGTCGGCGAACCAGATCGCCCGGTACGCCCAAGACCTGGGAGAATCGAAATGAACGCGCAACCCCTCAAAGATGTGCCCGGCGTGCCTGACGTGCTGGCGTTACGCGAATTGAATGTCGCTTACCGGGATGGCGCCACCGGTGCCTGGCGCAATGCCGTCAACGATGTGTCCCTGGCCATCCAGCCCGGCGAAATCGTGGCGCTGGTCGGCGAGTCCGGCTCCGGAAAATCGACGACCGCGGCGGCGTTGATCGGCCTGCTGCCGGACAACGCCCGCCGGCTGGGCGGCAGCATTGCGCTGGAAGGGCACGAACTGGCAGACGCACCCGAGTCCGTCTGGCAGGGCTTGCGCGGACGGCGAATCGGATTTGTCCCACAGGACCCGGGCCTGTCGCTGGATCCGGTCAGACGGATTGGCAAGCAACTGGAAGAAGCGTTGACCGTCCACGGCGTGCCGCTCGCCGAGGCGAGGCGCCGGGTGCCCGGCATCCTGGCCGATGTGGGGCTGAGCGACGTGGAACGGGTGGCGCGCAGCTTCCCGCACGAACTGTCGGGCGGCATGCGCCAGCGCGTGCTGATCGGCATGGCCGTGGCGCACGAACCCGCGCTGATCATCGCCGACGAACCGACCAGCGCGCTGGACGTGACCGTGCAGCGGCAAGTGCTGGACCATCTGGAAGCGCTGGTGCGGCGCAAGGGCATCGCGGTCCTGTTGATCACGCACGACCTGGGCGTGGCGTTCGACCGTGCGGACCGGGTGGTGGTGATGCAAGGCGGGCGCATCGTCGAAGCCGGCGCCGCGCGTCAATTGCGCGACCATCCTCGGCACCCCTACACGCGCACGTTGCTGGCGGCGGCGCCCGGGCTGAAGCGTGACGGATTCGGCTTCCAAGGGGCGCGTCCCCCCGTGCAGGCGCCGTTATTGGTCGTGGAAGGCTTGCAGAAGCGCTTCGGCGACGTGCTGGCGGTCGACGGCGTGTCGTTTCATGTGCCCCGTCATGGCACGACCAGCCTGGTGGGCGAATCCGGTTCCGGCAAGTCGACCACGTCGCGGATGGCGTTGTGCCTGGAACGGCCTACGGCCGGCCGCGTCTTGTTCGACGGCCGCGACGTGACCCGGTTGACGCGCAGCCAGTTGCAGGATTTCCGCCGGCGCGTGCAGGTGGTCTATCAGAACCCGTATGCGTCGCTGAATCCGCGGTTCACGCTGGAAGCCATCATCACCGAACCCTTGCGCGCCTTCGGCCTGGGCAATGGAGCCTCGCGCCGCGCGCGCGCCGCCGAACTGCTCCAGGCCGTGGAGCTTAACCCCGATCTGCTGGACAGCCGGCCGGCGCGTTTGTCCGGTGGCCAGCGCCAGCGCGTGGCGATCGCCCGCGCGCTCGCCATCGAGCCCGAGCTGCTGGTGCTGGACGAGCCCGTGTCGGCGCTGGACGTGTCGGTACAAGCGCGCATCTTGGCGCTGCTGCAGCGTTTGCAAGCGGAGTTGGGCGTCAGCTATCTGTTCGTATCCCATGACCTGGCGGTCGTCAGGCAGATTTCGGATCACGTGGTCGTGCTGCGGCGCGGCCAGGTGGCCGAACAGGGGCCGGTCGAGCAGGTTTTCGAAGCCCCCCGCCATCCCTATACGCAGGCCTTGCTTGGCGATACCCCGGGCGGACGCCATGCGCGGTCCGCCGCCGCGCCTGCGCCCTTGACCCTAGACCTGGCGGCATAAGGCCGCGACACCATGACCGACCCCTTACTGTTTCCCATTGGATTGGCCCTGAACGGCATTGCGCATGCGCCGCAGGACGACGCATCCGCTCGCCGCACCGAGGCGCGCTGGCTGGACGCGCTGCGGCGCGCCGATGATGCGGGCCTGGATTTCGCCACCTTCGAAGACCGCTGGGCACGCGGTAGCGCCTCCGGCCAGAGTCCCTTGGATGCCACCTTGCTGCTGTCGCGCGCCGGCCCCGCCACGCGCCGCATCGGCCTGATCCCATCGGTGGCCGTCAGCACCAACGAACCCTTCCACATCTCGACAGCCATCGCCACGCTGGATTACGTAACGCGGGGCCGCGCGGGATTGTTGCCGCAAGTACCAGCCGAATCCGATGTCGAGGCAGCGCTGGCGCACGCGGGCAGCCGCATCTACGGCCTGCCTGACGAACGCGACGGCCTCTACCGCGACGCGGCCGATGCCCTGGATGCCGTGCGCCGCCTGTGGGATAGCTGGGAAGAGGGCGCCATCATCCGCGACGTGGACACCGGCCGCTTTGTGGACCGCGACAAGCTGCACTATGTGGATGTGGATGCCGCGACCTTTTCCATCAAGGGACCTTCCATCGTGCCCCGCCCGCCCCAGGGGCAGCCGCCCGTAGCCGTGGCCTGGCGCGAAGCGCGCGATCTGGAATGGGCGGCGGCCCATGCCGATATCGTTTTCGTGCCTCCTCCCCAAGGTGAAGCGGACTGGGCGCCCGTGCGCCAGATCCTCGCTGCCGCGCAAGAACAGGGCGGTCGCAGCCTGGCGCCGCTGCGTTACTACGCGGACGTGGCCGTAGCGTTCGGCGGCGATGGCCCTCTGGCCGATGCTCAGGGCGTAGCGGCCCATACAGGCACGGCGCAAGCGTTGGCGGAACGCATCCAGCACTGGCGCGCACTGGGTTTTTCGGGCGTGCGCCTGCATCCGCAAGACCTGGACCGGGACCTGGATGGGGTGATCCGCGAGCTGCTCCCCCTGTTACGCGGGCCGGGATCGCCCGCGGCGCCCACGCCCGAAGCCGGGCAGCGACCCCTTTCCTTGCGTAGCCGCCTGGGGCTGGCGGAAGCAAGCAACCGTTATGCAGCCCTGGCAGGGCACGGAGGCCGTTAACCATGGCACAGAAGCAAGTGATCCTGGGCGCGCATTTTCCCGGCGTCAACAACATGACGGTCTGGAGCGACCCGCAGGCGGGCAGCCAGATCGAATTCGCCTCCTTTGAACGCTTTGCGCGTGCCGCCGAACGCGGCAAGCTGGACTTCGTGTTCCTGGCGGAAGGCCTGCGCCTGCGCGAGCAGCGCGGCAAGCTGCACGACCTGGACGTGGTCGGGCGCCCGAACACGCTGGTCGTGCTGGCGGCGCTGGCCGCCGTGACCGAACGGATCGGCCTGGCCGGCACGCTCAACGCCACCTTCAATGAACCCTACAACCTGGCGCGCCAGCTGGCCACGCTGGACCATGTGTCGGGCGGCCGGTCCGCCTGGAACGTGGTGACGTCGCCCGGCGCCTTTACGGGCGAGAACTTCCGGCGCGGCGCCTACCTGCCGCATGACCAGCGCTACGAGCGCGCCCGCGAATTCGTCGAACTGGCCCGGCATTTGTGGAGCGGCGGCGACGACGGCCAAGGCAGCTTCGATTACCAGGGCCGGCAGTTCACGGTCCGCGGCCGCCTGGACGTGCCGCCGCTACCCCAAGGGCACCCGATCATCATCCAGGCCGGCGATTCAACGCAGGGCAGGGAGTTCGCCGCCCGCAGCGCGGATGCGATCTTCACCCGCCACGGATCGCTTGCCGAGGGGCAGGCGTTCTATGCCGACGTCAAAGCGCGGCTGCCCAAGTACGGCCGCGCCGAGCACGACCTGAAGATCCTGCCCGGCGTGGGGTTCGTGCTGGGCGATACGCCGGAAGAGGCCGCCGAACGCCATGCCGAGGTTCGACGCCAGCAGGTCAGCCCGCAAACCGCCATCGTGTTGCTGGAACAGTTGTGGAACCGCGACCTGTCCGGTTTCGACCCCGACGGGCCGTTGCCGGATTTCGACCCCGACGTCTCGGCCACGACCGTGGCAAAGGGCCGCACCCGCCAGCACGACGACACGCTGGCCACGGCACGTCAATGGCGCGAACTGTCCCGCCGTGAAAACCTGGGCATCCGCGACTTGATCATCAAAGTCACGGGGCGCCAACAGTTCGTTGGAACGCCGGCCCAGGTGGCCGAAGACATGAACCGCTATGTGCAGCAGAACGCGTCGGACGGCTTTATCCTGGTGCCGCACCTGATTCCCAGCGGCATCGAGGAATTCGTGGACCGGGTCGTGCCGCTGCTGCAGGAGCGCGGCGTCTTCCGCCAGGAGTATGCCGGCAGCACGCTGCGCGAGCACCTGGGCTTGTCGGCCGCGCGCCATGAACCGGTTGCCGAGCGCGACGTGGCGGCAGCCGCCGCCGAGGCGGTCGCATCATGAGCCGCCATCCCCGCGTACCCTTGTCGGTGTTGGACCTGGCGCCGATTTCCACGGGGTCCGATGTTCGCCAGGCCCTGGCCAACACCGTGCATCTGGCGCGCCGTGCCGAACAGGCCGGCTACCGCCGCTATTGGCTGGCCGAACATCATCTGTCTGAAGGGCTGGCCAGTTCGGCCACGCCCGTGCTGATCGGCCAGGTCGCGGCGGCGACCTCGCGCTTACGCGTCGGGTCGGGCGCCACGCTGCTCGGCTACCACACGCCGCTGGCGGTGGCCGAGGCTTACGGCACATTGGATGCGCTGCACCCCGG
>NZ_JBYOKH010000087.1:0-13759 GCF_057799415.1 Achromobacter sp. 18P8.1.1 | reverse complement strand
TAAGGGGCATTTTTTTTGGGGTGGCTGGGGCTAGCTAGCCAGCCAGCAGCTTAGTTGCTACTAGCCTTCCAGGTGCCGTCGGGTTGCTTGCAGAACCAGAACTGCCATTTCTCGGTGGTGCTGGTCCGTGCGAAGTCGGCCACCAGGAAGCGGCAGACGCGGTCGTCCTTGACCTTGCTGGTTTGCGTCGGCGTCAGTTGCACGGTGATCGGCGCGGCCTTCTTGGGTTGTGCCTTGCTGGCCCATTCGGTGCGCTGGCCATCGGCTGAACTGTTCAGCGCCTGCGCGACGGCCTCGTGGAACGACGTGCGGTCGCCCTTGGGTATCTGCGTGATGAGCGAGTTGTTCAGCATTACCGGCGGCGCGGCGACCGCCGCAGTCGTCATGCCGGCTGCGACGAGCAATGCGGCGAGAATGCGGGTGGATTTCAAGATGGGCTCCCTGTCTGATGGATCAGATTATCTTGCTTGTACCTGGGCCGATAGTACGCGAAGCCGTCCTGTTTGCCACGCGGCCCCCAGACAAAAAAAAGCCGCCTGATTGCAGGCGGCCAAGGTACAACAAGGGGAGGGAGTCAAGCGTTGCCGGGCAGATCAGTTGCCGTGGTAGACGCCAGCGAAGGGCATGTCGTTCGGTTCCACGTTGCTCACCAGGCCGGCGGCCTTGGCGGCGGCCAGTTCGGCTTGCACGTCAGCGCGGGTCTTGCCCGACTGGGGGGCGCCGTAGACGCCTTGGAACGGCACGTTGTTCGGTTCGACGTTGGTCACCAGGCCGGCGGCCTTGGCGGCAGCCAGTTCGGCTTGCACCTGGGCACGGGTCGGGCCTTCATACTGGGTGCCGTAAACGCCTTGGAACGGCACGTTGTTGGGTTCGATATTTTGCGATGCGTAGGCGCCAGCGCTCAGGGCGGCCAAGGACAACATCAAAGCGGTAGCAAGGGTCTTCTTCATGGTAATTCTCCGATTTCAAGAGCCTAGGGGGCGAATCAGGCGGCCTATCCGTCGTGGTTCGTTGCTGTTTCCCGATGACTGAATTCTGCGCCGATTGGAGCTAGGGATAAACCCGTATATGGGTAAAAGATATTTCCATAAATGGGATGAACGTATTCAATTTATTCGATAGTCACCAATTATGGAATCGATAGCGCAAGAATGACCGGTTGGGAGCCCGCATGGAAAAGGTCCATCTGACGCGTGAAAAAGCCACGCTGCTGATCACGCTGTACGCCAAGGCAGAAGAAAGCCGCTTGCCCGGATCTTTGCTGCAGGACCACTACGCCGCCTGTGCCGTGGCACGCATCGACCATGACTTCGCGGCGCTGGGCATGCGCCGCGACGAGATGATCGGATTGGCGATGCGGGCCTACACGCTGGACGCGTGGGTGCGGGAGTTCCTGGCCGCGCACCGCGGCGCTACGGTGCTGCATCTGGGCTGCGGCCTGGACAGCCGGGTGTTTCGGGTGGACCCGGCGCCGGACGTCAACTGGTTTGACGTGGATTTTCCCGAGGTGATCGACCTGCGGCGCGCACTGTATCCGGCGCGTGCGGGCTATCAGATGCTGGGTTCGCCGATGTCGGATCTGGGGTGGCTGTCGCGGATTCCTACCGACAGGCGGGCCTTGGTGGTGGCGGAAGGGTTATTCCTGTACATGCCCGAGGACGAAGTGCTGCAATTGCTGCGCACCGTGGCCACGCAATTCCCCTCGGGCGAGATCGCCTTCGATGCCTATAGCCGGATGGGGCTGGCGCTGGCGTCGCGCAATCGCATGTTCCGGGCGACCGGTGCGGTGATGCGCTGGAGCCTGGGCGATCCGCTGGACCTTGAGGCTCAGGTGCCCGGGCTGCGGTTGCGCAGCGAGCAATGGCTGTATGAGGAAAGCGACGCAACGCAGTGGGCCCGGTATTCCTGGCCCGCCCGGGCGGCCATCTGGCTGATGCGGCGGGTTGCGCCGTTGCGGCGCCTGGGCAGGTTGCTGCGCTACCGGTACTAGGGGCGCGGCGTCAGTAGTGCGGCGGCAGTTCGTCGCGTAGGCTGCGGAAGGGCGCGGCGCCCTCGGGGGCCTGCTGACGCAGGTCCGCCACTTCACGCAGCAGCCGGTCTATCTGCTGTTGCTGCCGGACGATGATCTGGTTCAGTTGCTCCAGCAGGTCGTCCGCGAAGCTGGACTTGACCTCCAGTTCGAGCAGGCGGCGTTCGATGTCTTGCGATGGTTCCATAGCGGCTATTAGAACCTATTCCCGCTTTGCGTTTCCAATGGCAATTGCGGGTCCATGGCTCTACGGGAGACGAATTTGACGAAGCAGGTCAGACGGCGCGGCGTGGCGGCGCATCTTGGGGCGCACTGGAGCCTGCGTTGGGCCGCGCGCGGTTCGCTGGCGGCGGGGTTGGCGCAAGGGCTGGCCAACGTCGCGTGGGCGCAGGAAGCCGGCCCCACCTTGGCCCCCGTGGTCGTGACGGGCACGCGCCTGGGCACCGCCGTGCTGGACACGCCGGCGTCGGTGGACGTGGTCGACGGCGCGGCCATGCGCCGCGGGCAGCCCGGAATCAATCTGTCTGAAGGGCTGGCGGGCGTGCCGGGCCTGCAGATCCAGAACCGTCAGAACTATGCGCAGGATCTGCAGATATCCAGCCGCGGATTTGGGGCGCGATCCACCTTCGGCGTGCGCGGCGTGCGGCTCTACGTGGACGGCATTCCAGCCACCATGCCGGATGGGCAGGGGCAGACGTCCAACATCGACATCGGTTCGATCGACCGCGTCGAGGTGCTGCGGGGGCCGTTTTCCGCGCTGTACGGCAATTCCTCGGGCGGTGTGATTCAGGTCTACACGGAAGACGGCACACCGCCGCCCACCCTGTCCGCAAGCGCTTGGGGCGGCAGCGACGGCACGTGGCGCTACGGCGTAAAGGCCAGCGGCGGCGAGCCGGACGGGCTGGACTATGTGCTGGACGCCAGCCGCTTCACCACTGACGGCTACCGCGATCACAGCGCGGCGCGCAAGAACCTGGCCAACGCCAAGCTGGGCCTGCAGCTGGATGACGCCAGCCGCCTGACCATCGTGGTCAACAGCGTGGACCTGAAGGCGCAGGATCCCCTGGGCCTGACCTACCAGCAGTTTCAGGACGACCCGCGCGCGGCGCCTTTGGCCGAGCAGTACGACACGCGCAAGACCGTGCGGCAGACGCAGGGCGGCGTGGTGTACGAGCGGCACGTGGACAGCCGCAACACGTGGCGCGTGATGGCGTACTACGGCCAGCGCGACACGACCCAGTACCAGTCGATCCCGCCAGCGGCACAATTGGCGCCCACGCAGGCGGGCGGGGTCATCGACCTGGCGCGCCGGTATGGCGGCGCGGATCTGCGCTGGACCTCCGAGCTGGACCTGGCTGGCCGGCCGCTTACGCTGATCGGCGGCTTTTCTTACGATTCGATGCGCGAAGACCGCAAGGGTTATCAGAATTTCATTGGTACGGGCGCCGATCAGCAGTTGGGGGTGCAGGGCGCGCTGCGGCGCGACGAGACCAACACCGTGTACAACGCCGACCCCTACGTGCAGGCATCGTGGAAGGTGTCTGAGCGTTGGACGGTGGATGCCGGCCTGCGCTACAGCACGGTCGCCTTCGACTCCAACGACCACTACATCACGGCGGGCAATGGCGACGACAGTGGCGACGCACGCTATCGCAAGGCGCTGCCGGTGGCCGCGTTGCGCTACGCGGTCAGCCCGGATGTCAGCGTGTACGCCTCCTATGGACGTGGGTTCGAGACCCCCACGCTAAACGAAATCTCGTATCGGCCGGGCGGCCAGCCAGGGTTGAATTTCGGCCTGGCGCCGTCGCTCAGCACCAATCTGGAAGCCGGCGTGAAGGCGCGCATGGCCGGGGGTCTGGCGACGGCCGCCGTCTTCCACACCGGCACCGACAACGAGATCGTGTCGGCCGGCAGTTCAGGCGGGCGCACCAGCTATCAGAACGCGGGCCGCACGCGACGCGACGGGGTGGAGCTGGGCTGGTCGGGCGAGGTTGCGCGCCATTGGCGCACGCAGTTCGCCTATACGTGGCTGAATGCGCGATACGCGGACGACAGTTCGGGCGACATCCGCGCCGGCAATAAGATTCCCGGCATCGCGCGCCAGGCGGTGTACGCGTCGCTGGCCTGGGCGCCGCCCGAAGGCTGGCAGGCGTCGGTGGAAGGGCGCTTCCTGAGCAAGATCTACGTGAACGATGCGAACGATCAGGACGCGCCTGGCTACTTCGTGGCGGCGGTGAGCGCCGGCTATGTGAAGCGCCTGGGCGCGTGGGAATTGAATGCCTACGCGCGCGTGGACAACCTGTTCGACAAACGCTATGCAGGTTCGGTGATCGTCAACGAAAGCAATGGCCGCTATTACGAGCCCGCCGCCGGGCGCAGCCTGGGCGTGGGCGCGGGCGTGGCGTACCGGTTCTAGCGGGGGCGGCTGTCAGTCGGGCGCATCCGGATAGCAGACGCCGTAGTCTTCGCAAGCCGGGCAGCCGGGCGCGGCGGAAGGCGGCAGCCCGGCGTGTTCACAGGCCGAATACGCCAGGAATTTCTTCCAGCGCAGATTGCGCACGTTGCGTATCACCAGGCCCGGGTAGTGGCGCGCCAGCAGGAAGGTCACGTCCTCGCGGCCGGACAGGCCCAGGTCGCGCCACAGGTGGTCGGGCCGCAGGCAGGCGTGGACCAGCACGCCGGTGACCCACGGCGTGGTCTCGTGTTCGGGCGCACGGTAGGCGTCCAGCAGCACGCGCAGCAGCAGGGTGAAGCCGGGTTGCGGATCGCCCCGGCCTCGCAGCGCGTAAACGTCGGCCTGCTCGCGCAAGATGGCCAGCCGCGCGTCATCCGATGCCAGGGCGCCCGGAAACAAATGATCAAGCATCTGCTGCAGTTCGTCGGGGCACAGGCCGCTGCGCGCCAGGTCTTGGTGCGCCAGGCTGGTGCCGATCACGGTGGCGAAAAAGCCGGCGTCGGGATGGCCGGGTGGCGCGTGATGCAACAGGGCGCGGGCAAACCGCTGGGCAGACGGGGGAACGTCGGCCAGGGTGGGGGTGGGGGTCAGCACGGCGTCCATAGGGGCGGGTCGCTAAATTCGTTCAACTGTTAATGAAATCGTTATATTGCGGAATATATAACGAAAGGCCCCCGCGATTCCGTGATGTGGGGCAAATGCGACTCGGGACTTACCCGCGAGACGGGCGTGGCCCGGGGGTATGATCGATGTCCCTGATTTCCTGGCTTTGTCCTTCGCATGCCGCGCAGCTTCCGTCCCGCAGTCTCCCGTATGTCCGGTGCCCTCCTGTTGGCGCTGGCTGGCCTGGCGGCGCTGCCGCAGCCGGGCGTAGCATCCGATATCGGTGCCGCCATCGAGTCCATCCGCCTGTCGCGCTACCCGTTGCGCGAGCCCGAGCGGCGCGTCTGGGGCACCGAGAACGTCCGCGATGCGGTGCTGGTCGGCCAGATGGAGAACCGCCTGTACCTGTATCGGTACGTGCGGGGAACGGGCAAGGAATTCCATCTGGACTTCCGTTCCCAGCCCCTGGTGATCGACCCGGCCGCGTGGAAGGCGTCGCGCGAAGAGTACGTGGCGGTCAGGACGCCGCGCAACGACGAGACCCTGTATTGGGTGGGCTATACCTACAACGATGCCGATGACTCGCGGTCCGATGGATTCCTGGTGGATGCGGCGGGCAACGTGGCGACGGTCCGCGCGGACGCCTACCTTGCCATCGTGACCGCCAGCCAGCCGTGGGACGAGGCGCGCAAGGCGCAGGCCCTGGCCACGCTGCAGCAGGCGCTCACGAACTACCCCGGCCGACTGAAGGCGTTCCCTGTCGCGGTGCGCTTCGAGCATCAGGCGCCGGTGGATGTGACGGCCACGTTCCGCACGCTGCATCAGGTGGCGCGCGCCATCCCGCGCGCCAAGACCGCGGAGTTCGCCCGCGCGCTGGCCGACCTGCGCCGCTTCGTGATGGAGCAGGACTTTCGCGAGATCGATCCGGGCGGCAAGGATCCCGAGATGCTGACGGCGCTGAACGACTACGGCTTCTGGCTGACCGAATCGGGCGACGCCGTGCAGGCCGACCGCATCTTGAGCGACGTGCTGCGCCGCGACCCTGCGCGCACGGCGGCGTACCTGAACCGGGCGGACGCGCGCTGGGCGCAGAGCGGGAAGGCCGGCGACAGGCGCGGCTACTTCGAGACGCTGGCACGCGAGGACTATCGCCTGTATTGCACGCAGCGCCTGGCGGCCAAGGAGCCGATCCCCGGCAATATCGCCAGCCGCATCAGCGCCGCCTTGAACGAGAAAACGCTGGACGCGGCGGTCTGCCGGCCTCGGCTGGCCATCTTCAAGGCGATCCGGGCGGATGACGTGGACGCGGTGCGCGCCGAGTTGGCGCGCGGGCAAGACCCCAACGGCGTGAACGAGAACGGCACGTCGGCGCTGGCCGTGGCGGTGTCCGGCAAGCAGCTGGAAACGGTACGGGTCCTGCTGGCAGCCGGTGCCCGCGCCGACGGCCCCAACAACGGCTTCGTGCTGCTGGCCAGCGCCTTGCCGGACGCCAAGGACACGCGACCGGCGGCCGAGCGCTATGCGCTGGCCGATGCCTTGATCGCGGCGGGCGCGCCGCTGGATGCCGGCGACTACAACGGCACGCCGTTGCTCGTGCGGCGCATTTCGTACTACAGCGAAGACAAGGACAGCCTGACGTACCTGCTGGCCAAGGGCGCCAACCCGAACGCGCGCGAAAAGAACGGCCGCTCTGCGCTGCACGCCGCCATGGGCTCGCCCAGCCGCTTCTGGTTTGCCGAGCAACTGCTGGCCAAGGGGGCGGACATCAACGCGGCCTATGTCCGGATGTACTACGGCAACCGCGGCATGTGGGAAACGCCTTTGCTGGAAGCGCTGCGCGAATCGAACAGCGGCGAGTTGACGCCGACGGCGGTGTTTCCGGTCTCGGAGCGCGTGACCTTCGCATTGGCGCACGGGGCGGACGCGGCGGTGGGCGGCTACAGCGCCAGCAAGACGCCCGAACGCAACGGCTTGAACGAAGCCTTCAGTCTGGCGGCGCGCACCTTGCAGCCGGCGCTGGTGGATCAGTTGGCGCAAGCCGCCGGCCAGCCGCGTTTGCCGCTGACGCCGGAATCGCTGTCCAGCTTGCTCAGCGTGTGGAACCAGGTGGAGATCCGCGCGACCATCAAGCAGAACGGCCCTGAATGGGACGGCCAGCGCGCCAAGCTGCGCGCCACCGCCGACCGCCTGCTCGTGGCCGGCGTGCCGTTGACGCGCGCGGACGACGCCACGGGCGTCACCAACAACAACATCGCGCCGCTCAGTTTGCCGTGGCTGCCCGATGACCTGTATCGGGAGTGGCTGGAGAAGGGCGCCGACGCCTCGGACCGGACCGACAAGAGCGTGCGCATCGACGGGGTGGCCGATGCCGACGCCTTGCCGCTGGTGATCATGCTGCGCCTGGGCAAGGAAGCCAAAGCGAAGATGCTGCTGGAGCATGACGCCGGGCTGTACCGCACGCCGTGGCGTTGCGGCATGGCGGTGGCCGATGTGCTGGCGTGGCAGCTGGACGACGGCGGGCCGCTCAGCCCGACGGGCGCGCGTGCCGTGAAACAGGTGCTGGACGGCGCGGCCGGGGCCGCCAGTTGCGATCTGAACCAGGTCTCGCGCGTGCAGCCGCACGTCGGCGTGTCGGCCAACGATTTGATCAGGCAGGTGGGCGTGGCCTTGACGGTGACCGCGCCGAAGTAGGCCTGCAGGCCCCGCAATGCAAAACAGGCGCCCGAAGGCGCCTGTTTTTTTTGCTTCAACGGCAAGCTGTCATTACATGGCGTGACCCATGTTGACGTTCATGTTGTACAGCACCCATGCCGAACCGCCGACGATGATGGCGATGATCAGCACGGTGAAGACGAACGCGGCAAGGTTGTCGCGGGCCGACTTCGACGCGCCCATGTGCAGGAAGTACACCAGTTGCACCAGCAACTGGAGCACGCACAGGGCCACCACGCCGATGATGGTGACGGTGTGGGACAGCGCGCCGTGCATCACCAGGCCGAACGAGCCGAAGGTGAGCAGCAGCGAGAGCACGAAACCGATGATATAGGACTTCAGGCTGCCGTGGTCGGCAGCGTGATCGTCGTGGCCGTGTGCGGCCGCAGCGGAGTGCGACATCAGATGGCTCCCATAAGATAGACGAAGGTGAAGACGCAGATCCAGACGATGTCCAGGAAGTGCCAGAACAGGCTCAGGCACGCCAGGCGACGCTTGTTGATCGAGTCCAGGCCATGGCGGCGGATCATGTCCAAGAGGACGATGATCCAGATCAGGCCGAAGGTGACGTGCAGGCCGTGCGTACCGATCAGCGTGAAGAACGCGGACAGGTAAGCGCTGCGGCCCGGGCCGGCGCCTTCCGTGATCAGGTGATGGAATTCCCAGACTTCCATCGCGATGAAGCCTGCACCGAACAGGAACGTCACCATCAACCAGCCCATGGCGCGGGACTTGTTGTTGGCGTGCACGTTCAGGTTGGCCATCCCGAAGGTGAAGCTCGAGAACAGCAGCAACAGCGTTTCGACCAGGACGAACTTCAGGTCGAACAGTTCCTTGCCCGTGGGGCCGCCCGCGGTGGCGTTGGACAACACCGCGAACGTGGCGAACAGCACCGAAAAGATCAGCAAGTCGCTCATCAGATAGACCCAGAAACCGAAAACGGTCTTGGATCCATCGTCATGATGCGCGTGATCGTCGTGACCCGCGTGGGGGTGAGTGGCTACGGCTTGAATCATGGCTCAGGCGGCCTTCTGCATTTTTTCAAAGTGGGCGTTTTCGATGCGTTCGACTTCCGCGGCCGGGACCCAGTAATCGACGTCGCGGTCGTAGGCGCGGGCGATGAACGAACCGATCATGCCGACGAAACCGGCGATGGCGAGCCACCAGATGTGCCAGATCAGCGCAAAGCACATCACCAGGCCGAACAGGCCGATGTACACACCGGCGCCGGTGTTCTTCGGCATGTGGATGTCTTCGTACTTGGCCGGGCGCTTGTAGGCCTTGCCGCTTTGCTTGTCTTCCCAGAACTGGTCCAGCTCTTCAACGTGAGGAACGTGGGCGAAGTTGTAGAAAGGAGCCGGCGACGAGATCGCCCATTCCAGGGTGCGGCCATCCCAGGGATCGCCGGTGACGTCCTGGTTTTGCTTGCGCTGGCGGACCGACACGAACACTTGTTGCAGCAGGAACCAGATGCCCAGCATGATCAGCGCGGCGCCAGCCAGTGCGACCAGCAGGTACGGCTGCCACTCGGGGTTGTCGTAGTGGTTCAGGCGACGCGTCATGCCCTTGAAGCCCAGGATGTACAGGGGCATGAAGGCCATGAAGAAGCCGACGAACCAGCAGTAGAACGAGTAGCGGCCCAGGCGCTCATTCAGCGTGAAGCCGAAGGCCTTGGGGAACCAGTAGGTCATGCCCGCGATACAACCGAACACCACGCCACCGATGATGGTGTTGTGGAAGTGGGCGATCAGGAACAAGCTGTTGTGCAGCACGAACGACACGCCGGGGATGGCCAGCATCACGCCGGTCATGCCGCCGATGACGAAGACGATCATGAAGCCCAGCGTCCACAGCACCGGCGTCGTGATGCGCAGGCGGCCGCGGTAGATGGTGAACAGCCAGTTGAAGATCTTCGCGCCGGTCGGGATCGAGATGATCATTGTCGCAATGCCGAAGAAGGCATTGACGTTGGCCCCCGCACCCATCGTGAAGAAGTGGTGCAGCCAGACCAGGAACGACAGCACGCCGATGGCGGCCGTGGCGTAGACCATGGACTTGTAGCCGAACAGCGTCTTGCGGGCGAAGGTGGCAACCACTTCCGAATACACGCCAAACGCCGGCAGCACCAGGATGTAGACCTCGGGGTGGCCCCAGATCCAGATCAGGTTCACGTACATCATGACGTTGCCGCCCATGTCGTTCGTGAAGAAGTGCGTGCCCAGGTAGCGGTCGGCGGTCAGGAGCGCCAGCGTTGCGGCCAGGACGGGGAAGGCGGCGACGATCAGCACGTTGGTGACCAGCGAGGTCCACGTGAAAATCGGCATCTTCATCAGGCTCATGCCCGGTGCGCGCATGCGCAGGATGGTCACGATGAAGTTGATGCCGCTAAGCGTTGTGCCCAACCCGGATATCTGGAGCGCCCAGATGTAGTAGTCCACCCCGACGCTTGGGCTGTAATCCAACCCGGACAGCGGCGGATAGGCGAGCCAGCCGGTCGCAGCGAATTCGCCCACGAACAGCGAGATCATCATCAGTGCGACGCCGGCGCCGAACAGCCAGAAGCTCAGCGAGTTCAGGAACGGGTAGGCCACGTCGCGGGCGCCAATCTGCAGCGGCACCACGATGTTCATCAGCCCGGTGATGAAGGGCATCGCCATGAAGAAAATCATGATGACGCCGTGGGCGGTGAAGATCTGGTCGTAGTGGTGGGGAGGCAGGAAGCCCGCGGAGTCGGCGGACGCGACCGCCAACTGGGTACGCATCATGATGGCGTCGGCAAAGCCGCGCAGCAGCATGATCAGCGCGACGATGATGTACATCACGCCGATGCGCTTGTGGTCGACGGAGGTCAGCCATTCCGTCCAGAGGTACTTCCACTTGCCGAAGTAAGTGACTGCGCCGAAGACCGCTAGGCCTCCCAGGCACACGGCGGCCAGCGTAACCATGACGATAGGTTCATGGTACGGAATGGCCTCGAGGGTGAGTTTCCCGAGCATTGTTAGTTAATTCCTGCGATCAGATTTTTCGACGTGGGGGTGCACGTGGCGGAGTCCACGCCGGCCATCTTGGACATGGTGCTGCCCAGAATGAAATCAAACATGGCGGGAGGCGCCGAGGAGTACTTGACGACCGGGTTGCGCTCGCTGCGCTTGGTCAGTTCAGCGTAGGCCTCGGGCGTCAACGCCGTGGGGGATGCCTTGGCTTCCTTGACCCAGTTGTCGAACCCTTCCTGCGACGTGGCGATGGCCTTGAAGCGCATGCCGGAGAAGCCGGCGCCGCTGTAGTTGGCCGAGATGCCCGCGTAGGTGCCGGCTTCGGTCGCGTTCAGGTGCAGCTTCGTTTCCATGCCGGCCATCGAGTAGATCTGGCTACCCAGCTGGGGGATGAAGAACGAATTCATGACCGACGCGGACGTGATCCGGAAGTTGACCGGGACGTCCACGGGGAACGCGATCTCGTTGACCGTGGCGATGTCGTATTCGGGGTAGATGAACAGCCACTTCCAATCCAGCGACACCACCTCGATGGTGACGGGCTTGTGTTCGGAAACAAGCGGCTTGTAGGGATCCAGCGCGTGCGTGGAGCGCCAGGTGATCACGGCAAGAATCGCCACGATGATACAAGGAACGGTCCAGACCACGACTTCGATCGCCGTGGAGTGGGCCCACTTGGGCTGGTAGTCGGCTTTGGTATTGGACGCGCGGTATTTCCACGCAAACGACACGATCATGAACAGTACTGGAATCACAACGATGAGCATCAGCCCCGTCGCCGTGAACAGCAAAGTCTTTTCCTGAGCGCCAATGTCTCCCTTGGGGGAGAGGATTTCCATGTTGCAGCCGCCAAGCAGCATGACCGCGCCGACGCCAAAAATGCGCGTTAGGGTCGCAAGGAGGGGGTGTTTCACGTACAGCCTTGGATGGATGGTTGGAAATGCTGCGAAGCAGCAAGCTGGAATGCTGCCAAGCAGCAACGTCCATCCTATCGGCTTGATATCGGTCAAGCCTGCGACACATGGTCGCATTGCCTGGGAGGATTCTGCCCCCAGTGGGGCAGATTCAGGGTTTTCCTAGGGAGCAGATGCCCTAGGAAGCAGAGCGGGGGTGCGACGATATGTCGCAGGTGCACATGGGGGTGTTGTAAAGATGTGTCGCAACCGCACAAATCAGTCGACAAGCACCTCGCGTTCCGGCCCCGGTTTTTTTGCCAGCTTGCGCTGCAGGGATCGGCGGTGCATGCCCAACAGGCGCGCCGCCGCCGAAACGTTGCCGCCGGTCTCATGCAGGGCCTGATGGATGTGCTCCCATTCTAGGCGGTGCAACGGCGTCATGGTCGTTTCGATCGTAACGGATTCTGGCTTCACCAGGCCCAGCGTGCGCAGGATCATCGGCGCGGTGGCCGGCTTGGGCAGGTAGTCGTCCGCGCCGCGCTTGATGGCTTCCACCGCCGTCGCCACGCTGGCGTAACCCGTGACCAGCAGGATCCGCATGTCCGCGCGCAGGGCGCGAAGGGGGCGGATGAGCGTCAGGCCGGAGTCCTCGCCCAGGCGCAGGTCCACCAAGGCGAAGGCCGGGCGGATCTCCTCGGCCACGCGCAGCGCTTCCGCGATGCCGGTGGCGGTTCGGGTTTCCAGGCCACGGCGCGACAGGCTGCGCTGCAAGGTGCGCACATACAGTTCGTCGTCGTCGATCAACAGGCCAAGGTCGGTAGGATTCATCACTTTCAGGTTCCGGGGTTGCCCAGGGGCAGGTAAAAGCGGATGCGGGTGCCTCCCCCTGAGGCGGCGGTCATGGTCATTTCACCGCCCAGCTGTTCCACGGTGGCGTGCGAGAGCGCCAGGCCAACGCCCAACCCCCCCGGCTTGCCGCTGTTGAACAGGCTGGTCGCGGGCAGCAGGGTCTGGTCGGGGTCGAAACCACGCCCGTAGTCCCGCACTTCGCCACGCAGGGCGCCATAGCCATATTCCAGATGCAGGTCCACGCGGGGGGCCTCGGCGGCCTCGCCGGCGTCCGCCGCGTTGTTCAAGAGCGCTTGCAGCAGGTGCGCGATTGCCGGGTCCACCCGCAGGCTGGTCGGCAGGGCGCCCGAGCGTTGCAGGTCGATCGTCGGGCGGATCAGGCGCCATTGCCCCACCACGCGGACCAGGTCCACCGCGGTTGGGACCGCCAGATTGCGGATGCGTTCCCGGCACAGGGCCAGCAATTGGCTCAAGGTGGCCACGTCGTCGCGCAGGTCGTCGTCCTTGACCTCGGCGGCGATCTCGTCGGCCAGGAGCGTCATGGTGGCAAGCGGCGTGTTCAGTTCATGCGCCATGGCCGCCGCGTGCGTGGCCAGGGCGACGATGCCTTCGTTGCGGGTGAATCGTTCGCGCAGCCGGGCCAGCTCGCGCTCTCGGTCGCGCAGGTCGGACGCCAGCCGGGTGGAAAACACCAGCACGACCACCACGGAAATCAGGAAGTTCACGCCCAGGCCCCAGAGCAGCAGGGAATGGGTGTCGACGTCGCCGCGCAGGGGCTGGCCGAAGATGGCCGCGGCGGCATAGCCGGAAATACCCGCCACCGCCGCCGCCAGCGCCCAGTTGCGCGGCAGCGCCAGGGCCGCCAGCGCGGTCAGGATCAGGAACATCGTGCCGAACGGATTGCTGATGCCGCCGCTCCAGCCCACCATCCACGACAGCACCGCCATGTCCACGAACAGGTGGCCGAAGGCGGTGGCGTGAGACAGGTCGCGGGGGCGGCGCAGGCGCAGGCTGGCGTAGGCGTTGAATCCGATCAGCACGCCCACGCCGATCCACAGGGGCTCTAGCGGCAGGGCAAGGCCCAGCACGCTGCTGGCCAGCAGGATGGTGGCGGCTTGGCCCGCGATGGCGAGCCAGCGCAGGCTGCATAAGGTACGCAGGAATGAAAAGGCGGAACTACCGGGCATATCCAGACACAGAGGTGGCGGGGGGGCCCCCCCCC
>NZ_JBYOKH010000086.1:0-16248 GCF_057799415.1 Achromobacter sp. 18P8.1.1 | reverse complement strand
GCCGACAGGCGGGACTGGGCGCGGTTGTAGACGATGACGCCGATCTTGACGGACTTGCAGACCTGTTCGACGTGGGCGGCGATGCCGTCCTGCGAGGCTTCGGTCAGGTAGTGGGGCAGCAGCAGGATGCCCTTGGCGCCTTGGCGCTCGGCTTCCTGGGCGTAGGCGATGGCGGTGCGGGTGGGGCCGCCCGCGCCTGCCAGGATCGGCACCTTGCCGGCGCAGGTCTGCACGGCGGTGCGCACGACGTCCGAATACTCCTGGGGAGCCAGGGAGAAGAACTCGCCGGTGCCGCCTGCGGCAAAGAGGGCGGTAGCGCCGTACGGGGCCAGCCATTCGAGGCGGGCGGCGTAGGTCTTGGCGTTGAAATCGCCGTTCTGGTCAAAGTCCGTCACGGGGAAGGACAGCAGCCCTTCCGATACGATTTCTTTGAGTTCCTGGGGAGTCGTCATGCCTGTCATCCATTAAAAGGGAATGGGTAAAGAGGGAAAGCGAAAAAAGAGCAGGGCTGGAACCGTGTAGCTGCTGCGGTTAATGAGTAGATGTATGTCATCGTACAACATACAACTGAAGCGAGCAATAGGTCTGGAAATCCTGGCATTTCTGCCTACCAACGCGGCGCGCTTCGCCTGACAAATTCGGAATTACCCTAGATTGAACCGCGTGCGGGATGAAAGTACTCTCTTTCTCCGAAAGTCGTACGACAACGTACAAGATATAAAACCATTCCCCTTTCAGGAGACAAGCTTGAAGGCATTCCCCCTGCTGCGTCGCACCTTCGCCGTTCTGGCCCTGACCACCTTGGGCGCCGCCAGCGCGCACGCCGCCGACGATTGGCCCCGCGCTAAACCCATCACGCTGGTGGTGCCCTTTGCCCCCGGCGGCACCTCAGACATCCTGGGCCGGCTCATCGCGCAGGAACTGGGCGCCAGCCTGAGCCAGACCGTGCTGGTGGAAAACAAGGGCGGCGCGGGTGGCGTGCTGGGCGCCGACGCCGTGGCGCGCGCCAAGCCTGACGGCTATACCTTGCTGCTGGGCACGATCGCCACCCATGCGATCAACCCGTCGCTGTTGCCGGGCATCAACTACAACGCGGCCAAGGATTTCGCGCCGGTCATCCTGTTGGGCAGCATTTCGAACGTGCTGCTGGTGGGGGCGAACCAGCCGTACAAGTCCGTGCAGGACGTGGTGGCCGCGGGCAAGGCCAATCCGGACACGATCGCCTTCGGCTCGGCCGGGCAGGGGACGTCCCAGCACTTGTCAGGCGAAGTATTCAAGCAATTGACGGGCGCCCACCTCACCCACGTGCCGTACCGCGGCAGCGCGCCCGCCATCCAGGACCTGATCGGCGGCCAGATTCCGAGCTCGTTCGAAACGGCGCTGGTGGCGCTGCCTTATGTGCAAAGCGGCAAGGTGCGCGCATTGGCGGTCACGTCGGCCAAGCGCACCGAGGTGATGCCCGATGTGCCGACGATGCAGGAGGCTGGCGTCGCCGGCTTCGACGTCAGCAGCTGGCAAGCCATCTACGCGCCGGCCAACACGCCGCCGGCTGTGGTCGACCGCCTGAACCAGGCCATTGCCGCCATCATCGCCAAGCCGGACGTCAACGGCAAGATGAAGGGCCTGGGCCTGGCCTATACGCCGAATACGCCTGCGGAGTTCACGGCGTTCCAGACCGGCGAGCAAGCCAAATGGGCGAAGATCATCGCGGACGGGAAACTGCGGGTGCAGTGAAGACGCGGCGCACGGCGCCGGGCCATGTCGCGCCGCCGCCGATTCCCGGGGCTTAGGTGTTGCCAGGCGTGAGAGGCGCAAGCGGCTGCACGGCCAGCCGCAAGCCCATCGCTTTGAGAATGGCCGCAAGGCTGCTCAGAGACGGGTTTCCTTTCGGCGACAGCGTGCGGTAAAGCTGCGTGGGGTTCAAGTGCGCTTGCGCGGCAACCTCCTGAATCCCGCCGAACGCTTGCGCCAGTTGCCGAAGCATGACCAGCAGGTCGGCTTGGTCGCCGTCCTTCAAGATGGTGTTCATGAGCTCCAACGCGAAAGCGGGATCACTGCGATACACCTCCGCCATCGCTTCGTCATGGGATCTGCTTCTCATCATCTGATCTCCGTTGCCAATCCTGCCAATAGTCCACCGCGCGGTCGATATCGGAATCCTGCGTACGCTTGTCTCCACCTCCCAGCAGCAGCACCACACGCCGGCCGGAAAAAGCGTAGTACACGCGGTAGCCGGGACCAACATGCACACGCATTTCCCAGACGCCCTCGCGGCAAAAGCGATGATCGCCAAAGTTGCCGCGTTCGATGCGGAAGACCCTCTGCGCAATGGCGACTTTGGCGCGAACGTCACGTAGGCCGCGCAGCCAGTCGACATAGGTATCCCTGAGCCCGCGAGGTGTCAGGTAATGTTCGATTCGGTACATGGCGAGTTTCGTCTATAAACGAATTTTTATCAAGTGCAAAAATCGGCACAGGTAGGAGCGATAGACTGTCTGCAGAAGGGGCCTGCCGGAACGCAACCTTCGGCGATGCCGTTCGTCAGCCTTGACCATAGGCCATTAGGCTTGGCGAATACTTTCAATGGTGATGATGTTGTCCACCCTGATTCACGTAATCCGCTTGCCGTCAGCGACGGTCCCTTTGACTTGGAGAGGAGACACAGCATGGAACGGTTTACAGGCAGTTGTCTTTGCGGCGACGTGAAGATCGTGGCGTTGGGGCAGCCGTACCGGGTGGGCCTGTGCCACTGCATGGATTGCCGCAAGACCCATGGGGCGCTATTTCACGCTTCGGCGATATTCCCTCAAGATGCCGTGACGATCGACGGTGAAACGCGCGACTATGCCGGCCGGCATTTCTGCCCCCGTTGTGGGTCGACGTTGTTCGGGCGCACCGACGACGAGGTCGAGGTGAACCTGGGGTCGCTGGACGCGCCAGACCAACTGACGCCTACCTACGAAAGCTGGATCATCCGCAGGGAGTCCTGGCTGCCGCCGTTTCCGCTTGATCGCCGGTACGAGCGCGACCGCGAGTCGACGGGGCGCCACGAGGGATAGGACGCGCGGCCGGGCGCAGGCCAGATTGGCTTCGGTCTCGGTTCCGGCTTTGGTTCGGGTATTGCCGTTGGCGTCAGCCAAGCCGGCTTTGCAGCGCCTTTTCCGCCCGGAGGATGTCGTCGGGATGATCGATGTCCTGGACGCATCCCGCGTCGTCGGACGGCAGCGGGTGCATCGTGCCTCGTTGGCCGGCTTGGCGAACGAGCGGCATCGCGCCGGACTCCCCGCGCAGGCCTAGCAACGCGTCTTGCCAGGCGGGTCCGAAGCCCACCGGGTGGCCGGGTTGGGTCGTGCCGTCCGGCATGGCCACTAGCGGCCGCACTACCGCCCAGGGTTCGGCAAGGGACGCGTCGCGCAACGACTGGGCGATGTTGATCAGGCTGGCGGGTTCGATCAGGGGCAGGTCGCCGGGCAGGATCAGCCAACCGGGCGCATCCGGCCGACGGGCCACGCCACGCGCGATGGAGTCGCCCATGCCGTAGGCGTCGGGTTCGTGCTCGGGCCGTTCCACCAGCTCCCACGGCAAGCCGCTGGCGCGCACGGCGGCCAGCGTCCAGTCCAGCACCCGGCGGCCCAGCAGATGGGCGTGAAGCTTGCTGCCGGTGCCGCCGGCCTCGCGGAAGCGGCGTCCGGCGCCAGCGGCAAGAACCACAACGATGGGAGAGGAGGAAAGGTCGGCCATGGGTTCGGGGTATCGCGTCCCGTGCGGGGTTTCCGGGATCATTGCGCCAGGCTGACTTTACCCAGATTCGGCGGCGGGCGCCTGATCGGATTGCGGGGAGGCGGGTCCCTTTCCCCCGCCGCCAAACCATGTATAGTCCAGCGCTTAGGCCAATAGCAGCGACTGCGCCCGGTTCATCCCGGCGCCCGCCTTGTCGCACCGCTGGGCCATGCTCCCCTACATTGAATCCGTCACCCGCTACCATGCCGAAATCGTCGTCGCAGCCTGCCAACCGCTATGCCTTTCCCCGGACGCTATTGGCCGGGTTCGTGACGGCGGCCCTGGCCACGCTGGTCATCGCCTTCGTCAACGTCCGCTCGGCCGAAACGCGCATGCAAGCGGTCAAGGCCGTGGACCGCACGACCGAGACGTTGCGCCAGTTGAGCCTGTTCAATTCGGCGCTGAAGGATGCCGAGATCGGGCAGAGAGGCTATCTGCTGACCGGCGACGTGACCTACCTGCAGCCGTACCTGCGCTCGCTGGGGCTGATCGATCAGCGCCTTGCGCTGGTGAAAGAGGCTACGTCCAACGATTCGGCACAACGCCGCATCGTCAGCGACATCGAGGGCATCACGCGGCAAAAGCTGACGGAACTGCACGAGACGGTCGAGATGCGCAAGGCCGGCAACGTGGAAGGCGCGATGGCCGTGGTGCGTACCGATTCGGGCAAAGAGGCGATGGACCGCTTGCGCGACCTGGTGGGCGACCTGTATTCGCGGCAGATGGACGAACTGGCCGAAGGCAAAGACGCCTGGGCGGCGGCCGCCGCCACGTCGACCTATTACTCGTGGGGCGGTTCGCTGCTGTTGCTGGTGCTGATCCTGGCGTCGGCCGGCATGACGGTGCGGGAATATCGCGCGAAGGCGCGCCAATCCTGGGTGACGGCCGGCCTGTCGGGACTGAGCCTGCGCCTGCAGGGGGATCACCGCCTGGACGAGATCGGCAAGCGCGCGCTGGATTATCTGGCCGAGTATCTGGGCGCCGACGTGGGCGCGGGCTACGTGGTCGAGCGCAGCACGGGTGAACTGGAGCTTTTCGGCGGCTTTGCGTTGCCGCCCGAGCGCCTGGCGCGCAAGCTCCAGTCCGCCGAAGGCTTGGCCGGGCAGGCCGTCACGTCGCGCAGATTGCTGCATGTGCGCAATGTGCCGGCGGGGCACCTTGAAGTCGCCTCCGCCACGGGGCGTTCCGATCCCGCCGAACTCGTCCTGGCGCCGGCCATCCAGAACGGCCGGGTATATGCCGTGCTCGAGCTGGGCTTCAACCACCCGGTGAGCGAAAGCGAGCGAAACCTGCTGGAGGGCGCCTCGGAGATGCTGGCCTCGGCGATCCGTTCGGGCCAGGACCGCAGCCGCCTGGAGGCGCTGCTGGAGGAAACGCAGCGCCAGGCAGAAGAACTGCAGACCCAGCAGGAAGAGCTGCGCGTCAGCAACGAAGAGCTTGAGCAGCAGAGCCGCATCCTGCAGGAATCGCAGGCGCGCATGGAACTGCAGCAGACCGAGCTGGAGCAGACCAACGTCAACCTGGAATCGCAGGCCGACCAGTTGCTGCGGGTGCAGGACGCACTGACGGAGAAGGCCCGCCAGCTGTCGCAGGCCAGCCAGTTCAAGAGCGAGTTCCTGGCCAACATGAGCCACGAACTGCGCACGCCCCTGAATTCGACGTTGATCCTGGCCAAGCTGCTGTCGGACAACAAGCCGGGCAACCTGAGCGCCGAGCAAGTCAAGTACGCACAGACGATTTATTCCGCCGGCAGCGACCTGCTGACGCTGATCAACGACATTCTTGATCTGTCCAAGATCGAAGCCGGACAGGCCACCGTGGAAGTCGAGCAGGTGGTCGTTGCGCCGATGCTGCAGCGCCTGCTGGAGCCGCTGCGGCCGATGGCGCTGGACAAAGGACTGGCGCTGGAACTGGATATCGATCCGGCCGTGCCGGCCTCCCTGCATACCGATGCACAACGCCTGGGGCAGGTGCTGAAGAACCTGCTGTCCAACGCCCTCAAGTTCACGCAGCGCGGCACGGTCGCCCTGCGGGTGTCGCGCGTGGCGCGGGACCGGGTGGCGTTCGCCGTGCAAGACACCGGCATCGGCGTGCCGGCCGATCAGCAGGAACTGATTTTCGAGGCGTTTCGCCAGGCCGACGGCAGCACGCACCGCAAGTTCGGCGGCACGGGCCTGGGGCTGTCGATCTCACGCGACTTGGCCACGTTGCTGGGCGGCAGCCTGTCCGTGACCAGCACGCCGGGCCAAGGCAGCGTGTTCACGCTGGAGGTGCCTGTGCGGCTGGAAGAGGCGCCGTCGGTGCCGGGCGCCCAGAGCGGCGCGGCCTCGGCCACGCCCTTCATGCTGCCGAAGACGGCGCCTGTCGTTCCTCGCCGCGACGCGCCCGCCGCGCCTGCGCCCAAGGCACCCACCCCGTCGGGTCCGGAGCCGGAGCGCAGCATTCTCGTCATCGAAGACGACGAGCGCTTTGCCGGCATTCTTTCGGACCTGGCGCGCGAGATGGGCTTTGGCTGTTTCGTGGCTCACACCGCGACGGACGGCCTGGAACTGGCAACGCGCGAACGTCCCAACGCCATCGTGCTGGACATCAACCTGCCCGATTTCTCCGGGCTGGGCGTCCTGGATCAACTCAAGCGCAACCCGCAGACCCGCCACATCCCGGTCCATGTGGTATCGGTGGCCGATTACGCGCGCGAGGCCATGGGGCGCGGCGCTGCCGGCTACGCACTGAAGCCCGTCAAGCGCGAGGAACTGGTCCACGCCTTGCAGCGCCTGGAAGCGAAGTTCACCCGGCACGTGCGCCATGTGCTGGTGGTCGAAGATGACGACCGCCAGCGCGAGAGCGTGCGCCAGCTGCTGGCGCGCAACGACGTCGAGATCGCGCCGGCGGCCACCGCGGCGGCCGCGTTGGCACTGCTGCGCGAGACGACGTTCGACTGCGTCGTCATGGACCTGAACCTGCCCGACATGAGCGGCTACGAGCTGTTGCAGCAGATGACCGAGCAGGAGGGCGTGTCGTTCCCGCCGGTCATCGTCTATACCGGCCGCGCGCTGTCGCGGGACGAAGAGCAGCATCTGCGCCGCTTCTCGAAGTCCATCATCATCAAGGACGCGCGTTCGCCCGAACGGCTGCTGGACGAGGTGACGCTGTTCCTGCACCAGGTGGAAGCCGAACTGCCGCCCGAGCAGCGCCAGATGCTGGAACTGGCCCGCAGCCGCGATTCAGCGCTGGAAGGCCGTACCGTATTGGTGGTGGAAGACGACGTGCGCAACGTGTTCGCGTTGTCCAGCATCCTGGAGCCGACCGGCGTGCGCGTGGAGATCGCCCGCAACGGCCGTGAAGCGCTGGACGTGCTGGGCCGGGCCGGGTCGGACGGCCAGCCGGTGATCGACCTGGTGCTGATGGACATCATGATGCCCGAGATGGACGGCTACACGGCCATGCGCGAGATACGCAAGCGGCCCGAGTGGCGCCGCCTGCCGATCATTGCGCTGACCGCCAAGGCCATGAAGGACGACCAGGAGAAATGCCTGGCCGCCGGTGCCAACGACTACATCGCCAAGCCGCTGGACGTGGAGCGCCTGCTGTCCCTGGTGCGGGTCTGGATGCGCAGCTAAAGGCGTTCGCGCCACCCTTTGTTGAAGACCGTCATGCCATCCACCGCCAAAGCGCGCACCGCAGATATCGAGCAACGGCTGTTGCTCGACGCGATCTATCACCATTACCACTACGACTTTCGCGAGTACGCGCAGGCGTCGCTCAAGCGGCGCCTGCAAAGCGCGCTGACGCAATTCGGCTGCAAGACGCTGTCGCAACTGCAGGACCGCGTGCTGCATGAGCCGGCGGTGTTCACCGCGTTGCTGCAGTTCCTGACGGTTCAGGTCAGCGACATGTTCCGCGATCCAAGCTATTTCCTGGCGCTGCGCAACGAGGTGGTGCCGATTCTGCGCACCTATCCGTCGATCAAGGTGTGGGTGGCTGGGTGCAGCGCCGGCGAAGAGGTCTATTCGCTTGCCATCCTGCTGGCCGAAGAGGGCCTGCTTGAGCGCGCGCTGATCTATGCCACCGACATCAATCCGCACGCGCTGCGCACGGCGGAGCAGGGCGTCTTCGACCTGGACCGCGTGGCCGCCTTCAGTGCGAACCATGCCCGCTCCGGCGGCCGCAGCTCGCTGTCAGACTACTACACCGCCCGGTACGGGCGGGTGGTGTTCGACAAGCGTCTGCGTGAACACATGGTCTTTTCCGACCACAGCCTGGCGACCGACAGCGTGTTCGCGGAGGTCCACCTGATCTCCTGCCGCAACGTCCTGATCTATTTCGAACGCGATCTGCAAAACCGCGCACTGGGCCTGTTCCACGACGCGCTGGTCCATCGCGGCTTCCTGGGCCTGGGCTCGCGGGAATCGCTGCGGTTTTCGGCGCAGGCCGGCAACTTCGACGATTTCGTGCTGGAAGACCGCATCTACCGCAAGAAGGCGGGGCTATGAGCGCAGGTGAGTCTGCTGCCCGTGCGCCCGCGGCCGCCTGCCCGTGGGAGGCGATCGTCATCGGCGGATCGTCCGGCGCCATCGATGCGTTGAACACGCTGCTGCCCGCCTTGCCGGCCGGCCTGGACGCGGCGGTGGTGGTAGTGCTGCACCTGCCGCGCGACCGCCGCAGCCTGCTGGTCGATATTTTCCGCGAGCGCTGCGCCTTGATCGTGCAGGAAGCTGAAGACCAACTGTGGATACGCCCCGGCCATCTGTATTTTGCGCCGCCGGACTACCACTTGCTGGTGGACCAGGGGCCCCGGCTGGCGCTGTCGGTGGGCGCGCCGGTGTATTTTTCCCGGCCATCGATTGACGTGCTGTTCGAGTCCGCCGCCGATAGCTATGGCGAGAAACTGCTGGGCGTGCTGCTTTCCGGCGCCAACGAGGACGGCGCCGCCGGCCTGGCGGCGATACACGCCGCAGGCGGGCGCACGATCGTGCAGGCGCCGGCCAGCGCCGCCATGCCCACCATGCCCGAGGCCGCCCTGGCGCGGCAGCCGGCGCACGACGCCCTGACGCCCGACGAGATCGCCACCCTATTTTCCCAACTGCGCACGCCGCGCCTGCCGTAACCCCAACCTTCCGACACCATGTTCCTGACCTCCGCCAAACCACAAGAAGACCGCATCAAGTGCCTGCTTGTCGATGACGTTCCGGAAAACCTGATCGCGCTGGAAGCGCTGCTGGAAAGCGGCCGGGTAGAAGTGCTGAAAGCGCAATCCGGGCCAGAAGCGCTGGAACTGCTGCTGCATCATGGCGATGTGGCGCTGGCGCTGCTGGATGTGCAAATGCCCGACATGAACGGCTTTGAATTGGCCGAACTGATCCGTGGCAGCGAACGCACGCGCCATATCCCGCTGATTTTCATGACCGCCGGGTCGCGCGAGCAGAACTGGCAGTTCCGCGGCTACGAGAGCGGCGCCGTGGACTTCCTGTACAAGCCCATCGACCCGCACATGCTGAGCATGAAGGCGAACGTGTTCTTCGAACTGCATGAGCGCAAGCGGGCGCTGGCCACGCAGTTGGAAGAGCGCACGGAAGCCTTGCGGATCAACGAGATGTTCATGGCCGTGCTGAGCCACGATCTGCGCACGCCGCTGCAGTCCATCGTCATGGGGGCGTCGCTGTTGCAGCGCCAAAACGACGATGCGCGGGTGGCCAGCCTGGCCCAGCGCATGCTGCAAAGCAGTGAGCGCATGGCCCGTTTGATTGACGACCTGCTGGATGTGACCCGCATCCGGCAGGCGGGCGGCTTGACGCTTGAGCCGGCATGGATCGGCCTGGACGCCTTGCTGCAGCGTACCGTGGACGAAGTGCAGACCGGCTACCCCGACCGTCAGATCGAATGCGAATGCGTCGGGGACCTTGCTGGCTCCTGGGATGCCGAGCGCCTGAGCCAGGTCTTCACGAACCTGGTCGGCAACGCGCTGCACCATGGCAGCCGCGACGTGCCCGTGCAAGTCAAGGCGGACGGGACGGCGGCGGACCGGGTCGCAGTCACGGTCACCAACGGGGGCACCATTCCCCCGGCGCTGCTGCCGCACCTGTTCAACCCGTTCCGGGGCGGGTTGAACAGGTGCGCCGAAGGCCACAAGGGCCTGGGTCTGGGGCTGTTCATCGCCCAGCAGATCGTGCTGAGCCACGGCGGGCGCATCGGCGCCGAATCACGCGACGGCTTGACCCATTTCCGGGTGGACCTGCCGCGCGAAACCCCGCGCGCCGGCGGCTAGGCGCGGCGCGGGCCGGGTCGGTTTCCGGCGGGGATCAGAAGTCCGCGGAAACCGACAGCAGCACCGTCATGGGCGCGCCGACCGTCAGACCTTCACGCGCGGCGGATTGCCAGTAGTTCTTGTTGAACACGTTTTCCACCGTAGCGCGCACGACCATCGGCGTGCCGTTGGCCTTGAACGCATACCGCGCGCCCACGTCGAAACGGGTCCAACCCGGGATCTGCTGCGTATTGCCGACGTCCACATATTGCCGGCTGGTCCGCAACATCCGCGCCGTCAAGGTCAGGCCAGGCAGGAAGGGGGTGTCCCATTCCGCCGCCGCATTGAACTGGAAGCGCGGCACCGCCGGGGCCACATTGCCGTCGTTGATGCCGCCTTCGGTGCGCGTCAGGCGCCCGTCGGTGTACGCCACCCCGCCCAAGAGGCGCACGCCGCGCGCGGCGTCGCCCTGCACCAGGAATTCCAGGCCGCGGTTGCGCTGCTGGCCGTCGGACACATAACGGCGGCTTGCCGGGTCCAGGTAGCTGCTGGGCTTTTCGATCTGGAATGCGCTCAGCGTGGTGAAGAAATCACCGAAGTCGTACTTGCCGCCCACCTCGAATTGCTTGGCGATTTCCGGCGGGAACATTTCTCCCGCATTCACGGCGCCTTCGGGCGCGGTGCCACCCTGGCTCAGGCCTTCGATGTAGTTGCCATACAGCGACAGCCGTTGCGTAGGCCGCACCGTCAACGCGAACGCCGGCGTGACGGCGGACTTGGCGTAGTCCGAAGACGTGCGGCCGGTGGCGGCGTCAAAGTTGGTGGATTCGATCCGCTGGTGCCGGACGCCCGCGATGACCTGGACGCGGTCTTCGGCGAATGAGAGCTTGTCGGCCAGCGCAACGCTGTATAGGCGCGATTCGCTGGTCTTGGGCAAATCGTCCGGCCGGGCGATGTCTGGTTTCGGCAAGTCGGCGGGGTGGTACAGGTTGGAGAAGATGGTGCTTGAGCGGATCCGCGCAGAGGAATAGTCGATGGCCAGGGCGCTGGCCGACAGCGACGGCTCGTGCTTGACCGGGCCGGTATTGAACCGGCCGCGCACGCCCACTTCGCCCGTCTTGCTGAGCAGCGACTCGTTCAGGCGGGCGGGCACGGCGCCGATATCGCCTTCGCCGTCCAGCATCAGCCAGCTGGTCTGCATGCTTTCGAAGTCGTGCTTGCGCGCGCCCACGGCGCCATACACCGTCCAGTCCGGCGTCACGTCGAATTCGGCCCTGACGGCGCCCGACCATTCCTTGGTCTTCCAGTAGGTCCATGACGGGAAGAAATTCCGGCGCGCATCGGGCGCCCGGCCGATGTCGGTGCCGGGTTCCGGCGGGAACAGCAGCCCGCTGCGCGCATCGGTCGTGCGGTTCTGGTAGTTGATGTCGCCTTCCAGGCGGAAGCGCTCGCTCTGGTAATCCAGGCCCAGGGCCACCGCGCCCAGGTCTTCCTTGGAACCGTCCTGGGGCAGGTCGCCGCCGCTGCCGGCCACGTTCAGGCGCACGCCCCATTCCTGGCTCTCGCCGTAGCGGCGGGCCAGGTCGGCGTGAACGCCGAATTGGGAGTCGCCGATGTAGGTCAGCGTATAGCGGTTCAGCGGATCTGGGCCCGCGCGCTTGGGCACGAGGTTGATCGCGCCGCCCACGGAGCCGTAAGGCGCCATGCCATTGAGCAGAGCGTTCGGCCCGCGCAGGACTTCCACGCGTTCCACGCCGATCAACGAGCTTGCGTTGCGCGGCGACACGCCGTAGAGGCCATTGAATGACACGTCGTAGTTGAAGAGCGAGAAGCCGCGGATATTGAATTCGTCGCGCCCGGCGCCGCGCGAATAGGTATTGCGCACCGAGGGATCGTTGACCAGCACATCGCCGATGTTCTGCGCCTGCTGGTCTTCGATCAATTTGGCCGTGTATTGCGTGGCGCTGAAGGGCGTGTCCAGGTCGCTCAGATTGCCCAGCAGGCCGACGCGCCCGCCGCTTGCCACCTGGCCGCCGGCGTACACGGGCGGCAAGCCGCTGGACAGCGCGCTGCCCGTGACCGTCACGGCCTCGAGCACGGCGGTGCCGGTTTCGGGTATGGCGACCAGCCGGTACTGGTTCGGGGCTTCGCGCGTGGCGCGCAGGCCGGTGCCGGCCAGCGCCTGATCCAGGGCCTCCGCACGAGAATAGCGCCCGCGCACGCCACCGCTCTGGCGGCCTGCCAACAGTTCCCTGGGCGCGGCCAGCAAGATTCCCGACTCATTCGCCAGGCGCGTCAGCACCTGGTTCAGGGGGGCAGGGGCAATGTCGAACGTCAGCAACGCGGCGGCTTGCCCGGCCCCGGCCGGTGCGGGCTGGGCATGCGGCGCCGACGCCCAAAGGGCGGACAGGGCGAGGGCAAGCGCCAGTGGCAGGCGGGATCCCTGGCGATGGCCGCGCAAGGCCATGGGCTGCGCGGGAAGAGGCAGGGTGGGCGGGAAACGATGGGGCATGACGGAACCTGTGCGCTCGTGCAATGGATAGGAAGGAAGCGAGAGGCGCGGCCAGGGCGGAAATGCCGTGCGGCGCGTGGACTCTCGGACGCTCACTTTCCTAAATCGAACGAGACGGCAAAATGCGGAACCGAATTCATGATTTTTTTTACCGCCGGGCCGCCCCAAGGTAAAAAGCGCCCCCTCGGGGGGCAGCAAGCGTGCGGAGCATGCGCGGCGTGGGGGCCTTTTTACCGCCGGGCCGCCCCAAGGTAAAAACGCCCCCTCGGGGGGCAGCAAGCGTGCGGAGCATGCGCGGCGTGGGGGCCTTTTTACCGCGGGGCGATGCTTACCCACCACGGCAACGGGCGGTTCAGCCGGATCGGCAGCACGGATGCCAGCATGTCCAGGGCGCGATCCACATCGTTGAGGGGGTAGCTGCCGAAGACCCGCAGTTGCTGGGCCTCGGGCGACAGGCCCAGGTGCCCGGCATGGTAACGGCGCAATTCAGCGACGACGTTGGCCAAGGGCGTGCCGTCGGCCAGCAGCAGGCCGTGCCGCCAGCTTTCCCGCGCAGGGTCGGCCGGCATCAGCGGCTGCAGCGTATCAGCCGTGAACCGGGCTTGCTGGCCAGCCGGCACGATGCCGCTTGCGCCCGAGCGTGCGGGATTCACGCGGACGGCGCCTTCGTAGACCGCGACCAGGGTTCCGGAATCGCCCTGGCTGACCGAAAAGCGCGTGCCCAGGGCTTGTAGCCGGCCCTGCGCCGTATCGACGATGAAGGGGCGCGACGGATCTTTGCCGGTATCGATCAGTATTTCGCCCGTCACCAGTTGCAGGCGTCGCTGCGTATCGCTGTAGGCCTGATTGAACGCGCTGAGCGCCTTGATCCAGACCGTCGTGCCATCAGCCAGCGCAACCTGGCGCGTTTCGCCCACCCCTGCCTGGTAGTCCGTGCCCCACAGCGATGCCAGGGCAGACAAGGGCGTCTGGCGCCAGGCCGTCCAACCCAGCCAGGACAAGCCCAGCGATCCTGCCAGGCCCAGCAAGACCTGGCGCCGTCGGCGCGGCGCGGCGCTGATCGCCCGGTGAAAGGCAGAGACGGCGGCCTCGCGGTCCGGGCTCGATTGCAGCGGACTGAAGCGGCGGTCGATGCGTTCGACATAGCTCCAGGCCTGGCGGTGCTCGGCATCCCGGCCCAGCCATTGCTTCCATTTCTGTTGTTCGGCGGCCGATGCCTGGCCCGTACGCAGCAACGCATACCACTCGGCGGCTTCTTCCATCGCCCGATGCGAGGGTTCCTGCAGGGTTGTGGCGGTCATGACGCGACCGTCAGCGGGGCTGGCGCCGTCGGGATGGGAGGCGTCTCGGGCTGGCCCGCAGCCAGGCGGGCTTCCAGCTTCATGCAGCACAGCATGGCCTGCGCCACGTACTTGCGCACCATGCGGGAGGACACGTTCAGCGTGGCGGCAACTTCGTTGTCCGTCATTTCGCAGGCCACGGCCATGACGAAGGCGTGCGCGACCTTGGGCGGCAATTCACGAAGCATGGTGTCGATTTCGCCCAGGGCCTCAAGCACCATGGCCTGCTGTTCCGCAGACGCCACCGTGGGTTCGGGCTGGGCGGCAAGGACTTCCAGCCACGCCTGCTCCAGGCTGCGGCGCCGCCAAAGGTCGACGCACATGCCGTTGGCCATCTTGCGCAAGTAAGCGCGGACCTGCTGCGCGTTCTCGAAGTGGCAGGGGCGCGTCAGCAGTCGGACGAATGCATCGTGCGCCAGGTCGGCAGCATCGGCCGCATTGCCCAGACGCCAGTTCACCCAGGCGAGCAACCAGTTGTGGTGATTGCCGTACAGGTGCTCGAAGTCATGGGACAAACCTTGTGATGCGCTCACGATCTCGCCCGCTCGCGATAGGGGGCCGCACCATTGCTAATGCGAACACGTATCAATTAATAAGTGAGGGCAGATTATTGCGCGTGGCGGACCGCCTTGGCAACCCTGGGGAAATCGAGTGTGGCGCGCCGGCCTCAGGCCTTTGAAGCGGGGCCCGAGGCGCGACGCCTTCCCAAGAGACGACGCGAGCGTCAGCCCGCCGTCATCACGCCATCGACCATCCGCATCAGGTCCAGCGGATTGCCGCGCTTGACGCCCTCCGGCAGCAGCGCGTCCGGCAGGTCCTGATAGCAGACCGGGCGCAGGAAGCGGCGGATGGCCGTGGCGCCCACCGACGTCGATGCCGGATTCGACGTGGCGGGGAAGGGGCCGCCGTGCACCATGGCATGGCTGACTTCCACGCCCGTCGGGTAGCCATTCGCCAGGATGCGGCCGGCCTTGCGTTCCAGCACGGGCAGCAGCGCCTGGGCCGAGGCGACGTCGGCGTCGTCGACGAATAGCGTGGCGGTAAGCTGGCCTTCCAGGTGTTCGGCCACAGCCTGCATCTGGGCAAGGTCCTTGCAGGCGACGACCAGCGAGGCCGGGCCGAAGACTTCGGCTTCCAATTCGTGCGAGGCCAGGAAACGGTCGGCTTGCGTGCCGAAGACCACGGCGCCGGCGGCATTGGCGGCCGGCTTCGAGGCTTCGCCGCGGCCCAGGGTGGCGACGTTGGCGTGCTTGGCCAGCGCGTCGGCGCCTTCCTGGTAGGCCGCGAAGATGCCTGGAGTCAGCATGGTGGCGGCGCCCTTGGCCTGGACGGCTTCTGCGGCCGCTTGGCGGAAACGTTCCAGGGCGGGGCCTTCAATGCCGATGACCAGGCCCGGGTTGGTGCAGAACTGGCCGACGCCCATCGCCAGCGAATCGACGAAGCCGCGGGCAATGGCTTCGGCGCGCGCTTCCAGCGCGGCGGGCATCAGGAACACCGGGTTGATGCTGGACATCTCGGCATAGACGGGGATCGGCACCGGACGGGCGTTGGCGGCGGCGACCAGCGCCAGGCCGCCGCGGCGCGAACCGGTGAAGCCGACGGCGGTGATGGCCGGGTGCGTCGCCAGGGCCGTGCCGATTTCGCTGCCTGCGCCGAACAGCAGCGAGAACGTGCCTTCCGGCAGGCCGTGCTTGGCCACGGCCGCCTGGATCACGCGGCCGACCATTTCAGAGGCGCCGGGGTGGGCGTTGTGGGCCTTGACGATGACGGGGCAACCGGCCGCAAGCGCCGACGCCGTGTCGCCGCCGGCAACCGAGAAGGCCAGCGGGAAGTTGCTGGCGCCGAAGACCGCCACGGGGCCCAGCGGCACGTTGGCCAGGCGCAGGTCGGCGCGGGGCAGCGGTTGGCGCTCGGGCTGGGCGGGGTCGATGGTGGCGTCCAGGAAATAGCCGTCGCGGACCACGCGGGCGAACAGGCGCAATTGGCCGACGGTGCGGCCGCGTTCGCCTTGCAGGCGGGCCAGGGGCAAACCGGTTTCCTGGTGGGTGCGTTCGATCAGTGCGTCGCCCAGGGCCAGGATGCCTTCCGCGATGCTCTCCAGGAATTGCGCGCGGGTTTCCAGCGGCACGGCGCGGTAGGGGTCAAAGGCGGCGCGGGCCAGTTCGGCCGCGCGCGCGACGTCGTCGGACGAGCCGGCGGGAAAGCCGGGTTCCAGGCGTTCGCCGGTCGCGGGGTTGATGGCGTGCTGGGCGGCGCCCGAGCCAAGAATGGCGGTGGCGCCGATCAGCATTTGGCCGGTCAAAGTCATGAGGATTCTCCGAAAAAAACGCCCCCGAATCGGGGGCAGGAATGCGTGGGGTGTCGCTCGGTGC
>NZ_JBYOKH010000085.1:0-17093 GCF_057799415.1 Achromobacter sp. 18P8.1.1 | reverse complement strand
CGCACGCCGTGGCGCGTCTTGGCGCGCACCTACCGGCCCGGGCCGGCCACCGTACGCTACCTGGTCCGGCTAGGCCTGTGCCTTATCGCCGCCGAGGCCGTGGCGTGGGCGGTGGCCTTGCCCCGGTCCTACTGGGTGCCGCTGATCGTGGTGGTGATCTTCAAGCCCAACTTCGGCTCGGTCTTTGCCCGCGCGCTGCAAAGCTGCGGCGGCAGCGTCGTGGGCGTCGCCATCAGCGCCACCGTGCTGGCCGTGGATCGCAGCGGCATCGCCAGCCTGTTGACGGTGGCGGTGCTGGCTTCCCTGCTGCCCTGGTCCATCCGCCGCAACTACGGGCTGTTCTCCGCCATTCTGGTGCCCATCCTGATGCTCTTGATCGGTGCCTTGCAGCCCGGCACCTGGGCGATTGCCCTGGCGCGGCTGATCGACGTGGGCATCGCCGCCGGCATCGTGCTGCTGGTGGGCTACCTGCCGTGGATCCGCATCGAACGCCACAACCTGGACCATGCCGTATCCGCCGCGATGGACACGTTGGCCGCCTATCTGAATACGGTCTTCCAGGCAGCTCCCGGCAGCCGCCACAGCCTGCGCGCAAGCGCCTATGCCCGCTTGTCCGACCTGCGCATCGCGCTGCAGCGCGGCTTGTCCGAACCCCGCCTTGTCAGCCGCCGCGCGCTGGCGTGGTGGCCGGTGGAGGTCGCCCTCGAACGCGTGGCCAACGCCATTTCGGATACGGCGTGGTCGCTGCCCGCCGGCCAGGCCGCGCCCAGCGCCGCCGAAGTCGCGGCGCTGGCGCAAACCTTGCATGCCATGAGCCTCGCCGTCGACCAGGGCGCAGCCGTATCCGCCACGCCCATCACCGCCCCCTCGCCTGCGCTGGCCGACGTCGCCGCCGAAATCGAAGCGCTGCGCGCCGCGCTGGCCGGCCCGGATTTTGCCGCCGCGCCAGGCGCCGGCGCCCCCAGAACCCCCGTACACCAGGTCTGAACCATGTGTCTTGCCGTATTGGCCCTGCATGCCTTGCCGGGCATCCCCGTCCTGATCGCCGCCAACCGCGACGAATTCCACGCCCGCTTGACGCATCCGGCGGCCGAGTGGGCCGATGCGCCCGGTGTCTACGCCGGCCGCGACGGCTTGGCCGGCGGCACCTGGATGGGCGCGACCTCGCGGGGCCGCTACGCGCTGGTCACCAACTTCCGGGAACCGGGCCGGCACCTGGATGCCGCGCCCTCGCGCGGCGCGCTGGTCGAAGACTTCCTGCGCGGCGGGACGTCGCCCGCCGAATACCTGGCGCGCGTCCATGAAAAGGACCAGGCCTACAACGGCTTCAACCTGATCGTGGGCGACGCGCTGCAAGCCTGGTACCTGAGCAACCGCGATGGCGCGCCGCGCGCGCTGCCACCCGGCATCTACGCGCTGTCCAACCATCTGCTGGACACCCCGTGGCCGAAGCTGGCGCGCACCAAGGCCGCCTTTACCGCCGTCCTGGACCGGGCGCCGCAGCCCGATATGCCCGCGCTCTTCGCCGCCCTGGCGGACCGCCAGGGCGCGGAAGACGACGAACTGCCTGCCACGGGCCTGCCGCGAGATCGCGAAAAGCTATTGAGCAGCCCTTTCATTGTCAGTCCGAACTATGGCACCCGCAGCTCCAGCGTGCTGGCGCTGCACGCCGACGGCGCGGGTCAGCTGGAAGAAAGGCGCTTCGCCCCGGACGGAACGATCAGCGGCGAGAGCCGGCTGGCGTTCGCCTGGCAGACGGGGTTTTCCGGCGATATGCTTGCCGAATGCGGTTAAGGCCGGCGCGAGGTTTCTTTTCGTGTCAGCCGGCCCCAGACACGCGAACTCGGCGCCCGCTTCCCGGTCGAAACCCTTGTCGCCTACTCCAGGAGAACCTGATGAACAAACGCATTGAACGCTGCACCCTGGCCGCCATGATGGCGGTGGGCAGCATGGCCATCGCCGGCGTCCTGTCGACCGCGCAGGCGGCGTTGCCCCCGGTCAAGCACCAGGGCACGGTGCAGTATGTCAGCGGCGGGATCGGCATCGATGAATCGGAAGCCATGAAGGCGGCCGCCCGCGACTATCCGCTGGCGCTCACTTTTGCCGCCCAACGCGATGGAAAGGCGGATTACGTCGCCAGCGTCGGCGTCGCCATCCATGACGCGCAAGGCAAGGAAGTGCTGAAGGCCACGGCAGAAGGCCCGTACATGCTGGTGAAGTTGCCGGCCGGGGCCTACAAGGTCTCTGCTACCTACGAAGGCAAAGCCCAGGTGCGCGAAGTGACCGTGCAGAACACGGGTACCGCCCGCGCCGTCTTCGAATGGAAGTAAGCGGCGCCCTCGCGCCGCCCGCACGTGACGCGCACCGGGCCGCTTTCCGGCCCGCGCCGCGCGCCATTGGCGTGGCATTCGCGCGCCTTAGACGCCCGAGAACAGGATCGCGATCACGAAGCCCACGCTGATCGCCCAGACCAGCGACCGCAACGCGCCCCAGCCGGCCAGGTACATGGCCAGGTAGCCCAGGCGCACGCCCAGCCAGCAGGCCATCAGCGTAGCGACATGCGCGGGCGATGCCTGGGTATACAGCGCGAACAGCACCGCTGCGTAGAAGAACGGCAGGGCCTCGAAGGTATTGATCTGCGCCGCGTTGGCCCGTGCGCGCCACCCTTCCTGACGCGCCAGCCACGCCCGCGGATCATTGTTGTCGAATTGTTTGCCCCCCGCCTTGGCGACTATCGTCGAGACGAACGGCAGAATCGCCGCCGCCAGCATCAACCACGCGATCATTTTCATTTTTGCTCCAGGGTGCGGACGGACGAGGAGTCCGCCGGATAGACAAGGCGGCTTTGCGCCGTCGTGTGCGGCATCGTCGCCTGAAAGGCCCGGTTGGGCAAGCCGGTACGCTTACACTTTGCGCTTTGCGTGCCCGCGCCTGCTTCGATGCCGTTCCTGTCCCCCTGGTCCGCCCTCTTTCTTTCCACCGCCCTGCTCTGGCCGCCAGCCACCCGCCGCTGGGCGCTGGCGCCGCTCGCCGTCGCCTGGACCTGGGCATGGACGGAGGGGTTGATCGATCCGGTGGCGTTGGCTGCGCCTGCTCTGCTGTTGCTGGCGGCGGCATGGGTGCGGCCCGCATCTGGCGCGGTAACGCGCGCAGCGGGCCATGCTTTGTTCCTGACATTGGCGGCCGCGCTTTTCCTGCATCTTTTGCCCGGATTCCACAATCCGCAGGTCATCGCCCCGGCGCCGTTGAGTTCCGACGGGGTGCCCTTCGGCATGTACCTGAACCTGGACAAGCCGCTCGTGGCGTTCTGGGTGGTGCTGGCCTTGGCGCCGCCCATGGCGGGCGGCAACGCGCGCATCACGGCGGCGTCTGCCTTGCTGGCGGCGGCCGCGGCGATTGCGGTGTGTCTGGGGGTTGCACTGGCGCTGGGCGTGGTGGGCTGGGCGCCAAAATGGCCGGACAGCGGCTGGATCTGGCTGATCAACAACGCGCTGCTGGTCACGCTAGCTGAAGAAGCCTTGTTCCGCGGCTATGTGCAGCAGCAGTTGGCGACGTGTTGGCGCCGCCATCGCTGGGGAGGCTGGGCCGCCGTGGCGGTTGCTGCCGTGCTTTTCGGACTGGCACATTACGCCGGCGGCAGGCAATGGGTTTTGCTCGCGGGCCTGGCCGGCGTGGCCTATGGCGTCGCGTACCGCTATGGCGGACTGGCGGCAGCGGTGCTGGCGCACCTCGGCCTGAACGCCGCGCACTTCGGCCTATTCACCTATCCGATGCGCGCGGTGCTGTAGGCGCGGCTGCCGCGCTGCTTTACGGCAGCGCCGGGTAGTCCGTGTAGCCGGCGGCGCCCTGCGAATAAAACGTGGACGATTCCGGCGCGTTCAGCGGGGCGTCCAGTTCGAAGCGGCGCGTCAGGTCCGGGTTGGCGATGTACTGCACGCCGAACGCCACGGCATCGACACGGCCTGCCGTGATGGCGGCCTCGGCGGATTCCCGCGTGTAGCCTTCGTTGCCGATATAGACGCCGCCAAACGCAGCCTTCAGCTTCGGCCCCAGGCTATCTTCGCCTTCATGTTCGCGTGCGCAAATGAACGCGATGCCGCGTTTGCCCAGTTCGGTCGCCACATAGGTGAAGGTCGCCGCCGGATCCGAATCGCCCATCGTGTGCGAATCGCCGCGCGGCGACAGGTGTACGCCCACGCGCCCGGCGCCCCACACTTCGATGCACGCATCCACCACTTCCAGCAGCAGGCGCGCGCGGTTTTCCAGCGAGCCGCCGTATTGGTCGGTGCGCAGGTTCGTGCTGTCTTGCAGGAACTGGTCCAGCAGGTAGCCGTTGGCGGCGTGCACTTCCACACCGTCGAAACCGGATTCCTGGGCCATCTTGGCGCCGTGGCGATAGGCTTCGACCACGCCCGGGATCTCGGCCGTTTCCAGCGCGCGCGGGGTGACATACGGGCGCTTGGGGCGCACAAGGCTTACGTGGCCGCCGGCCGCAATGGCGCTGGGCGCGACGGGCAGTTCGCCGTTCAGGAAAACCGGGTCGGAAATGCGGCCCACGTGCCACAACTGAGCCACGATCAGGCCATCCTTGGCGTGCACGGCGGAGGTGACCTTGCGCCAGCCCTTGACCTGCTCGGTGGACCACAGGCCCGGGGTGTCCGCATAGCCCACGCCCTGCGGCGTGACGGACGTGGCTTCGGTCAGGATCATGCCGGCGTCGGCGCGCTGGGAGTAGTACTCGACCATCAGGTCGCTGGGCACGCGGCCTTCGTTGGCGCGCTGGCGCGTCAACGGCGCCATGACGATGCGGTTGCGCAGCGTGAGGTCGCCGGCGCGCAGGGGTTCAAACAGGGAGCTCATGCAAAATCCTTCCGCCCGAGAAACGGGCGCAACGTGTAGGGCTGACTACATATCCTGGTTCAACTGCCGCAGGAACGCGGCAATTACGGGTTCATTGCGACGGAAAAAGACCCACTGCCCCACTTTCGTCGCCGAGATCAGGCCCGCGCGCTGCAAGACGGCCAGGTGCGACGACACGGTCGACTGCGACAAGCCGCAGCGGTGATCGATGTGGCCCGCGCACACCCCATGCTCGAAGGTGTGGCCCGGGCGCTCTTCGAAATGCGCTTGCGGCGTCTTCAGCCAAACAAGAATGTCGCGCCGCACCGGGTTCGCCAGCGCCTTGAGGATGGCGTCGGCGTCGATAGCGGGCTGCACGTCGGTCTGATCAGGGGTTGAAGGGGATGCGGTCATATTTGTATATCGCAATTTATCGAATCATATATCGTTGTTGTTCGATATATAGTCATGCCCCTGTGGCGCATGGGGCTATTGGCCGGCCTCAGTCGCCCTGCACGCGGCCGCGCAGGCGCTTGACCTCGCCGTGCTGGACCTTGCGCTGCACCCGGCGGCGCTGGGACGACCGCGTCGGCTTGGTCGCGCGGCGCGGCTTGTCCACCTCAAGGGCGGACCGCAGCATGCCGAGCAGGCGTTCGATGGCCTCAACCCGGTTCTTTTCCTGGCTGCGGAAGGATTGCGACTTGATGACGATCACGCCCTCTTTCGAGATGCGGTGGTCGCTGACGGCGCAGACGGCGTCCTGGACCTCGGGCGGCAGGCCCGACGCACGGACGTCAAAGCGCAGATGGACGGCGCTGGAGACCTTGTTGACGTTCTGACCGCCCGCGCCTTGGGCGCGGATCATGGTGAACGTCAGGTCGCGCTCGTCCAGATAAAGGGAATCTTGGATGTGGAACATAGGCCGGGAGTCTACAAGATCAGGCAGGCGCCGGCGACGCGGCGCGCGCGGATCCGTTGATTGACGGCCACGCGCGTCGCTACAATGCGCCGGCCCTGCACGCAGGCCCCCATTCGCCACCTCCACCGCCCAGGCCCCTTTCCCCATGATCACCTGCTATTTGCGCTACGTCATCGACGCCAATGCGATCGCCGAGTTCGAAACCTACGCGAAGATGTGGATTCCGCTGGTCGCGCGGTTCGGCGGCACCCACCACGGCTACTTCCTGCCCTCGGAAGGCGCGAACAACATCGCGCTGGCGCTGTTTTCCTTCCCCAGCCTGGCCGCCTACGAAACCTACCGCCAGGACTCGCTGAAAGACGCCGATTGCCAGCAGGCCTACGCCTATGCCGTGCAAACGCGCTGTATCGTCAGCTACGAACGCAGCTTCTTCCGCCCCGTCTTCGCATAAAGGGGGCTCACCCCCAAAGCCGGCGCCGCGCGGGGTCTTTCGGCGCGCCGGCGCCGCTGGAAGTAAAATAGCGCGCTTTTGCTCGACTATTTACGGCGTCCGGCCACCCGCACCCGCCATTACCCCTTATGACCTACTCCGCCAAAGAAATCTTCAAGACCCTGCAAGGCGAAGGCGCCCACGCAGGCCGCGCGGCGGTATTTTGCCGGTTTGCAGGCTGTAATCTCTGGACGGGCCGCGAAAGCGACCGCGCCAGCGCCGCCTGCACCTTCTGCGACACCGACTTCATCGGCACCGATGGCGAAGGCGGCGGCAAGTTCGCCACGGCGGATCTGCTGGCCGACGCCATCGCTGCCTCGTGGGGCGCCGGCACGGAAGACCGCTATGTGGTCTTTACCGGCGGCGAACCCCTGCTGCAGCTGGACGCGGCGCTGCTGACGGCCATCCATGCCCGCGGCTTCACCGTGGCCATCGAGACCAACGGCACCGTCAAGCCGCCGGCCGGCATCGACTGGATCTGCGTCAGCCCCAAGGGCACCGCGCCCATCGTCATCGAACGCGGCGACGAATTGAAGCTGGTCTACCCGCAATCCAATGCGCTGCCCGAAACCTTCGCGCATCTGGATTTCGAGCATTTCTTCCTGCAACCCATGGACGGCCCGGCTCGCGTGGCCAACACCGAACAAGCCGTCCAGTACTGTATGCAGCACCCGCAATGGCGGCTTAGTTTGCAGACCCACAAATACATAGGCATTCCATGATTTACCCCGACGCCTTGCGGAGCACGCGATGATTTCCGTGACCCGCAGGCTGGAATTCGACGCCGGCCACCGCATTCCCGATCACCGCAGCCAGTGCCGCAACCTGCATGGCCACCGCTATGTGCTGGAAATCACCCTGACGGGCGACGTGGTGCAGGCCCCCGGCGAATCCGACAACGGCATGCTGATGGATTTCTCCGAAATCAAGCACATCGCCAAGACCCATATCGTGGACGTCTGGGACCATGCCTTCCTGGTCTATGAAGGCGACGCCGCCGTGCGCGGCTTCCTGGACAGCTTGCCCGGCCACAAGACCGTGGTGCTGGACCGCATTCCCACCGCCGAAAACCTGGCCCAGATCGTCTTCGACACCCTGGCGCCGCAATACCACGGCCACTACGGCGCCGACCTGCGCCTGACCCGCGTGCGCCTGTACGAGACGCCCAACTGCTGGGCCGACTGCAACGGTTGAGGGAAGGCCGGCGTTCGGAGGGCCATGCCCTTCAGGCCTATCCCCGCCAGCCCCGCCCCTGCGCTCACCGTCCCCGGTTTTCCACTGATGGAAAACCGCGCTCCTATCTAGCCAATTGAAAAAATCAATGGGGATATTCGCCATTTTCAATTATTAGTAAGCTAATAGATAGGATACAATCTATTCCATGAACTCACCTTCCGACTCCCAACTCATGGCTACCACCGCAAACCTGATGGTGCTGTCGCGCGCCTATCGCGGCGCTGCCGACAAGGCGCTGGCCGACTACGGCCTGTCGCAAGCCACGGCCTGGCCCGTCATCCTGGCGGGCCGCCTGGGCGACGGCGTGCGCCAAGGCGCGCTGGCCGAAGCGCTGGGCGTCGAAGGCCCGTCGCTGGTGCGCGTGCTGGATCAACTGGTCGCCGCCGGCCTGATGGAACGCCGCGAAGACGCCCATGACCGCCGCGCCAAGACGCTGCACCTGACGGAGGCCGGCCATGCGCTGCGCGCGCAGGTGGAAGACGTGCTGGTGGAACTGCGCCGCCGCCTGTTCCAAGGCGTCAGCGAAGCCGACCTGCAAGCCTGCCTGCGCGTCTTCGACGCCTTGAAGGTGTCGCTGGGCCGGGGCGCCACCGGAACACCCACCCAGGACGATCAATCGTGAAACTGCCGAACGTCCGCGAAACCATCTTTTCGCTCAAGAGCTACCTAAGCGCCATCATGGCGCTTTATCTGGCCTACAGCATTGGTTTGCCGCGTCCGTTCTGGGCAATGACCACCGCCTATGTCGTGGCGCAGCCCTGGTCGGGCGCCGTGCGCTCCAAAGCGCTGTACCGCCTGGTCGGCACCTTCATCGGGTCGGCCGCCACTGTCTACATGGTGCCGCGGCTGTCGAATTCGCCTGTCGTCATGACGGCGGCGATGGTGCTGTGGGTGGGCGCCTGCCTGTACATGTCGGTGCTGGACCGCACCCCGCGGTCCTACCTCTTCATGCTGGCCGGCTACACCGCCGCGATGATCGGCTTTCCCAGCGTGACGGACCCGTCGCTGGTGTTCGACACCGCGCTTGCCCGCGTTGAAGAGATCAGCCTGGGCATCGTCTGCGCCACGCTGATCCACAGCATCGTGCTGCCCCGCGGCCTGGCGCCCGCACTGACGCTGCAATTGGACAAGGCCGTGCGGGACGCCCGCAACTGGATGCACGACACGCTCAGCGGCCAGAATGCCGAACAGCGCGACCGCGACCGCCGCGTGCTGGCCAACGACATCACGCAACTGCGTCTCTTGTCCACGCACGTGCCGTTCGATACCAGCAACCTGCGCTGGACCTCCGGCGCCGTGCGCGCCATGCAGGACCAGATCTCGGCGCTGACGCCGGCCGTGTCCGCCGTGGAGGACCGCCTGCGCGCCTTGCAGGCCAACGACCAGCCGCTGCCCGAACCCGTGTCCGCGCTGCTGCACGACATCTCCGAATGGATCAACGCCGGCGCCCAGGCGTCGCACGAGACCGCCGTGCAATTGCGCGCCGCCGTCACGGCGCTGACGCCCGCCATCGACAGCCACTCCACGTGGCGCGACGCCTTGCTGGCCAGCCTGATGACGCGGCTGCGCGAGCTGATCGACACCTATGACGAATGCCTGGCCCTGCGCCGCGAAATCCGCGCGGGCCTGCAAGGCGCGCCGCTGCGTTCGCCGATGCGCCCCACCCGCGGCGCCCGTGATCCCAACGCCGCGCTGCACCGCGACCACGGCATGGCGCTGCTGTCGGCGCTGGCCGCAGGCGTGGCCATTTCGGTGTGCTGCGCGTTCTGGATCGGCACAGCCTGGAGCAACGGCGCCACCGCCGCAATGATGGCCGCAATCTTCAGCTGCTTCTTTGCCTCGCAAGACAATCCCGTGCCCGGCATCATGCAGTTCCTGACCTATACGGTGTATTCGATCCCCGTGTCGGCGCTGTACCTGCTGGGCATCATGCCCGCCATCCATTCGTTCGAAATGCTGGCCCTGGCGATGCTGCCCACGGCCTTCATCCTGGGCATCTTCATCGCGCGCCCCGCCAGCGCGGGCAAGGCCATGGCCATGCTGTTCGGCTTCCTGGGCACGATGGCGCTGCAAGACACCAACACCGCGGACGTCGTGTCCTTCATCGACACACAAGTCGCGCAGTGCATGGGCGTGGCCACCGCCGCGATCATCGCAGCCATCTTCCGTACGGTCAGCGCCGACTGGAGCGCCCGCCGCATCCAGGCCGCCAACTGGAAGGAACTGGCGACGCTGGCGAGTTCGCCCCGCGCCCAGTCGCGCCATACGTACGCCGCCCGCATGCTGGACCGCATCGGCCTCTTGCAGCCGCGACTGGCGCTGGCCAAGCGCCCTGACGACCTGGTCGCCGCGGACGCGTTGAAAGACCTGCGCGTGGGCCGCGACATCACGGAACTGCAGCACGCCCGCCGCCATCTGCCGATGGCCGAGCCCACGATCCAGCCCGTGCTGAACAGCCTGGCCCAATTCTTCCGCGCCCGTTCTTCGTGGCGCATCGGCGAGAAGACGCCGGAATTCCTGGCGCAGATCGACCGCGCGCTCTCCAGCGTGGCCGCCACGCCGCAAGGCCTGGCCGCCCGGGACCGTGCCGTGGTGGCGTTGGTGGGCATCCGCCGCGCCTTCTTCCCCGACGCGCCCGACTACCAACCCGCCCATCCCACGCTGGAGGGCCACGCATCATGATCGGCGAATTCAATCTTTACGGCATTTATTTCCCCTGGCTGCTGGTGCTGGGCATGGTCACCCTGGGCGTTGCCTGGGCCGTGCGCCGCGTGCTGGCCCGGGTCGGCCTGTACCGCCTGGTGTGGCACCCCGCGCTATTCGATCTGGCGCTGTTCGTGGTGCTGCTGTATGGCGTCTCCCTGATATCCCCTTATTTTCTCCAGAGATAGGTATGAAACTCCCCAATGCCCTTCGCCCTGCTGCTATCGGCAAGTTCGCGGTGACGGCCGTCGTCGTCGCCGCCGCCGCTTACGCCGGCTGGCAGCTCTGGGTGCACTATGAAGTCGAACCCTGGACGCGGGACGGCCGCGTCAAGGCCTATGTGGTCCAGGTGGCGCCCGACGTCTCCGGCCTGGTGACGAGCGTGCCCGTGCATGACAACCAGGACGTGAAGGCCGGCGACCTGCTGTTTGAAATCGACCGCGCGCGGTTCCAGCTGGCCTTCGACCAGGCCCAGGCCTCGGTGCGTTCCCAGCAGGTCGCCCATGACCAGGCGCTGCGCGACGCCAAGCGCAACCGATCGCTGGGCCAACTGGTGGCGGCCGAAGCCGTCGAGCAAAGCCAGACCAAGGTGCAGCAGACCGAAGCCGCGCTGGCCCAGGCCGAAGTGCAGCTGAACACCGCCCGCCTGAACCTGGAACGCAGCCGCGTGCTGGCCGCCAGCGATGGGCGCGTCACCAATCTGGACCTGCGCGCCGGGTCCTATGCCTCGGCCGGCCGCGGCGTGATGGCGCTGGTGGACGCGGGTTCCTTCTACGTGGAAGGCTATTTCGAAGAGACCAAGCTGCCCGGCATCCACGAAGGCGACCCCGTCACGGTGACGTTGATGGGCGATTCGCGCCGCATCCGCGGCCACGTGGAAAGCATCGCCATGGGCATCGCCGACCGCGACCGCAGCACGGGCGCCAACCTGCTGCCCAACGTGAACCCCACGTTCAACTGGGTTCGCCTGGCCCAACGCATCCCGGTGCGCGTGAAGATCGACGACGTGCCTGACGGCGTGCGCCTGGTCGCTGGCCAGACCGCCACCGTGTCGGTCGACCCCAAGCCCGCGCAAGCGGCTTCGGCCGACACGCGCCAGCCGTCTTGAACCCCATTTCTGCAACCCTGTTTTTCAACCCTCTTATCGACGCCAAGCCGTACCTGCCATGAACACCAAACACTTCCTGCCGCTGATGCTGGCCCTTGCGCTGGCCGGATGCACCACCGTAGGCCCTGACTATCAGGTGCCCGCCGGATCGGTCGTCCAGCGACAGGCCGCCCAGGGCGCTTTCGTTGAAGCTCAGGCCGGCGTGTTCGAGCAGGAAGCGGTGTCCGGCCACTGGTGGCGCCTGTACAACGACCCGGTGCTGGACGGCCTGGTCGAGAAAGCGCTGTCGGCGAATACGGACTTGCGCGTGGCCAGCGCCAACCTTGAACGCGCGCAGGCCGCCGTGCAGGAATCCCAGGCGCAGCAGCAACCCACGATCGGCGTGAACGCGTCGCCCACCTTCGGCCACGTATCGGGCTTGCAGGAACTGCAGCCGGGCGTGAATCCGCCCAGCCGCTGGTCGTACTCCACAGGCGCCAGCGTGTCGTATCAGCTGGACCTGTTCGGCCAGATCCGCCGTGCCATCGAAGCCGCCAGCGGCGACGCGCAAGCCGCCCAGGCCGCCTACGACGCCACCCGCGTCACGGTCGCGGCCGAGACCGCGCGCGCCTACGCCAACATGTGCGCCGCCGGCATGCAACTGGCGTCGGCCCAGCACTCGGTACAGGTGCAAAAGGAATCGCTGGACGCCGTCAGCCGCTTGCAGCGCGCCGGCCGCGGCACCACGCTGGACGTCACCCGCGCGCGCAGCCAGCTGGAACAATTGCAGGCCAACCTGCCGCCTTTCCAGTCGCAGCAGCGCACCGCGCTGTACCGCCTGGCGGCACTGACGGGCCAGACGCCGAATGAAATCCCGGCGTCGCTGCTGCAATGCGCCGCGGCGCCGCGCCTGACCGACACCATTCCCGTAGGCGATGGCGCCGCACTGCTGCGCCGCCGCCCCGACATCCGCCAGGCCGAACGCACGCTGGCCGCCAGCACCGCGCGCATCGGCGTCGCCACCGCCGACCTGTATCCGAAGATCACGCTGGGCCTGTCGGGCGCATCGGGCGGCCCCGCCTCGATGTTCGGCGACCGCGGCACCTTCGGCTGGAGCGTGGGTCCGCTGATCTCATGGACCATTCCGAACACGGGCGCCGTGCAGGCCCGCATCGCCGAAGCCGAGGCCAACACCAAGGCCGCCGTGGCGCGCTTTGACGCCACCGTGCTGAACGCGCTGCGCGAAACGGAAAGCGCGCTGGTCGTCTACGCCCGCCAACTGGACCGCGACGCCTCGTTGCGGGCTGCCCGCGACCAAAGCGCCGAAGCCGCGTCGCAGGCACGCCAGCTGTTCCAGTACGGCAAGACCGACTACCTGACGGTGCTTGACGCCGAGCGCACGCTGGCCACCAACGAAAGCGCGCTGGCCGCCTCGCAGGCCGAACTCAGCAGCGACCAGATCGCCGTGTTCCTGGCCCTGGGCGGCGGCTGGGAGAAGTAAACAGCCCTCAGCTGCGAAACAGGTTCAATGCACCGTGGCGCCGTCCGGCGGCGTCTGGTTCAGGCCCAGGGCCGCTTCCCAGGCGCGCAGCGGCACGCAGGTCTGCAGGCGCACGATGGCGCGCTGGATCAGCGCGGGATGCAATTCATGGCCGACGTGGCTGGCGATGTCGATGGTGGAATCGCCATGCAGCTCTTCCAGCCGGGCCTGCGCGGCCTGGATGTGCGCCGCGCTCATCACGGGATCATCGGCGCCGTGCAGCAGATGGATGGTGGTGTATTGGGGCGCGGCCTTGGGCAGTTGCGCGTAGCGGCCGGAGAACGCGATCACGCGCCCGGCCATGCCGTCGTGGGCCTGCACCAGTTCCAGCGCCATGATGGCGCCTTGCGAAAACCCGGCCAGCGCCGTGTCGGATTGCAGCAGGCTGAAGCGGGCCTGCGCTTCACGCACATAGGCTTCCAGGGGCGGCATGGCCTGCGCCACGCGTTCGGGGCGGTTGTCCTCGGTCACGCCACGCACCGAAAACCACTGCCGGCCTGCCGCGCCGCCGTCAAAGGGTTCGAACCCTTCGGGCACCAGGACCGCCGCGGTGGGAAACGCCGTGCGGACCGCTTCGGCCATCGGCCGCAGGTTTTCGGGCGAACCGCCCACGCCATGCAGCAGGATGAACAACTGGCGCACATCGACGCCGGGTTCGGGAAGGAATTCAAGAGAACTGGAAGACGCCATGAGACTGCTCCGTGCTGGCATAAGACCGGTGGGCTACGCCCTGATGACAGCATTGTAAAATGCGCGGCTTAAAGCGGACGGGAGGCAGACTTTGAGCCGGATTACCGCCGCAACGGCCTTCTTTTACCCCTGTAATGCAAACACCGACAACCGACTCGGGCGCCACGCCTGCGAGCCAGAATCAGCTGCACCGCGTGCTCAAGGCACGCCACCTTACGATGATAGCGCTGGGCGGGGCCATCGGCACCGGCCTGTTCGTCGCCTCCGGCGCCGCCATCGCCCAAGCCGGCCCGGGCGGCGCCCTGCTGGTCTACCTGGTGATCGGCCTGATGGTGTATTTCATCATGACCAGCCTGGGCGAACTGGCCACCTTCATGCCGGTATCTGGCTCGTTCTGCACCTATGCGTCGCGCTATGTGGACCCGGGTTTCGGTTTTGCACTGGGCTGGAACTTCTGGATCAGCTGGGCCACGGTGGTTGCCGTGGACGTGGTGGCCGCCCAACTGGTCATGGCGTACTGGCTGCCGGACACGCCAGGCTGGATATGGAGCGTCGCCTTCCTGGCGCTGACCTTCGGCCTGAACGCGTTTTCGGCGCGCAGCTTCGGGGAAGCCGAATACTGGTTCGCCATCATCAAGGTCGTTGCCGTCCTGTGCTTCATCGCGGTGGGGCTGGGCATGCTGGTGGGCATCATCCATAGCGGCGACCCGGTCGGGCTGGTCAACTGGAAGGTCGGCGACGCGCCGTTCGTGGGCAACGCGGCCACCTGGGTCGGCGTGGCGATGGTGGTGGCCTATTCCTTCCAGGGGACCGAACTGGTGGGCGTGGCCGCGGGCGAATCGGAAAATCCGCGCCGCAACGTGCCGCGCGCCATCAACAACGTGTTCTGGCGCATCCTGCTGTTCTATGTGCTGGCCATCCTGATCATCGGCCTGCTGGTCCCCTACACCGACCCGCAACTGCTGCGCAACGAAGTCGAGGACATCGCCGTCAGCCCGTTCACGCTGGTGTTCCAGCATGCGGGGCTGCTGTCGGCCGCCACGGTGATGAACGCCGTCATCCTGACGTCCGTGTTGTCGGCCGGCAATTCGGGCATGTACGCCGCCACGCGGATGCTGTTCAACATGGCGGCCGAAGGCCAGGCGCCGGCCCTCTTCAAGCGGCTGACCGCCAACGGCGTGCCGCTGTATGCGCTGCTGGCCACCACCGCGCTTGCCTGCCTGTGCCTGTTCAGCGTCGTGTACAGCCCGAAGGCGGTCTACATCTGGCTGCTGAATTTTGCGGGCATGACGGAATTCATCGTGTGGCTGAGCATCGCGGTCAGCCACTACCGCTTCCGCCAAGGCTACGTGAAGCACGGCTATGACACGGCCGACCTGCCCTACAAGGCCGGCCTGTTCCCGTTCGGCCCGCTGCTGGCCTTCGTGCTGTGCCTGGTCGTGACACTGGGCCAGAACTACCAGGCCTTCCTGGAAGAACGCATCGACTGGATCGGGGTGGTGTCGACCTATCTGGCCATCCCGCTGTTCATGGCGCTGTGGATCGGCCATCGCGTGGTGAAGCGGTCGCGCTGGGTCAAGTACGCGGACATGCGCTTCTAGAGGCTGAGCGTCAGTTCCTGGTCGAGGTAGGTGGCGCGCAGGACGTGCCCTGCCCCCACGATATCGAAGGGTTTGCACATGGCGCCGGTGGAGACGATCTCGCCGGCGCGCAGCGTCACGTTCCGGTCGGCCGCGTGTGCGTAAAGCGCCGCCAGCGAACGCAGCGGGTCCGTCACATCGTCGCCGGTCTGCGCGCGGGCCTTGACCTGCCCGTCCAGCGACACCGCCGCCGACGCATCGACCTGACGCAGCAGATCGGCATCCAGGCCGTCGCTGAACGGTGCGCTCACGACCAGGGCCTCGAACCCGACGTTGTCGGCCACGAAACTGGGCCACCCCACCGCGCGGCGGTCGACGAAGCGCGAACGCACCAATTCGAACGTGACGCAGGCGTGGCGGATGTCGGCGGGATCGACCTCGCGCCCCACTAGCGGGGGCAGGTCGCGCGCCAGGACGAACGCGATCTCGCATTCCACGGTGACGGGCGCGTTCAAAGGCAGACGCACCTGGGCGCCCGAGCGGTGCAGGCGCTGTGCTTCCAACTGGCCGATCAAGGGCCGCGACAGGTTGCCGGCGCGCAATTGCGCCGGGCTGCCGACCCCCAGTTTCCATCCGCCCCGCACCCCGCCCGCGGCGCGGAACAGCGCGTCCTGCGCGGCGTAGCCTTCCGCCAGGGTTTGGGGCCGCAGCGCCACGGGAAGGGCCTCGAGCTGGGTCTCGCGGCGCCATTGGTCAAGCAGGAGTTCCGCGGTGGCGGCGGGGTTGAAGGTGGAAGTCGGCATGGGCAAGAGAAAAAGGGGGAATGTTACGGGCGCAAGCCCTTGGGGCGGCAACCCGAACCGGGGCCAGATCACATGATAGCGATATCGTCCGGGACGCTCCACGGGGGGCTGGAAGGCCGGTACAATACTGTATATTCATACAGCATAAGCCTTTCCTTTCCCGACCCGGGCCTTACCCGCCATGCAGTCCCCTGAACGTATCCACCCCGCGTTGTGGCGCGCCACCCAGATGGCCAAAGGCGCCGCCCGCAACCTGCCCACCGGGCACGCTTCGCTTTCCGCCGAGCTGCCGGACGGCGGCTGGCCGTTGGGTGCGTTGATCGAACTGCTGACCCCGCACCCCGGCATCGGCGAAATCCGCCTGCTGCGCCCGGCGCTGGCCCAACTGGAAACGCGCCGGCGCATCGCCCTGGTGCAACCGCCGCACGCCCCCCATATCGCCAGCTGGATGAGCTGGCGGCTGGATCCCCGGCAGTTGCTGTGGGTGGCGCCGCAAAAGCCCGTCGATACGCTATGGGCCACCGAACAGATCCTGAAGAACGGCAGCTGCGGCGCCCTGATCTGCTGGCTGCCCCACGTGCGCCCCGAATCCCTGCGCCGCCTGCATCTGGCGGCCCAGGCCAGCGATTTGCTGTTCATCGCCGTGCGTCCGGCCAGCGCGGCGCAGCACGCCACCCCCGCCCCGTTGCGGCTGGCGCTTGCGCCCGCTCCGGGCGGATTGTCCGTCCACATCCTGAAACGCCGAGGACCGGTCTGCGACACGCCGCTGTACGTCGCCCTGGAACCCGGCGCCCTTACGCCTTCTTCCCCCCGCCATGCGCCTTTGGATCGCCGTCTTCCTGCGCTGCCTGCCGCTGGACGCACTACGCCCGCACTGGCCGCTTGAGGGGCAGGCGTTCGCCGTCCTGGACCAGGAACGCGTCGCCGCCCTCACCCCCGCCGCCCGCCAGGCCGGCGTCAAGCCGGGCATGCGCCGCGCCGGCGCGGCGGCCATCGCCCCCGACGTCGAACTGTTGCCGCGCCAGCCCCAAACCGAAGCCGACGCCCTGCTGGGCGCGGCGCTGGCCCTGCTGCAGTACACGCCTGAAGTCGCCCTGGCTGGCGACGACACCGTGCTGCTGAACGTGGGCGCCAGCCTGATGTTCTTTCGCGGCCCCCGCGCGCTCAGCCAGCGGGTCCGCGCCACGTTGCAGGCCCTGGACCTGC
>NZ_JBYOKH010000084.1:0-17313 GCF_057799415.1 Achromobacter sp. 18P8.1.1 | reverse complement strand
GCCGCCCTGCTGTCCAGCATGGGCCTGTCGGGCGCGTTCGCCGAATTCCTCGGCTCCGCGCTGCTGATCGCCGCGGTCGTGTTCGCCGTCATGTTCATCATCCGCCGCCTGCGTGGCGCCGCGCCGCGCACCGCGACGCAAGGTGCCTTCAACGGCGCCAACAACGCGCCGGGCCAGCAACAGCAGCCCATGTGGCGTGAAGCGCTGAAGCCGGCTGCCGCCGCGCCGGCCGCTGCTGCCGCACCCGTGGCCGCCGCGCCCGTGGCTCCCCCGGCCGTGCTGCCCAAGGCCGGTGAAGACAACAACTGGTTCGTGCCGGGTGATTTCGACACGCCCAACTTCCTGAAGCAGGCCAAGGAGCAGTTCGTCCGTATCCAGGCCGTGTGGGACAGCGGTAGCACCGATGGCCTGCGCGACTTCCTGACCGACGACCTGATCACCGAGCTCAAACCGCAACTGGCCGAGCGCGGCGCCGCGCCCAACAAGACCGAAGTGGTCCTGCTGAACGCCGAAATGCTGGGTATCGAGACCGTGTCCGACGGCCACCTGGCCAGCGTGCGCTTCTCCGGCATGCTGCGCGAAGCCCCGGGCGCCGAGGCCTTCCGTTTCGAAGAAGTCTGGAACCTGTTCAAGCCTGCCAATGGCGGCTGGCTGCTGGCCGGCATCCAGCAGATCCCGGTGGATCTCGCCAGCTAAGGCTGGCCGGCCGGGTCCGATTCCCGCCTCCGTTGCGGATGCCGTAAGGCATCTGCTTGAACCGGCCCTCCAAGGGCCGGTTTTTCCATGTTCTTTCCGCAAAACACGCACCCATCTAACCCGTTACACTCCCGATTTAGCCATTAACTTCGGCAACCCCCGCCACCGGGGCCGTTGCAGACCGTCATGCTGCCTTTTTCGTTCCTGCCGACTCCCTCGCGACTGGCTGTCAGCGCGCTCAACGCCCTGTTGAGGCGCGAAGACTGGGCGCGCGAGCGCCTGGCGCGCCACGCCGGCAAAACCGTGCGTTTTGCGCTGGGGGGCTTCACACTCGGCCTGACGATCGACAGCGAGGGTTTGGCATCCCAGGCCGACCCGGCCGTGGTGCCCGACGTGACGTTGACCGTCGCCCCGGAAAAGCTGCCCCTGCCGCGCCTGGGCGCGGACCGCGAGGTGCCCGATTTCGCCGAAGCGACGCACATTTCGGGCGACGCGGCGTTGGCGCAAGTGGTGGCGGACTTGTCCAAGCAACTGCGCTGGGACCCGGAAGACGCCCTGGCCCGCGTGGTGGGCGATATCGCCGCGCTGCGCATCGTGGGCGGCGCCCGGGCCGCGGCTGACGGCGCGCGTACCGCCGGCCGTCGTCTGGCCGAGAACGTGTCTGAATACCTGGCGGAAGAAAGCGGCGTGCTGGCGGGCCGTCCGGCGCTTGAGCAATGGCGCCTGGACCTGGCCGAACTGAACGCCCGCGCCGATGCGCTGGCGCGTTCGGCCACCGCCCTCCAAACCCGTCTGGCCGCTGCCAGCGCAAAGCGGGGCGCCTGATCCATGTTTCCCCTGCTGCGCCTGTTCCGCATCATCCTGGTTTCGCTGCGCTACGGTCTGGACGAGCTGGTGCTCTCCAGCCTGAACCATCCGCTGGCGACTTGCCTGCTGCGCGTCATCCGCCTGGGCACCCGGCCGCGCCAGCCGCGCGGGCAGCGCCTGCGCCTGGCGCTCGAATCGCTGGGCCCCATTTTCGTGAAGTTCGGGCAGGTGCTGTCCACCCGCCGCGACCTGATCCCCGCCGACATCGCCAACGAGCTGGCCTTGCTGCAAGACCGGGTGCCGCCGTTCCCGTCCGCGCAGGCCGCCGCCTGCATCGAAGCCGCGCTGGGCGCGCCGCCCGAGAAGCTGTTCGCGCAGTTCGAGGTGGACCCGGTGGCCTCGGCTTCGATCGCCCAGGTGCACTTCGCCGTGTTGCACGACGGCCGCGAAGTCGCCGTGAAGGTGCTGCGCCCGGGCATGCTGAGCATCATCGAAAAAGACCTGTCGCTCTTGAAGATCGTGGCGCGCATCATCGAGCGCCTGGGCGCCGATGGGCGCCGCCTGAAGCCGCGCGAAGTCGTGGCCGAATTCGACAAGTACCTGCACGACGAGCTGGACCTGGTGCGCGAGGCCTCCAATTGCAGCCAGCTGCGCCGCAATTTCGGCCCCGAGTCGGGCCGCGGCGACATGCTGATCGTGCCCGAGGTCATCTGGGAATACACGGCCTCCACGGTCTTCACCATGCAGCGCATGTACGGCATGCCGGTGGGCCAGGTCGAGCGCATGCGCGAAGCGGGCATCGACATCCCGACGCTGGCGCGCACGGGGGTGGAGATCTTCTTCACGCAAGTGTTCACCGACGGCTTTTTCCACGCCGACATGCATCCGGGCAACATCTACGTGTCAGACCGCCCCGACACACTGGGCAGCTATATCGCGCTGGACTTCGGCATCGTCGGTTCGCTGTCTGAGTTCGACAAGAATTACCTGGCGCAGAATTTCCTGGCCTTCTTCCACCGCGATTACCGGCGCGTGGCGCAACTGCACATCGAGTCGGGCTGGGTGCCTGCCGATACGCGCGAAGAAGAGCTGGAGGGCGCCGTGCGCGCCGTGTGTGAACCGTACTTTGACCGGCCGCTGTCCGAGATCTCGCTGGGGCAAGTGCTGCTCCGCCTGTTCCAGACGTCGCGCCGTTTCAATGTGGAGATCCAGCCGCAGCTGGTGCTGCTGCAAAAGACGTTGCTCAACGTCGAGGGATTGGGCCGCCAGCTCGATCCCAACCTGGATCTCTGGAAGACCGCCAAGCCCTATCTGGAACGCTGGATGCGTCAGCGCGTCGGATTCAAGGGGCTGCGTCAAAGCCTGGAAAAAGAAGCCGTGCAGTGGTCTCAGATGCTGCCCGCTTTGCCCAGGCTGGTCCATGACCACCTGAGCCGCCCGAACGTCTCGCCCGCCCTGCTGGCCGAGATGGTTCACCTGCGGCGCGCCCAGGAACAAAACAACCGGCTGGTTGCAGCGCTGGTTGGGGTGCTGGCTCTTGCGATCGGGGTCGCAATATGGGCCTTGACCCGGTAGGCGGCGCGATGATCTAGACGAACCCTGTCATGTTTCATTCATGAAACGGTCATCATAGCTTCGCGGGAGACGGCGAAAAATAGCGCTGCGGTGGATGAATGCAGCGTCACGCCGAAAAGACGCGCGCGCCATTCATTAATTTTTATCGCCCCACAAGCGGGACGAATACAAGGGCAGACCATGCTTTATCCTGAACTCTTCAAGACCATGGAAGCCGTGCGCTGGAACATGGCCCACGACATCCCCTGGGGGGATTTCGATCGCAGCAAGCTTTCCGACGAGCAAGCCCAAACGATCAAGATGAACGCCATCACCGAATGGGCGGCGTTGCCGGCGACGGAAATGTTCCTGCGCGACAACCGCGGCGACAGCGACTTCTGCGCCTTCATGTCGGTGTGGTTCTTCGAAGAACAGAAGCATTCGCTGGTGCTGATCGAATACCTGCGCCGTTTCTGCCCGGACCTGGTGCCCACCGAAGAAGAGTTGCACAACGTGCGCTTCGAATTCGATGCCGCGCCCGAGCTTGAAACCCTGATGCTGCACTTCTGCGGCGAGATCCGCCTGAACCACTGGTACCGCCGCGCCGCCGAATGGCATACGGAACCGGTCATCAAGGCCATCTACAAGACCGTCGCGCAAGACGAAGCCCGCCACGCCGGCGCCTATCTGCAGTACATGCGCCGCGCGCTGCATGACCGCGGCCAGGACACGAGCGAACAGGCCCGCCTGGCGTTCTCGAAGATCGGCGTGCTGATGGCGTCGGCCGGCCGCACCCAGCAGGCGTTGCACCCGACCAACCTGCACGTGAACAAGGACCTGTTCCCCAACGATACGGTGCAGTCGCGCTTGCCCGAACCGGGCTGGCTGGAGCACTGGCTGGACACGCAGATCCGCTTTGACGGCATCTGGGAACAGAAGGTCGCCTCGCGCATCCTGCACATCCTGTCCAAGCTGATGGACCGCAGCTTCGAAACGGTGAAGGACCTGAACCGCTACCGCAAGGAAATGACCGCGCTGGTGGTCCCCAAGGAAAAGAAGATCATCCTCGCCGGTACCTGATCGGCAGGTGTTGCGCGGGGCGGCCTGGCGCGGCCCCGCAGCCCTTTTCGGGTTGTTTTCGGGGTTGTTTTCGGCCGGCAGAGGGGGGGCAGGCGGGCGGATATAATCGCCGCATGTCCGCCGCCCGTTTCGAATCCAAAGTCCTGTCCCGCGACGAATGCGTCGCCGCCGTCGCCGCCGGCCGCCTGCCGCGGCCGCTGGTGTTCACCAACGGCGTCTTCGACATCCTGCACCGCGGGCATGCGACCTACCTGGACCAGGCCGCCCAACTGGGCGCGACGCTGGTCGTGGCGGTGAACACCGACGAATCGGTGCGCCGCCTGGGCAAAGGGTCCGAGCGCCCGCTGAACCGGATGGAAGACCGCGCCGCGCTGCTGGCCGCGCTGGGTTTCGTGACCGTCGTCACGTCCTTCCATGAAGACACGCCCGAGGCCCTGATCGGCGAGATCAAGCCCGACCTGATCGTCAAGGGCGGCGACTACGACATGGAAAAGCTGCCCGAAACCGCGCTCGTCAAGACGTGGGGCGGCCGCGCGGTGGCGATCCCCTTCGAATTCGAGCGTTCGACCACGGCGTTGGTGAAGAAGATCCAAGGCGCCTGATCCGGCGTGCAGGAATAAGAAAAGCGGCCTGGCAGGCCGCTTTTTTCATGCGCACGGGGCTTGATGGGTTGCGCGCGATGGGCATGCGTGTTCTTCCGGCGTATTTCCCGCGCTCCACCCATCCTACAGGCCGAGGCGTTCGTAGGATGGGTTGCGCGCGATGGGCATGCGCGTTCTTCCGACGTATTTCTCGCGCTCCACCCATCCTACAGGCCGAGGCGTTCGTAGGATGGGTGGAGCGCGAGAAGGCGCTCATGAATGAATAAGCGCCAATCGCGCGCAACCCATCAAGCGCCACGATCAGGCGACACCCATCAGGCCGCACCCATCAGCGGGCGTCGCGCAGCAGCCGGTTGATGGCTTCCAGGTCGGTCTCGGCCAGGATGCCGCTGACGGCTTTCAGGCGCAGGCCCGAGAGCACGGTGCTGTAGCGCGCCAGCGCCAGGTCGCGCTGGGTGGCATAGAGCTGTTGCTGGGCGTTGAGCACGTCCAGGTTGATCCGCACGCCCACCTCGTAGCCCGTGCGGTTGGCTTCCACCGCGGCGCGGCTGGACTTTTCGCCGGCCTCCAGCGCCTGGATGCGGGCCAGGCCGCTGGTGACGCCGGTGTAGTACTGGCGCGCAGCCTGGACGGCCTGGCGGCGCGAGGTTTCGAAGTCGTAGCGGGCTTTTTGCTCCAGCTGCACTTTCTCGGTCACCTGCGACGACACGCCGCCGCCCGCGTACAGCGGAATGGACAGGACCACGCCGATGGTGTTGTCGATCGGCTTGCCGGGCGCGGCGTTGCGCATGACGGCGTCGCTGGCGCTGCCACTGGTGGCGCGCAGGTTCAGGGTGGGGTAGTGGCCGCTTTTGGCGATCTGGATCTCGCGGCCGGCAATGCGGGTCAGGAGCTGCGCGCGCAGCACTTCCAGGCTCGACGCTTCGGCCTGGGTGCTCCAGTCGTTCACGCGGGCGGGCTGCGGCGCCGGCAACTGCACGCCATAGGGCAGTTCGGCCAGGGCGCCAGGCGGCGTGCCGATGATCTTGGCCAGCTCGTCGCGGCGCACGTCCAGGTCGTTCTGCAAGCGCAGTTCCTGCGCCACCACCAGGTCGTAGCGCGCCTGCGCTTCGTAGGTGTCGGTGACGGTGGCGTTGCCCAGTTCGAAATTGCGCTTGGCGGACTCCAGCTGCCCGGCCACGGCGGCCTTTTCGGCTTCGGTGGCAGTCAGCGTGTCTTGCGCATACAGCACGTTGAAATAGGCGTCGGCCACGCGCAGCAGCAGGTCTTGATAGGCCTGCTGAAGCTGGACTTCGACGTCGGCCACGATCAGCTTGGATTGTTCGTAGTTCTGCCAGCGGCCCCAGTCGAACAGGGGCTGGGTCAGCGCCAGGTCCCAGACGCCGCGTCCGCCGCTGTAGGACACGCCCAGGCCGCGGGTGCTGCGCGTTTCCTGGTAGGCGCCGCCGGCTTCGGCGGAAATCAGGGGCAGCAGCAGCGAACGGGCTTGCGGCTCTTTTTCCAGGCCGGCGCGGTAGTTGGCGCGCGCGGCGGCGTAGGTGGGGTCATTGCCCAGGGCCGATTGCCAGACCTGGATCAGGTTCTGCGCAAACGCGGGCGACGGGCCGACGCTTGCGGCAGAGGTAAAAACCAGTAAAGCCGTAAGCAATCGGACGCGCATGATTTTCAACGATACGCCGGGCCGCCTTGACAGGCGCGCGCCCCATCGGGGGGCGGGCGCAGGGCGGCAAGGTGGAGGGTTAGAACTTGAACTGGGACACCGTGGCGCCGCGCAGCGGCTTGATGACCGTTTCGAACAGGTTCACGGTTTCGAAGCTGGCGGCCGTGGTGCGGGTGATGCGACAGGCCGTCATGACCGGGGCCTGGCCCACGACCACGACGAGGCGGCCACCCACGCGCAGCTGGTACTTCAGCGCGTCCGGCACGACCGGCACGGAACCCGTCACCAGGATGGCGTCGTATTCGGTGGAGCCCCAGCCGTTGCGGGCGTCGCCGGTTTCGACCTTGACGTTGGTGACGTTGTTCATCTGCAGGTTCTGCTGCGCGAAGGTCACCAGGCGGCTGTCGATTTCAACCGAGGTGACCTGTTGGGCCAGATAGCCCAGCAGCGCGGCCTGGTAGCCGGAGCCGGTGCCGATTTCCAGCACACAGTCGGACTTGGTCAACTGCAGTTCTTGCGCCAGGCGGGCTTCGACCTTGGGGGCGAGCATCGTCTGGCGGGTATTCACCGCATTGATTTCCAGCGGCAGTTCCAGGTCGGAAAACGCCAGGGCGCGCAGGGCCGGCGGAACGAATTGTTCGCGGCGCACATCGAACAGCGCTTGCAGCACATTGGCGTCCAGGACGTCCCAAGGGCGGATCTGCTGTTCCACCATATTGAAGCGGGCTTGTTCTACGTCGGGCAGGGTCGAAGCGTTCATGACGGTCAGGAAAAAACAGAGGAATCAGCCGGCCATTGTACCGATTCGTAGCGTCCTGTGACGGCGTGCCCTGCCGGTAGATGTTTCAGCCGGGAATCCGGGCCCGCCGCAGGGGCCGCCAAACGACAGCGGCGCTCCGGAGAGCGCCGCTGGGTGACTGCGGGACCGCAAGCGCTACCGGGCGCTTACCACCAGGCGTGGAAGTGGTGCACCGGGCCGTGGCCCGAGCCCACCGACAGGCGTTCCGCGTGGCGGATGGCTTCGGTCAGGTAGGCCTTGGCGCGGCGCGCGGCCTCGGGTACGTCCCCGGTTTGCGGCAGCAGCGCGGCCAGCGCTGCCGACAGCGTGCAGCCGGTGCCGTGGGTGTTGACGGTTTCGATGCGGTGGCCGGGCAGCTCGATCATGCGGTCGCCGTCGTGCAGCAGGTCGATGGTCTCGTTGCCGGGCAGGTGGCCGCCCTTGACCAGCACCCAGCGTTCGCCCGAATGCGCGAGCTTGTTGCGCAGGCGTTCGGCCACGCGGCGCATTTCCTTGACGGTCTCAACCGGCCGCTCTTCCAGCAGCACGCCGGCCTCGGGCAGGTTGGGCGTCAGCAGGGTGGCCTGGGGCAGCATGGCTTCGCGCATGGCGCCCACGGCTTCCTTTTCCAGCAGCAGGTCGCCGCTCTTGGCCACCATGACGGGGTCCAGCACCACGTGAGCGGGCGCCCACTTGGCCAGCTTCTCGGCCACGACCTCGATCACCGGGCGCTGGCCCAGCATGCCGATCTTGACGGCGTCGATGCGCACGTCGGTGAACAGCGTGTCGATCTGCAGGCCCACGAAGGCGGGCGGCACGGGAGAAATGCCGGTGACGCCCTGGGTGTTCTGGGCGGTCAGGGCGGCGATGACGGCGCAGCCATAGGCGCCCAACGCGCTCATGGCCTTGATGTCGGCCAGCGTGCCGGCGCCGCCGGACGGGTCGACGCCGGCGATGGTCAGCGCGCGGGGGATGGGACGGGCGTTGCCGTCCTGCTGGCGGGAGCTCATTTCGCCGAACCCGGGCCGGCGGTGATCAGGCCTTCGGTGGGCGAGCTGGGCGCGCCGCTGTACAGTTTCTTGGGCATGCGGCCGGCCAGGAAGGCCTCGCGGCCGGCTTCCACGCCCTTCTTCATGGCGCTGGCCATCAGGATCGGGTCGCGCGCGCCGGCGATGGCGGTGTTCATCAGGACGGCGTCGCAGCCCAGTTCCATGGCGATGGCGGCGTCGGACGCGGTGCCCACGCCGGCGTCCACCACGACCGGCACGCGGGCCTGGTCGATGATCAGGCGCAGATTCCACGGGTTCAGGATGCCCATGCCCGAGCCGATCAGGGAGGCCAGCGGCATGACAGCCACGGCGCCCATGTCTTCCAGCATGCGGCACTGGATGGGATCGTCGGTGCAATAGACCATGACCTTGAAGCCTTCATCGACCAGCGTCTTCGTGGCCTTGAGGGTTTCGGGCATGTTGGGGAACAGGGTGTGCGGGTCGCCCAGCACTTCCAGCTTGACCAGGTCGTGGCCGTCCAGCAGCTCGCGCGCCAGGCGCAGCGTGCGGACCGCGTCGTCGGCGCTGTAGCAGCCGGCGGTGTTGGGCAGCAGCGTGAATTTCGACGTCGGGACGTAGTCCAGCAGGTTCGGTTCGCCGGCGTTCTGGCCGATGTTGGTGCGGCGGATGGCGACCGTGACGATTTCGGTGCCGCTGGCGTCCAGCGCGGCGCGGGTCTGTTCGAAGTCCTTGTACTTGCCGGTGCCGACGAGCAGGCGCGACGAATAGGCGCGTCCGGCGATGGTGAGGGTGTCTTGTGTGGTCATGGCGGTGTTCAAAGGGCGGGGGCGCGTGAGCGGAGCCCGCGGAGGCTGACTGATTTTGCTAAACGAATGATAAAGCACGGCGTGGCGCGGCAGGCGTGCTCATTGAAATGCCGCGTTCCACTATTTGCAGATCATGGTTATGGGGGCGGGCGGCTCAGCGCAACCGGTCCAGGTCGGCGCAGATGGCTTCGGCTGCATCGACCAGGCGCGGACCCGGGCGGTACAGGGCATCGGCGTCGATGCCGTAGACATGCCCCGCGCGGGCGGCGGGCAGCCCCAGCGCCTGCCAGGCGGCCAGGTTCCTGGGGGTGTCCTCGGGGCGTCCCACCCCGGCCAGCACCGCCTCGGGGCGGGCGGCCAGCACGTTTTCCAGCGTGACCTGCGGGGCGACGACGGGTGCCTGCCCGAAGACGTTGACGCCGCCGCAGATGCGCAGCGCGTCGCTGACGATGCTGCTGTCGTTCAGGGTGTAGATGGGATCCAGGCCCGCCTGGACGAAGACGCGCACGGGCCGGCGGCCGGCATAGCGCGCCGTCAGGGCGGCCAGGCGGGCGCGCAACTGTTCGGCGGCGGGCCGCGCCTGCGCCTCGGTGCCGAACAGCGCGCCCATGCTTTCCACGGCGTCGGGAATGGCGGCAAGCGTCAGCGGATCGCTGTAGAAGACGGGCACGCCCAGCTTGTCCATGACCCGCGACAGAGGCTCGGCCGCGGCGGGCTGCCAGGCAATCAGCAGGTCGGGGCGCACGGCGGCCACGCGTTCGGCGTCGGGCTGGGTGCCGTCGCCGATGACGGGCAGTTGCCGGGCGGCGGCGGGATAGTCGCTGCCGCGGATGGTCGCGATGAGGCGGTCACCCGCGCCGGCGGCATAGACGAGTTCGGTGGCGTGGGGCGCCAGGGTGACGGCGCGGCGCGCGGGCGCAGCCAGCAAGACCGTGCGGCCTTTGTCGTCGTGGACCTGGATGGGGGAAGCGGGGTCGCCGGCGGCGGCCGGCGGGTGGGCCAGCATCGCGCCCAGGGCCAGGAACAGCCCGGGAGCGATGCGGGGGTAGGCGCGTGCGAAGGTCATGCAGGGGCCGATAAGGTCAGCGGAGTACGCCGACTATATCGGATGTCCGCAATCAATAGCGCAGCGTGAGCGACGCGTAGAAATTGCGGCCCGGCGCCGGGTACAGGTTGTAGTTGGCGACGGGGCCCAGCATCTGGAACGACGCATCGCCGCCGCGGATGCCGTAGGTGGCGTACTGGCGATCGAAGATGTTGTTCACGCCGATGGCGCCTTCGACGTTGCGCGTGAACTTGTAGGCCAGCTTCGTGTTGAACAGCACGTAGGCGTCCAGTTCCTTGTCGAACTGGTTGGCCTGGTCGTTGTCCATGCGCGACTTGCCCACATATTGCGCCGACACGTTCCACAGGAAGGCGTCGGTGGGGCGCCAGGTCACGCCGGCGTTGGCCAGCCACTTCGGGGCCAGCGGCACGGTCTTGCCGGCCAGGTCCACGCCGGCGTAGGTGCCGGAACGGAATTGCGCTTCCATCCAGGTCACGTTCGCATCCAGCGTCACGCTGCTGGAAATGGCGGTGCGGCCTTCCAGTTCGATGCCTTGGCGGCGGGTCGGGTCCAGGTTGGTGTTGGCGCCGGTGCCCGGGCCCCACATGCCGTCGGCCAGCGGGTTGTACTGGATCTCGTTGGTCAGGTCATAGCGGAAGTACGACAGGCGGGCGCTGCTCGATGCCGCTTGCCACGTCACGCCGATTTCCTTGTCGGTGGACGTCTGCGGGGCCAGCGGGTTCTGCACCGACAGCAGTTCGTCGGCGTTGGGCAGGCGGAAGCTGCGGCCGACCTTGCCGTATACGCCGAAGCCGGCGGGCAGGTCCTGGCGCACGCCCAGCTGCCAGGCGGTCAGGTGGTTGCTGCGGTCGGACGCGGTGCCCGACCCGCTCAGCACGTCCAGGTCGTCGGACGCATACTGGCGGCGCACGCCGGCCGTCACATAGGTGGTGTCGGTGGCGCGGATCTGGCCTTCGGCGAAGAGCCCGTACTGGTGCTGGCGCGACTGCCACTTGGACGGCTCGAAGTCGTAGTAGGCGTTCTGGTCGGCGGTAGTCTTGGATTCTTGCGCGTCAGCGCCGAAGACGAGGCTGTGGCCGCCGTTGATCGGCAGGCGATAGCGCACGCTGGCGATGTTCTCTTCCAGCTTCTGGTCGCGCAGGGTGTCGCCGAAACCGTCGAATGACAGGCCGTTGAGCTTCTTCTCGCGGGTCGACAGGTCGGCGTACAGCGTGCCGGCGCCGATCGCCTGTTCGACTTGCAGGCCGAAGGTGGTGCTCGTGGTCTTGACGAAGTCGACGTCGTTCTTCGAGCCGCGCGGGTCGTCCTGGAACTCGTTCACACCGGTCGACGGGCTGATCAGGCGCGGGCCGGGCAGTTCCAGCTTTTGCGTGGTGGTGCGGCCATACAGGCGGATCGAGCCGTTGTCGTGGCGCAGGGTGATGCCGCCGCCGCCGCCTTCGCGGCGCTCGCCGCTGTGGTCGCGGTAGCCGTCGGTGTGCAGCGACTGCAGGTAGGCATCGACGCCGACCTTCTCGTTGTTCATCGCCACGGCGGCGTCGTACTGGCGCAGGCCGTAGCTGCCGAAGGTGGCGGTGGCGCGGGCGGTCACCGGTTCCTTCGAGAAATCGGACTTGGTGATGATGTTGACCACGCCGCCGGTCGTGCCGCCGCCGTATTGCACCGAGCCGCTGCCGCGCACGATTTCCACGCGTTCGACCTGGTCCAGCGGCACCACGCCCAGGCCCGGGGCCGACAGGTCGTTGGTGTTCTGCTTGACGCCGTCGATCATGATCAGCGTGTTGCTGGCGCCGGTGATGCCGAAGCCGCGCAGGTCGACGATGGCGTTGTCACTCGAGCTGCTGGTGTTGATCAGGTGGATGCCCGCCTGGGTCGACAACAGGTCCTGCATGGTGCGGGCGCTGCTGGCGGCGATGTCTTCGGCGGTGATGACCGAAATGGACACCGGCAGCGTGCGGCCGTCCGTCGGCACGCGCTGGGCGGTGACGGTCACGGTTTCGAGCTCGGGGGTGGCGGAGGCGGTTTGCTGGGCGGCGGCGATGGCCGGAGCGGAGCAGAGCAGGGCGCCGGCGTAACGCCGGATGGAGCGGGCTTTCATCTACGTAACCTCGATGCGACCCGCGACCCCGCAGGTCATTCACGATGGGGAGGATGCCCACGCGCAGCGGGCCGGTCGGCCCGGCGGCGATGCGTGGACTTCCTGACGAGCGAACTGGCCGGTATCGGGCTGCCATGGGCGCAGACAAGCGCGCATGGGGACCGTTGCGGGGGCAGCACAGGCTGGACGGCGGGGGCGTGCCACGCGGCCTTGTGGGCGGCGCGGCGGCCCGGGGGCCGTCTTCCTGTTTCCCGTTTACCTTTCGCGCGCGGCTGGCAAGTGTTGCGTTCTTGCAAGCCCGATGCGCCGAAAGCACCGGTTCGGGGCCGAAACTGTATCACCGGAGGGCGCGAGGGGGCCCGTTTTGTTACGATCAGGGCTTGTTTTTCCAGTGGTTTTGGCGTTTTAGCCACATCTTCGCCACTGAAGCCAACCTATAGCCGGACCTGCCCGTGTCGTATCCCCGCCTGCCGTACCCGCCCGAAGCCTATACCCAAGGCGGCGAATTCGCCCGCCTGCTGGGCCAGCGCATCCTGATCCTGGACGGCGCCATGGGCACCATGATCCAGCGCTACAAGCTGGGCGAGGCGGACTTCCGCGGCCAGCGTTTCGCCGACCACGGCAAGGACGTCAAGGGCAACAACGAGCTGCTGTCGCTGGTGCGGCCCGACGTGATCTCGGAGATCCACCGCCAATACCTGGAAGCGGGCGCCGACGTCATCGAGACCAATACCTTCGGCGCCACGACGATCGCGCAGGGCGACTACGACCTGCCGGAACTGGCCTACGAACTGAACCTGGTTTCCGCGAAGCTGGCCCGCGAGGCCTGTGACGCATTCAGTACGCCGGACAAGCCGCGTTTCGTGGCCGGCGCCCTGGGCCCGCAGCCCAAGACGGCATCGATCTCGCCTGACGTGAACGACCCGGGCGCCCGCAACGTCACCTTCGACGAATTGCGCGTGGCCTATATCGAACAGTTGAACGGCCTCCTGGACGGCGGCATCGACATCGTCCTGATCGAAACCATCTTCGACACGCTGAACGCCAAGGCCGCCATCTTCGCCACCGAAGAAGTGTTCGAGGCGCGCGGCATCCGCCTGCCCGTGATGATCTCGGGCACGGTGACCGATGCGTCCGGCCGCATCCTGTCGGGCCAGACCGTGGAAGCCTTCTGGAACTCGGTGCGCCACGCGCGCCCGGTGACCATCGGCCTGAACTGCGCGCTGGGCGCAGCGCTGATGCGCCCCTATGTGGCCGAGCTTTCCAAGATCTGCGACACCTATGTCTGCGTGTACCCCAACGCCGGCCTGCCCAATCCGATGGCCGAAACGGGCTTCGACGAAACGCCGGCCGACACGTCCGCGCTGCTTGAGGAATTCGCACGCGCCGGGCTGGTGAACATGTCGGGCGGCTGTTGCGGCACGACGCCCGACCACATCCGCGCCATCGCGGACAAGGTCGCCGCGCTGACGCCGCGCATCGTGCCGGACATTCCGGTCAAGACCCGCCTGTCGGGCCTGGAGCCCCTGAACATCGACGAAGAGACGCTGTACGTCAACGTGGGCGAACGCACCAACGTGACGGGCAGCAAGATGTTTGCCCGCCTGATCCGCGAGGAAAAGTACGATGAGGCGCTGGCCGTTGCCCGCCAGCAGGTCGAGAACGGCGCGCAGATCATCGACATCAACATGGACGAGGCCATGCTGGATTCGGTGGCCTGCATGCACCGCTTCCTGAACCTGATCGCCTCCGAGCCCGACATCGCCCGCGTGCCGGTCATGATCGACAGTTCGAAGTGGGAGGTCATCGAGACCGGCCTGAAGTGCGTGCAGGGCAAGCCGGTGGTGAACTCCATTTCGATGAAGGAAGGGCTGGAGCCGTTCCGCCATCATGCGCGGCTGTGCCGCCGCTACGGCGCCGCCGTGGTCGTCATGGCGTTCGACGAACTGGGCCAGGCCGACACGCTTGCGCGCCGCAAGGAAATCTGCGCCCGCGCCTACAAGATCCTGGTCGAGGAAGAAGGCTTCCCGCCGGAAGACATCATTTTCGATCCGAACGTCTTCGCGGTCGCCACCGGCATCGACGAGCACAACCACTACGCGGTGGACTTCATCGAAGGCACCCGCTGGATCCGCGACAACCTGCCGTACGCGCGCATCTCGGGCGGCGTGTCCAACGTCAGCTTCTCGTTCCGTGGCAACGAGCCGATGCGCGAGGCCATCCACACCGTGTTCCTGTACTACGCGGTCAAGGAAGGCATGACGATGGGCATCGTCAACGCCGGCCAGCTGGGCGTGTACGCGGACCTGGATCCCAAGCTGCGCGACCTGGTCGAGGACGTGGTGCTGGACCGGGCCGAGCCGGTGGGCAAGACCGAAGCCGACGACGAGCGCACGCCGACCGAACGCCTGGTGCAGTTTGCCGACACGGTCAAGGGTTCGGGCGCCAAGCGCGAAGAAGACCTGACCTGGCGCAACGCCGAAGTGGAAAAGCGCCTGTCGCACGCGCTGGTGCACGGCATCACCGCCTTCATCGTGGAAGACACGGAAGAAGTGCGCCAGAAGATCTTCGCTCGCGGCGGCCGCCCGATCGAAGTGATTGAAGGCCCGCTGATGGACGGCATGAACGTCGTGGGCGACCTGTTCGGCGAAGGCAAGATGTTCCTGCCGCAGGTGGTGAAATCCGCCCGCGTCATGAAGCAGGCCGTGGCCCACCTGATCCCCTTCATCGAAGAGGAAAAGCGCCAGATCGCGGCCGCCGGCGGCGATGTGCGCGCCAAGGGCAAGATCGTCATCGCCACGGTCAAAGGCGACGTGCACGATATCGGCAAGAACATCGTGTCGGTCGTCCTGCAATGCAACAACTTCGAAGTCGTGAACATGGGCGTGATGGTGCCCTGCGCGCAGATCCTGGAAAAGGCCAAGGAAGAAAACGCCGACATCGTCGGCCTGTCCGGCCTGATCACGCCCAGCCTGGAAGAAATGGCGTACGTGGCCAGCGAAATGCAGCGCGACGAATACTTCCGCAGCCGCAAGCTGCCGTTGATGATCGGTGGCGCCACCACCAGCCGCGTGCACACCGCCGTGAAGATCGCGCCCAACTACGAAGGCCCGGTCATCTACGTGCCGGACGCCAGCCGTTCGGTGGGCGTCGCGACCAACCTGATGTCGGAGCAGTCGGAAACGTATCTGGCCGAACTGGCCCAGGAATACGAGGAAGTGCGCCGCCGCCACGCCAACCGCAAGGCCACGCCGATCCTGCCGCTGGCGGACGCGCGCGCTTCGCGCCCGGCGATCGACTGGGATAACTACACGCCGCCGCGTCCGAAGTTCATCGGCCGTCGCACGTTCAAGAGCTACGACCTGGCCGAGATCGTGAAGTACGTGGACTGGGGCCCGTTCTTCCAGACCTGGAGCCTGTTCGGGCCTTTCCCCGCGATCCTGGACGACAAGGTGGTGGGCGAACAGGCGCGCAAGGTCTACGCCGACGGCCTGGCCATGATGAAGCGCATCGTCGAAGGCCGCTGGCTGACCGCCAACGGCGTGGTCGGCTTCTACCCCGCCAACAGCGTCAACGACGAAGACATCGAGATCTACAAGGACGAGACGCGCAGCGAAGTGCTGTTCACGTACCGCAACCTGCGCCAGCAGGGCGCCAAGCGCGAAGGGGTCAGCAACAAGTCGCTGTCCGACTTCATCGCGCCCAAGTCGTCGGGCAAGCTGGACTACATCGGCATGTTCGCCGTCACCGCGGGCATCGGCATCGAGAAGAAGGAAGCCGAATTCGAAAAGGCCCTGGACGACTATTCCAGCATCATGCTCAAGTCGCTGGCCGACCGCCTGGCCGAAGGTTTCGCGGAATGCCTGCACGCCCGCGTGCGCCAGGACCTGTGGGGCTATGTGCCCGACGAGGCGCTGACGAACGAGGACATGATCGCCGAGAAGTACGTGGGCATCCGCCCCGCGCCCGGCTACCCGGCCTGCCCGGAGCACGTGGTCAAGACCGACATGTTCCGTGTGCTGGACGGCGGCGACATCGGCATGATGCTGACCGATAGCTACGCGATGTACCCGGCCTCCAGCGTGTCGGGCTTCTACTTCAGCCACCCGGAGTCGCAGTACTTCAACGTGGGCGTGATCGGCGAGGACCAGCTGGAAGACTACGCCAAGCGCAGCGGACGGACCATCGAAGACCTGAAGCGGACGCTGGCCCCGAATCTGGGGTGATGCGCCCGCGTGGCGCGCGATGAAAAACCGGCCAGGAGGCCGGTTTTTTTTGCGCCGCCGCCAGTTGCGGGCTGGCTTAGCGCGCAGGCGGCGCGATGCGCCCCAGCACGTCTTCGATCATCACGCCGATCGCCAGCACCTTGCGGTCGTCGCCGGGCAGTCCGTCGATCTCCAGGCCCACCGGCAGGCCTTCCGGCGACAGGCCCGCGGGCACGCTCAGCCCGGGCAGGCCCGCGTTGCTGCCGGGGTCGACGTTGCGGGCCAGGCGGCTGAAGCTTTCGAAGCTGCTGGCCTCGGGCGTGGCGGCCATCGGCAGGATGGGCAGCGTCGGAAACAGCAGGCCGTCCAGGCCGTGCTCCCGGAAGGCGCGGCGGTATACCTCGATCAGTTCGTCGCGCTGGACGGCGATGACGCGTTCGTACAGCGGTTGCAGCGCCAGGACCTGGCCATCGGGCGTGGGCAGTACGCCAGGCACGATCAATCCGTCGAAAATGGCTTTGACGTCGGGGCTGGATATCTGCGCCACCACGTCGTCGAAGCTCACGCCCGTGCCGTAGCGCTGCAGGTACGCGGTCAGGTCGGGCTTTTGCTCATACAGGCACAGCGGCATGCCGACCGCGGCGTTGGCGGCCGGCAGGTCAGGCATGTCGAGGTCCACCAGATGCACGCCGGCCTCGCGCAGCTTGGCCAGCGCGGCATCCATGACGCTGCGCACCGATGGTTCCAGGTCGGCCCAGAAATAGCGCGCCAGTCCCAGGCGCACGCCCGAGGGCGGCAGGGGCGCCAGCGCTTGCGCGTCGCCTGCCAGCACGGCGTCCAGCAGCACGATGTCTTGCATGCTGTTGGCGATGGGCCCCGGCGTATCGCGGGTGTGCGAGATGGGCGTGATGCCCGCGCCGTCGTAGCGGCCGACCGAAGGCCGGAAGCCCG
>NZ_JBYOKH010000083.1:0-19397 GCF_057799415.1 Achromobacter sp. 18P8.1.1 | reverse complement strand
GCCCGTCAGCCGAGCCACCGCGACAGATCGCCCCGTGGGAAGACGAGCCGGTTTACACGCCGTCTGTTCCCGCGCCTTCCGTTTCCGCTCCTTTCGTTCCTGCTCCGCCAGCTCCCGCCCCGGCCGCGCCCGCCGTGCCGCCGGCCGTGCTGCGCGGGCGCGAAGCCATCCGTCGGCGCGTCGAGCCTGAGGCGGACCTGCCCGAAGACGATGCCGAGGACGAAGGCGAAGACAACAGCGATCTGCGCGACAGCGACCGCCACGCCGCCTTCGCCCGCCCGCCCGCGCCGATTCGCGAGCCTGCGCCCCGCTGGGAGCCGCCGGCCCCGCCGCCCTTGCGCAGCGAACCCATCATCGCGTCGCGCGACAGCGAGCCCGTCATCGATTGGGACGCCCGCCGCCGCGCCGCCGCCCAAGCCGAGCCGTCATTCACCGCCGACGACGCCCGCGATGACGCCCGTGATGACGAACATGACCGCTACCTCGACGACGACGGCGCCGACGACCCCGTCGATCCGCGCATCCGCCATCACCGCATTCGCGACGACGGCGATTACGACGACGAGCCCGAAGACGACGACACGCGTGAGCCGGTGCTGGGTGAAACGCGTACCCGCTACTCAAGCGCCACCGATGTGGGCCGCGCCCCGCCCGAATTCCTGGACCAGGACCGGCAGGAGCGCCGCGGCCTCATGCGCAAAGTGTGGGGCTACGCCTGCCTGCTGGGCCTGATCACGCTGGGCCTGCAACTGGTGTACGCCTACCGCACCGACATCGCCAATTCCGTACCGGTCCTGCGGCCGGTGCTGGACGTCGCCTGCAAACCGCTGGGCTGCACGGTCGGTTATGCCCGGCGCCTGGAGCGCATCGCGATTTCCTCTTCGTCGCTGCAGCCGCCGCCCGGCGCCGCCGCGATCGACGATGGCCGCAGCCGCCTGGTGCTGAATTTGGTGCTGCGCAACCGCTACGACAAGCCGCAGCACTGGCCGGCCCTGGTGCTGGACCTGACCGACCTGTCGGATACGGTGGTCGTGCGCAAAGTGCTGATGCCCGAAAACTACCTGACGCCCGAACAGTTGAGCGGCCCGTTCGGCCCGGCTGGCGAGCTCAAGATTTCCGTACCCATTGAAGTGACCGGTGTCCAGGTCAATGGCTACCAACTCGATAAGTTCTTTCCCTAAAGGATGACAAACATGGCGACCCCCGTACTGGTTTGTGGCTCGATGGCGTTTGACACGATTGCCGTGTTTGAAGGCCGTTTCAAAGAGCACATACTTGCTGACCGCATCCAATCGCTCAGCGTGTCCTTCCTGGTGCCCAGCATGCGCAAGGAATACGGCGGCTGCTCCGGCAACATCGCCTACACCATGAACCTGCTGGGCGGCAAACCCGTGCCGGTGGCGACGGTGGGCGAAGACGCCGGTGAATACATGGAACGCCTGTCGGGCCTGGGTATCGACACCAGCCGCGTCAAGGTCATCCCTGACACCTTCACGGCGCAGTGCTTCATCACGACCGACCTGGACGACAACCAGATCACCGCTTTCCACCCGGGCGCCATGGCGTTCGCCGCGGAAAACGACGTGAGCGACGCCGAGGCCGCCTGGGCCATCGTGGCCCCGGATGCCAAGGAAGGCATGTTCGCCCATGCCGAACGCCTGCACCGCCGCGGCATCCCCTTCATTTTCGATCTGGGCCAGGCCATGCCCTTGTTCGACGGCGCCGATCTGGAACGCATGCTCAAACTGTCGCAGGCGTTGACCGTCAACGATTACGAAGCGGGCATCGTCGAACAGCGCACCGGCCGCAGCGTGGCCGACATCGCCTCCACGCTTCAAGCCGTGGTGGTGACGCGCGGCGCCGAAGGCGCGACGTTGTACACGGACGGCAAGACCATCCAGATCGCCCCGGTGCGCGCCTCGCAGGTCGTCGACCCGACGGGTTGCGGCGACGCCCAGCGCGGCGGCCTGCTCTATGGCCTGACCAGCGGCTGGAGCTGGGAAGACAGCTGCCGCCTGGGTAACGTCATGGGCGCCATCAAGATCGCATCGCGCGGTCCGCAGAACCACGCGCCGTCGCGCGCGGACATCGACGCCGTGCTGCACGCGACCTACGGCATTCACCTGCCGGCCTGATTGCTGGCCTCGTCGGGAACCGCGATGCGGGTTTGCGGTCGAACCCATCGCGTTTTCGAAGGACGGCGGCCGGGCGGCCGCCGCATTCAGATGCTGTTTTCCGCTTTTGGCTGTGAGTTTCAGTGTGTTGCAGCTGCGAGTGCCGCTACTTCCGGGCGGAGTATGATCAAGCATCGTCGGCAGTGCCCGATCGAGGAGTCCAAATGAACCAAAGCAAATCTCTTTCCCTGGTGACGCCGCGTACTGGCCGGTGGTTGGCCATCGCAGCCGTCGTGACGTCGATGGCTGTCCTGGGTGGCTGCGCCAATCGCAGCGCATCCAGCGGCGTGTATAGCTATGACCAAGCCCAGCGTGAGCAGATCGTCCGTACCGGCACGGTCACGGGCGTTCGCCCGATCGTGATCCAGAACGACAAATCCAGCGGTGTCGGCATGTTGGCCGGCGGCGCACTGGGCGGCGTGGCGGGTAACGCAATCGGTGGCGGCACGGGCCGCACCATCGCTACCGTTGGCGGCGCCATCCTGGGCGCACTGGCGGGCAACGCCGTGGAGAACCAGGTCGGCAAGAATTCCGGCTACGAAATCACCGTACGCCTGGATAACGGCGAAACCCGCGTGGTCGCCCAGGAAGCCGACGTGCCGGTCAGCGTGGGCCAACGCGTCCAGGTGATCAGCGGCTCGGGTCCGACCCGCGTCACGCCGATGTAATCGGCAAGGCCGCAGAAAAGCCCGCGCAAGCGGGCTTTTTTTCGCCTGGAGCCGGCGGGGCAGCGCCGTTTCCCGGGATAGGGTTTTTGCCCGAAAATCCGCCACCGAAAATTGGGGGCAGGGCGAACGGAGACCACGAAAACGGCGGAATCTGTCGTTCCGCCGCAACGCAGCACCCGGGATTTACCCGCAGGCGTTACGTTTGCCAGCCTTTTCTCGCGATTTACCCCAAAAGTTTCATGGCGATTCAACGGCCAAAGTGCAATGATTGCGCCTGCGATCGGCATCGCGATTCGATTTTGATGTAACCAAGTGCATCCTGCTGCCGGTCTGGATCGCTGGAACCGTCAGTTGAGCTTCAGCATTTTTCTGTATTCTCGTCTACCTGAATCCCAGGGGATGGGGATGTTTTGCCGACGAGGCAACCTGCACTATCTATGCATACCGAGCAAGAACTCCACACCAAGATCGGCGAGATCGTCGAGTCGATCGTCATGAAGAAAGTCACCCCCGATACGCAGTTGATTGCCACTGGCCTGGTTGATTCCCTGGCTGCGGTGGACATCACGCTGGCCGTCGAGTCCGAGTACGGTTGCAGCATCCCGGCTCCCGAGATCGCCGAGCACCTCCAGTCGGTCCGCACGCTTGCCGGCTATGTCGCTGCCCATACTTCGTAATTCGCAGTTGTGGTCCCACGTCGCGGCCGCCGCGACCGCCGTGGCACTGGCGTTCGGGGCATACTGCGGCGCGGATGACCTGCTCAGCCGCATCGTGACGCCGGTGTCGTCCGCGGCTGCGGCCGCTGCCGACAAGAGCAACTACCTGCCCAACCTGGGGCCGGACTGGGGCACGCAGCACGTCAACCTGAATCGCCTGGGCAACGCCCTGAGCGATGGCACGCTGGTCGTGCTGGGGTCGTCCGAACTGTCCAGCCATGACCTGCGCTTCGTGCCTTACCGCTTCTTCCCCGAAGAGCTGAAGGTGCCGACGCTGGCCTACGGCCACGCCATGTTCCAGTCCTACGGCATCGTCAGCGTGCTGGAGTCCGTCGCGGATTCGCTCACGCCGAACACGCGGCTGGTGATCATGGTGTCGCCCGCCTGGTTCGCTTCAGGCGGCCAGCTGCCGCGCAGCGCGTTCGCCGAACACGTGACGGGCCCGGTCTGGGACCGCCTGTGGGACCAGCCGAACACGCGCGAGCAGATGCAGAACTGGATCAGCGACAACGCCAACTGGGGACTGCTGTGGCTGATCGCCAATGGCCAGGTGGCCGAGCTCAAGGACAAGCTGTCGCTGTGGTGGCACGCCCGCAAAGAGCCCGCGCCTGACCGTCCGCGCAGCAAGCTGTCCGTGCCGGCGCACCGCTTCGTGTCCTGGCCATCGTCCGCCCGCCTGAACGAAGGGCAGTGGGGGCGGCTGACGCACGAGGCGCGCGAAGTCGAACGCGGCCTGGGCAGCAACAATCCCTACGACGTCCGCGACGACTACTACAAGCAGTACCTGGCGTCGCTGTATTCGCCAGCGCGCAACGAATTCGCCGACGTGGACCCGATCACCCGCACCGAGCTGGGTGACCTGTCGCGCGTCATGGCCTTGCTGCAAAAGCGCAAGGTGAAGGCGTATTTCGTCATTCAGCCGTTCAATCCCAAGCTCATCCTGGACGTCGAGCGCTTCGACCCGGTGGTGGCTGCCATTACGGGCATGTGCCAGCGGTATCAGATGGGTTGCCTGGATCTCTACAGCATCCCGTTCGAACCCGGCATGGTGCGCGACGACATGCATCTGGCCGAACTCGGCTGGGCGATGGCGGACCAAGGCATTGCGGAGTACTTTTCCCGATGAAATTCTTTCGCAAAGAGGGCGCGGCGCGCCGCTTCTTTTGGCATCTTTGCCTGTACATCGGGGTGATCCTGGTGTTCGTGCTGCAGGCGCAGCCCACCACGGGCAGCGGCGGACCGATCAAGGTCGAATTCCAATACCAACAGTTCTGACCGCGCCATGGAATTGTTCGCAAGCTTGAGCTTTTTCGGCGGGGCCCTGTTCGGGGGCCTTGGCCTGTTGGCGTACCGTTCGTTCGGCATGCCGTTCCGCATCGGCTACCGCCACATCATCGGCGTGATCTGCCTGGGCGTGTGGATGGCGGTGTTCTGGGCGCGCCCCTATCAGCCCATTGCGCTGCTGGCCATTTCGGGCAGCGCGCTGTGGGCCGTGCGCCGCAACTACATTCCCACCTGGCTCGCCGTGGTCATCACGATGACGCCGCTGCTGCTGGTGAAGACGGGCGTATCGCACCTGGGCGCCATGCTGGGCCTGTCGTTTGCGACCTTCCGCGCCATCGACGTGCTGCTCTTCGCGCAGCGCAACGAACGCGTGTCGCCGCTGGACTACTTCATCTATCTCTTCTTCCCGCTCACGCTGCTGGCTGGCCCGATGTACCGCTGGCGCAATTTCCAGGCGGACTTGAAGCGCGGCTACGAAGGCGTGAACCTGAGCACGTGGCTGACCGGCCTGGAACTGATCATGCTGGGCGTGATCCAGAAGTTCGGCCTGGCCGAACTGATCTGGCGCTACGGCCTGTCCACGCTGGACGCGCACGACTACTCGTTCACGGGCGTCGCGCTGAACGCGTCGCTCTACAGCGCCTACCTGTTCTTCGACTTCGCCGGCTATTCGACGATGGCGATCGGCATCGGCATGCTGTTCGGCTTCACGCTGCCGATCAACTTCCGCAATCCGCTGGCCACTCTCAATCCGCAGGACTTCTGGCGCCGCTGGCACATCAGCCTGTCGGAGTGGCTGCGTGACGTGGTGTTCATGCCGATCTACAAGGCGTTGAGCAAGACCAAGTTCTTCGGCCGCCATCGCATGGCGGCGCAGAACATCGGCATCTTCGCGACGCTGCTGGCCATGGGCGTGTGGAACGGCCTGTCGCTGCACTACATCGTCAGCGGCCTGATGTTCGGCGCGTATTCGGTGGGCCACAACCTGCTGATCAACGCCTCGCGCACCCGCCCCGCCTTGCAGGCCGCCCTGGCGCAGCCCGTCATGCGCTTCCTGGGCCGCGTGCTTACCTTGATTCTGGCCGCGCTGGCGCTGTACGTGTTCAGCGGCCGCAGCCCCATCTGACGCCGGGAGTTTCGGCATGCGTTTCGACCTGAAGTCCTTCCAATTCGTCGACACGGACGTGGCGCCCGAGGCGCTGGCCGTGGCCGCCGCCGACCGCAGCCTGACCTGGGCGCAATTGCGCACCGAAGCGGCCGCCTGGGCCGACGAGGCCCGCAAGAACGGCGCGGCTCCGGATGTGCCGGTGGCCATCTACGGCCACAAGGAAGCCTCGTTCTTCGTCGCAATGGTGGGCGCCTTGCTGATCGGCGCGCCGTTCGTGCCGGTGGATACCATCTACCCGGCCGAGCGCCTGCGCCGCATCGTCGAGATCGTCCGCGCCGCCGCCGTCTACGACGCCGCCGCCGGCACGTTCACGCCGGGTGAGGGCGCCGAATTGGCCGAGCGCGGCTTGGCCTATGTCATGTTCACGTCCGGCAGCACGGGCGACCCGAAGGGCGTGCAGATCGGCCGTGAAAGCGTCGGCCTGCTGGGCGACTGGATGCTGGGCAGCTTCGGATTGGGCGATGCGCCGGTGTTCATGAACCAGGCGCCGTTCAGCTTCGACCTGTCCATGTATGAAGTGTTCGCCACCCTGGCCTCGGGCGGCGCTTGCGTGCTGAACGCCCGTGAACAGATCGCGTCCGCCGGCACCTGGATGCCCCGCCTGGCCGAGCATGGCGTGACGGTGTGGGTGTCCACCCCGTCGTTCGCGCACCAGCAGCTGGCCAACCGCGACTTCTCGCCGGCGACCTTGCCGCTGTTGCGCACGTTTCTCTTCTGCGGCGAGCCGCTGCCTGCGGCGCTGGCCAAGAAGCTGCGCCAGCGTTTCCCCGGCGCCGTCATCCTGAATACCTACGGCCCCACGGAAGCCACCGTGGCGACCACCTGGATCGAAGTCACCGATGCCGTCCTGGCCGCGCATGACCCGCTGCCGGTGGGGCATGCCAAGCCCGACAGCGTGCTGATCGTGGACGAAGGCGAGATCTGCATCGTGGGCGACCACGTGATGCGCGGATACCTGAACCGTCCCGACCTGAACGAAGCCAAGCTCTACACTTACGCCGACGGCCGCCGCGCATTCCGCACGGGCGACCTGGGGCAGATGGAAGAGGGCGGCCTGCTGTTCTGCCGCGGCCGCATGGACGACCAGATCAAGCTGAACGGCTACCGCATCGAACTGGCAGAGATCGACGAGGCCCTGCACGGCCTGCCCGGTGTGGAAGGCGGCGCGTGCGCGGTCTTGCGCCGGCCTGACGGCACGGCGGTGCGTTTGATTGGTTTCGTGGCGGGCGCGGCGCAAGCGGCAGAGGCGCGTTTTTTGGCGCCGGACGCCTTGGCCGGCTGGAAAGAGCGGCTGGCCCAGCGGCTGCCGCCCTACATGGTGCCGTCTGAATTGGTGGCGTGCCCGGCGCTGCCGATGTCGAACAACCACAAGATCGACCGCAAGAAGCTGGTCGAGATCTACGCCGGCATTCCGGCGTAGCGATCAAGGGCGGGGCGCAAGGCCCCGCCGTCTTACAGTCCCATCATGCGCTGGCTGAGGTTGTTCAGCACCATCAGCAGCACCTGTGCCACGATCAGCAGCACCAGCGGCGAAAAGTCGATGGCCGTGCGCGGCAGCAGGCGGCGGATGGGGTCCAGCATGGGCGCCGTCAGCGATTGCAGCAGCGGCATCATGGGAGCGGTCGGGTTGACCCACGACAGCACGGCCTGGATCAGCGTCAGCCACACCACCAGGTTCAGCGCCCATTTGATGGCCATCAGCAGGGCCGAGCCCATGGCGGCAGGCAACAGCGCGGCGGGAATCAGCGCGCCGATGGACACCAGCCAGATCAGCACGATATAGGCCAGCGCGGCCAGCCAGGTTGCGACCAGGCTCGTCCAATCGATCTTGTTGCCGGCGGGAATGATCTTGCGCAGCGGCATCACCAGCCAGTTCGTGGCCTGGTAGATGGCGCGCGAAAGCGGGTTGAACGGGTGAAGGCGGATCGCGTGCATCCAGGCGCGGGCAATCAATGCCGCGCCAAACAGCGTGAACACGATTTCGAGGAGAAAGCGGAAGATATCACCGAGCATGGACGCGTTCGCCGAAAAAAGAAGGAGTCAATTGTCGCATGGGAGTTGCCCGTACGCTGTACACCCTCTGCACGATTGCGGCCCCTCAGGGGAAAACGCGTTGTCGTGGAGGCGCTGGGCGGCGACAAGCCACCGCGTCGTGACTACCGACGGGCGTGAAAAAGCCGCCCGGCATGCCGGGCGGCTCTGGTGAAGCCAGGGCTTCAACCGTCCTGATTACGGACGGCCACCCGTCGGGAACGGCCACGACGCGGCGGGGTTCAGCGCGGTCTTCGCGCCCGGGGCAGCAGCCGTCGACGACGGAGGCGTTGCGGGCTTCTTCGGAGCGGCTTTCTTGGCAGCAGGCTTCTTGGCAGCGGCGGGCTTGGCAGCAGCAGCCGGCTTGGCGGCAGCAGGAGCCTTCTTCGCAGCAGGAGCCTTCTTGGCAGCGGGGGCCTTCTTGGCTACGGCCTTCTTGGCAGCAGGAGCCTTTTTGGCAGCAGGCGCCTTCTTGGCAGCGGCCTTTTTGGCGGGGGCCTTCTTGGCTACCGCTTTCTTGGCAACAGCCTTCTTGGCGACGGCCTTCTTGGCTACCGCTTTCTTGGCGACGGCTTTCTTGGCAACCGCCTTCTTGGCGACAACCTTCTTGGCTACCGCTTTCTTGGCGACGGCCTTCTTGGCAACCGCCTTCTTGGCGACGACCTTCTTGGCTACCGCTTTCTTGGCGACGGCCTTCTTGGCTACCGCTTTCTTGGCGACGACCTTCTTGGCTGCCGGCTTCTTGGCGGCAACCTTCTTCACTGCCGGCTTCTTGGCGGCGGCGACTTTCTTGACAGCTACCTTCTTGACAGCGGCTTTCTTGGCCGGTGCGGCCTTCTTCGCGACTGCCTTCTTGGCGGCGGCGGGCTTCTTCACCGCTGCTTTCTTTACGGCTTTCTTGGCTGTTGCCATGGTCATGCTCCTTAGGTTCAGGGGTCCCAGAACTTAAACCCGTGCCCCGACTCGCCAACAAGGCGAACCGTGCCCGGGCTATTCATCGGCGCATGCCGCTGTTCTGTGCGAGCAACAGCTACTACGGTTTGCGCTAATGAATTCGGCACAGCCATTTGATATGGCCCCCGCTCCTTTGGCGCGAGCCATTTCAAATGGCGCCGGTCGCAGCCTGATCACAGGCCGCCGACCGCTTGTTCTACGTGTTCGAAATTGCCCCCACGCCGCACCTTCGGCTTACTGCCCCTCGAGGGGGTGTGTTTTGCCTTGAGGCGGCCCGGTGACAGAACACCCTGACCAGGGAGAGCGCCATCAAGCCTGTCGCGAACGCGACGCTCCGTGTTGCTGGAGCGTGCCCGCGTCGGGCTTGATGACGAACTGCTTTTACTCCCAGCTCAGCGTGCCACCAGTTTGGTATTCGATCACGCGAGTTTCAAAAAAGTTGCGTTCCTTTTTAAGATCGATCATTTCCGCCATCCACGGGAAGGGATTTTCTTCCTGCGGGTACAGCGGTTCGATACCGATTTGCTGGCAACGACGGTTGGCGATGAAGCGCAGGTAGGATTTGAACATAGGTGCGTTCAAGCCCAACACGCCGCGCGGCATCGTGTCTTCGGCGTAAGCGTATTCGAGTTCGACCGCTTTGCGGAAGAGTTCTCGAATTTCTTCGCGGAATTCCGGCGTCCACAGATGCGGATTTTCCAGTTTGACGGTGTTGATCAGGTCGATGCCGAAGTTGCAGTGCATGGATTCATCGCGAAGGATGTACATGTACTGTTCGGCGGCGCCGGTCATCTTGTTCTGGCGGCCAAGCGCCAGGATCTGCGTGAAGCCCACGTAGAAGAACAGGCCTTCCATCAAGCATGCGAAGACGATCAGCGACTTCAGCAGCGTCTGGTCGGCTTCGGGCGTGCCCGTCTTGAAGTGGGGGTCCGCGATCGCGTCGATGAACGGGATCAGGAACTCGTCTTTGGCGCGGATGGACGGAACTTCGTTGTAAGCGTTGAAGATCTCGGCTTCGTCCAGGTCCAGGCTTTCGACGATGTATTGATAGGCGTGCGTGTGGATCGCTTCTTCAAATGCCTGGCGCAGCAGGAACTGGCGGCATTCGGGCGCCGTGATGTGGCGATAGGTGCCCAGCACGATGTTGTTCGCGGCCAGCGAGTCGGCCGTGACGAAGAAACCCAGGTTGCGCTTGACGATGCGGCGCTCGTCCTCGGTGAGCCCGTTCGGGTTCTTCCAGAGGGCGATGTCGCGCGACATGTTGATCTCTTGCGGCATCCAGTGGTTGGCGCACGTGGCCAAATACTTTTCCCACGCCCACTTGTACTTGAAAGGCACAAGCTGGTTGACGTCGGTTTCGCCGTTGATGATGCGCTTGTCAGCAACCTTTACACGTTGCGAGGTGGCGGTGCCGCTCGCGGCGAGGCCGGCCGCGTGTTCAGGCGCGGCGGGCGTGGGCATGGCGGTGTCGCCGAATACACCGGTCGCCGCCCGGACTTCGGGCGCAGCCTGCCCGCCACCCGCGGGGGCGGGGGCTTTTGCAGGTTGCGTGGCGAGGGTGTCGTCTTCCCAATTAATCATGATTCAATTCTCCGGAGGCGGTTATTGGCAGGCTTCGCACTCTTCGAAGCCGGGGTCGCCCGGCCGCATGGTGCAAACCGCCCCGAGAACTTCGGGTTCCGGCAAAACAGGTGCGGCGCCCACAGCCGCAGCCGTGGATTGGCCACCGGCGGTGACGGCGTTCAGTTCGCCGCCGCGGCCCGTGGATTTTTCGGCGCTGGTGGCGCCCAGGGTACGCAGGTAGTACGTCGTCTTCAGACCACGCAGCCATGCCAGCTTGTAGGTGTCATCCAGCTTCTTGCCCGATGCGCCCGACATGTAGATGTTCAGCGACTGAGCCTGATCGATCCACTTCTGACGGCGCGACGCGCATTCAACCAGCCAGCTCGGTTCGACTTCGAACGCGGTGGCGTAGAGTTCGCGGAGTTCGGAAGGTACGCGATCGATGCGGGACAGGCTGCCGTCGAAGTACTTGAGGTCGGCGACCATGACTTCGTCCCAGAGACCGAGTTTCTTCAGGTCACGCACGAGGTAATCGTTAACGACCGTGAACTCGCCGGAGAGATTCGATTTGACGTACAAGTTCTGGAAAGTAGGTTCGATGCACGCAGATACACCAATGATATTGGAAATAGTCGCGGTTGGGGCAATTGCTACGCAATTGGAGTTGCGCATGCCGTGCTGTTTGATGCGCGCGCGCAACGTATCCCAATCGAGCGAGCTCGATTCATCGACTTCAACATGGCCACCGCGCTCATCGCGCAGCATCTTCAACGTGTCTTGCGGCAAGATGCCACGCGACCACAACGAACCTTCGTACGACTGATAGCGGCCGCGTTCTTCGGCAAGCAGGCTCGATGCGAAGTAGGCGTGATAGCACACCGCTTCCATCGAACGGTCCGCGAATTCAACTGCGGCTTGCGACGCATACGGCACGCGCATCATCTGCAGGCAATCCTGGAAGCCCATGATGCCCATGCCCACCGGACGATGGCGCGCGTTGGAATTGCGGGCCTTCTCGACGGCGTAGTAGTTGATGTCGATAACGTTGTCGAGCATGCGCATCGCGATGCTGACGGTGCGCTTGATCTTGTCGTGGTCCAGTTCGAAACCGCCGCCGGCAGCCGGCTTCATGTGCGCGACCAGGTTCACGGAACCCAGGTTGCACACCGCGATTTCGGATTCGTTGGTGTTCAGCGTGATCTCGGTGCACAGGTTCGAGCTGTGGACGACGCCCACGTGTTGCTGCGGCGAACGGATGTTGCACGGATCCTTGAACGTGATCCACGGGTGACCGGTTTCGAACAGCATCGACAGCATCTTGCGCCACAGCGTCAGCGCCGGCATCTTCTTGTAGAGCTTGAGCTCGCCGCTGGCAACGCGGTTTTCGTAGCCGATGTAGGCTTCTTCGAACGCGCGGCCGACCTTGTCGTGCAGGTCAGGGCAGTCCGACGGCGAGAACAGCGTCCATTCGCCGGCTTCCATGACGCGCTTCATGAACAGGTCGGGAATCCAGTTCGCCGTGTTCATGTCGTGCGTGCGGCGGCGTTCGTCGCCGGTGTTCTTGCGCAGTTCCAGGAATTCTTCGATGTCCAGGTGCCACGATTCCAGGTACGTGCAAACCGCGCCCTTGCGCTTGCCGCCCTGGTTCACCGCCACGGCGGTGTCGTTGACGACCTTCAGGAACGGGACGACGCCCTGGCTTTCGCCGTTGGTGCCCTTGATGTGGCTGCGCAGTGCGCGAACCGGGGTCCAGTCGTTGCCCAGGCCGCCGGCGTACTTGGCCAGCAGCGCGTTTTCCTTGATGGCGTCGTAGATGCCTTCCAGATCGTCGGAGACGGTGGTCAGGTAGCACGACGACAGCTGCGAGTGCAGCGTGCCCGAGTTGAACAGCGTCGGCGTCGAGCTCATGAAGTCGAACGAGGAGAGGATCTCGTAGAACTCGATGGCGCGCGTTTCGCGATCGGCTTCGCGCAGCGCCAGGCCCATGGCCACGCGCATGAAGAAGACCTGCGGCAGTTCGATGCGGGTGCCGCGGATGTGCAGGAAGTAGCGGTCGTACAGGGTCTGCAGGCCGAGGTAGCCGAATTGCAGGTCGCGCTTGGCGTTCAGTGCGTGGCCCAGCTTGGTCAGGTCATAGCTGGCCAGTTCGGGCGACAGCAGGCCGCCTTCGATGCCGCGAGCGATGAACGTGGGGAAGTATTCGGCGTAACGCGCGCCCATGCCGTCTTGCGACACTTCTTCGCCCAGCACTTCCTTGCGGATCGTATGCAGCAGCAGACGGGCGGTGACCTGGCTGTAGGCCGGGTCCTTTTCGACCAGCGCGCGCGCGGACAGGATGGCGGACTTGAACACTTCGTCGACGGGGATGCCGTCGTACAGGTTCTTGACCGTTTCCTTCAGGATGGCTTCGCTGTCGATGAATTCGTCCAGGCCTTCGCCGGCGGCGACGATGGTCGCGCGCAGTTCAGCCAGGTCCAGCGGGCGGCGCACGCCGGCATCGGTCACGTTCAGCACGTGTTCCTGCGGGGCAGCGGCGGCCTTGTCCTGGCCTTCGGCGGCAGCGGCGGCGGCGCGCTCTTGCGTGCGCTTCTCGCGGTACAGGACGTAGGCGCGGGCGACGTCGTGCTCGCCCGAGCGCATCAGAGCCAGTTCGACCTGGTCCTGGATGTCTTCAATATGGAACGTGCCGCCGTTCGGGCGGTTGCGCACCAGCGCATTGACGGCCTGGCCCGTCAGGTTCTCGACCAGCTCGCGCACCCGCGCGGACGCTGCGCCCTGGCCGCCGTTGACGGCCAGGAAAGCCTTGGTCATGGCGATGGCGATCTTGCTGGGTTCGAACCCGACCACCGAGCCATTGCGGCGAATGATGTTGTAGCTGGCCCATTGCCCGCCATTGGCGTCGGCAGGGGAATCGGTTTGCGAGGGCGGCACGGCCGAAGGCCGGGTCACAGAGGCGATCGTAGTCTGCATGGAAGCTCCTGTGCGAAAACGCGTAGATAGCGACATGACGGCGGTCATGTCCGGTACGAATGTGGATCTTTTGAGGGGGTCGGAACGCTTGGACGGGCTAGTCCAAAAGGCGTGGCCGACGAGAATCAGCGCTTAGGCGACCACAACATATAGTGTAGCACCCCTCGTTGGACACTAATTCTAGTGATCGAGAACTACAGGGACAAGAAGAAGATATGACGAAGCTCACAAAAGATTGTTACTAAATGCACTGGGCGCGCCCAGTAAGGCGCGCCCAGGACAGGACCGCTCAGAGCGAATGTTTATGCGGTTTTCCGCAGGGGCATGTCGCGCGGGGCCGGTGCCGTATAGCTCTGCATCAATCGACCCAATTCCGTCCGATACTTCTCGACGTTCGCAGCCTTCACGTGGCCGTAGCCGCGGATGGTTTCTGCAAGGCCGGCGATTGTAGCTGCTTGCGCGAGCTTGTCCCGGGTCAACCCTACAAGCAGCTGGTCTATGGTCTGGCGATACTCGCCGATCAGGGCGCGCTCCATCTTGCGCTCGGCGGTGCGGCCGAACGGGTCGAACCAGGTGCCGCGCAGGCCCTTCAGGCGGGTCAGCAGTTTCAGCGCGGTCATGGTGCGGGGGCCGAGCGTCATCTTGCGCGGCACGCCGGTGCGCGGGTCCTTCTGCGCGAAGATCGGCGGGGCCATGTGAAAGCGCAGGCTGTAGTCGCCTTCGAACTGGCCCTTCAGCTGCGCCTGGAACGCTTCGCCCGTGTACAGGCGCGCCACTTCGTATTCGTCCTTGTAGGCCATGAGCTTGAACAGGCCGCGGGCCACCGCCATCGCCAGGCGCGGGGTCTTGGCCTCGGGGGCCAGTTCGCGTTCGCGGGCCGCGATGGCCTCGACCACGTCCTGGTATCCGCGGGCGTAGGCGGCGTCCTGGTAGGCGGTCAGGTCCGCGATGCGGCGCGCGACGGCGCGTTCGAAGGTCTCGGGCACGTGCAACTGCACGACCTGGGCGCGCGGGCGCAGCGCGCTGTCCAGCGCGTCCGGTTGATGCGCGGCAAGGCGGCCGCTGTCGAACGCGGCGCGATTGGCTGCGACGGCCACGCCGTTCAGTTCGATGGCGCGGTTGATGGCGGCCTGCGACAGCGGCACGCCGCCGCGCTGCCACGCATAGCCCAGCATGAACATGTTCGACAGGATGCTGTCGCCGAATAGGGCCAGCGCGGCTTCGTGCGCGTCGATGGCGGCCGTGTTGGCTTCGCCCGCCGCGTGGCGGATCTTGGCCAGCAGCGCTTCGGGGCGCATGGCGGCATCGGGGTTGCGCGTGAAGTCGGAGACCGGGGCCACGTACGTGTTGACGGTGACCTGGGTGTGCCCGCGGCGCAGCGCGCCCAGCGAATCCGGCGCCACCGAGGCCACCGGGTCGCACAGGATGGCGGCGTCGGCCTGTTGCCAGTCCAGGCGCACGGGGCCGGCGGAGGCGCCAGCGGGCGCCAGGCGGATGTGGCTGACGACCGTGCCGCCCTTTTGCGCCAGGCCGGTCAGGTCCAGCACCGCGGCCGACAGGCCTTCCAGGTGCGCGGCCATCGACACGATGGCGCCGATGGTGATGACGCCGGTGCCGCCCATGCCCGCGACGAGCAGGCGGTAGGGGCGGTCAAGCGCGGGCGTGGCCGGCAGCGGCAGATGTTCGATCAGGCGTTGCAGGCGTTCCTGATCGGTCTTGGGCGCCGCGCTCTTCCTGGGCTTGCCGCCCATGACGGACACGAAGCTGGGGCAGAAGCCTTCCGCGCACGAGTAGTCCTTGTTGCAGCTGGACTGGTCGATGGCGCGCTTGCGGCCATACGGCGTTTCCAGCGGCACGACCGACAGGCAGTTCGATTGCACGCCACAGTCGCCGCAGCCTTCGCACACCGCGCTGTTGATCAGCATGCGGCGTGCCGGGTCCGGGAACTGGTTCTTCTTGCGGCGGCGGCGCTTCTCCGCCGCGCAGGTCTGGTCGTGGATCAGCACGGTCACGCCGGGGATCTCGCGCAGTTCGCGTTGCAGCGCGTCCAGTTCGCGGCGGTGGTGCACCCGGATGTTCGGCCCCAGGTCCACGCCCTGGTATTTCTCGGGCTCGTCGCTGGTGACGACGATGCGCGCCACGTTTTCGCCGCGCAACTGCTGGCAGATCTGCGGCACCGAGATCGGGCCGTCCACGGGCTGCCCGCCTGTCATCGCGACGGCGTCGTTGAAGAGGATCTTGTAGGTGATGTTGGCGCCGGCGGCGACGGCCTGGCGGATCGCCAGATAACCCGAGTGGTAGTAGGTGCCTTCCCCCATGTTCTGGAAGATGTGCGGCATCTTGGTGTAGCGGGACAAGCCGATCCAGTCCACGCCTTCACCGCCCATCTGCGTCAGGCCGCCAGTGTCGCGGTCCATCCAGGCGGCCATGTAGTGGCAGCCCACGCCGGACAGCGCCTGGCTGCCTTCGGGCACTTTGGTGGACGTGCTGTGCGGACAGCCCGAACAGAAATAGGGGCGGCGGCGCATGCCGTCGGCGTCGTTGGACAGCGCGGCCTGGCACTCGAACGCCGCCAGGTCCGCGGCCAGCGGCAGGCCCGCCGTGCGGGTCAGCCAGCCGGCCAGCGGCTGCGCCAGCAGCGACGGGCGCAACTGGCCCGCCGACGGCACCATCGTTTCGCCGTCGAAGCCTTTCTTGCCGATGACGGACGGGCGGTCGGGCCGGTTGAACAGCAGGTCCTTGATCTGGCTTTCGACGACCGCGCCTTTCTCTTCGATCACGAGGATGTGCGACAGGCCGCGCGCGAAGTCCAGCAGCCGTTCGCCATCCAGCGGCCACGTCAGGCCGGGCTTGTAGATGCGCACGGGCGCATTGGCGGTGACGGTGTCCACGCCCAGGCGCGACAGCGCTTCCATCGTGTCCAGATGCGCCTTGCCGACCGTCACGATCCCCACGGTGGCGCGGGGCGCGGGACAGGTCAGGCGGTCGATGCTGTGGCGGCGCGCGAACGCGGCCACGGCCTTCATGCGCAGATTCATGCGCGTTTCGACGGCCAGCGACAGGAAGTCGCGCGCCGAATACTCCAGCGCTTCAGGCGGCATGTCCGGATCGGCGGGCATGTCGTAGGCGTGCACGGCGGCAGGCGTGAACGAGTGGCCGCTTTCGATGGTCTCGGACACGGCCTTGAACGCGACCCAGGTGCCGGAATAGCGCGACAGCGCCCAGCCCCACAGCGCGAAGGTCTCGTATTCGTCGATGGACGTGGGATGCACGATGGGCATCTGCCAGCCGATCAGCGACGCTTCGCTGGCGTGCGGGATCGATGACGACACCGCGGTGTGGTCGTCGCCCACCACCACCAGCACGCCGCCGTTGCGCGAGGCGCCCGCCGCGTTGCCGTGATGCAGGGCGTCGCCCGCGCGGTCCACGCCCGGGCCCTTGCCGTACCACATGGCGAAGACGCCATCGACGTTGCGGTCGGCGCGCACGCCGGCCTGCTGCGTACCCATGACGGCGGTGGCCGCCATGTCTTCGTTGATGCCGGGAAGGAAGGAGATCTTGCTGGCGTCCAGCGCCTTCTTCGACTTCCACATCGCCATGTCGACGCCGCCCAGGGGCGACCCGCGGTAGCCCGACACGAAACCGGCCGTGTTCAGGCCGCGTTCGCGGTCTACCCGGGCCTGCGTGAGCATGATGCGCACGAGCGCCTGCGTCCCGGTCAGGAAGATGCGGCCGGACTCCCGCGTGAGGTTGTCGGCAAGCTGGTACTCAAGGTCCAGCTGGGGTTCGGGGGCGGGAGTGCCGTCCATAGTGAATGCTCCTGGTATTTCGCACCATGATAGGTTCGCGGAGCATTCGATTTATTGCGTTTTCGGATCGTGCTATCCCTATAATACGCAATGAACATTTCGTGTTCGACAAAAACCAGGAGACAAAGCGATGGACAAGACCGATATCGGCATCCTCAAGGCCTTGCAGGAGGACGGCCGGGCTTCGGCGCAGCAGTTGTCGGAGAAGGTGGGCCTGTCGGCCGCACCGGTATGGCGGCGGGTGAAGGCCATGGAGGCCAGCGGGGTCATCCAGGGCTATAGCGCACAGGTGGACCGCAGCAAGGTGGGGCTGGGATGCATGTTCGCGCAGATCAGCCTGGAGCGGCATTCCTCCAGTACGGTCGAGAACTTCGAACGCTCGGTGCGCGATGCCCCCGAAATCCTAGAGTGCTATGCGGTCACGGGCGATTCGGACTTCCTGTTGAAGATCCTGGTGGAAAGCCCCGAGGCCTACGACCGGTTCCTGCACCGATTCCTCTTCAACATGCCGGGCATCCGCCAGACGCGCACCATCGTGGCGCTCCGCGAGATCAAGCACGAACAGCGCCTGCCGCTGTGATGCGCATTGCGCCCTCTATATATAGAGGGCGCAATGTTTGTAGCGGGAAATCCGCCGTCGCAGCGGTTTATTGGGGTTGGATGCCGGAAATGCGGATCCATTCCTTCCAGCGCGCCGTGTCTTCCTTCACGAAGGCGTCAAAGCGCGCGACATCCATCGATTCCGGGGTCAGACCCAAGGCGCGCAGCTTTTTCGCCGTGGCTTCATCCTTGACTGCCGCCTGCATGTAGCCGTTCATCTTCGCCACGATGTCCGGCGGCGTGTGCGCGGGGGCCGACAGGCCCAGCCAGCCGGCAACGACGAAATCCGGGTAGTAGGTCGCCATGGTCGGTACGCTGGGCCAGGCCGCGTGCGGCTGCGCACCCGTGACGGCGATGGGGATCAGTCCCTTGCCGTCGATCTGGCCCATCGCGGTCAGGTAGTCCACGAAGGCGAAGCTGATCTGTTTGCCCCGCAGGTCGGTGATGATCTGCGTGATGTTCTTGTAGGCCGCGCCGGTGATGTTGATGTCGGCGCGCTGCTTGAACAGTTCCGACGGCACTTGCGAGGACGAGCTGTAGTAGCCGAAGAAGACCTCGCCGGGATGCTTCTTGGCGTAGTCCACCAGCTCGGGCACCGTGCGGTAGGGGCTGCCGGGCGCCACGACGCCGACGGTGCCGAACGTGCCCAGCATGCCGACTTGCTGGAAGTCCTTTTGCGCGTCGTAGGGCAGGCTCTTGTACAGGAACTGGTTGGCGGCGTGCGTGGAGTTCGTGGACAAGAGGAAGGTGTAGCCATCCGCCGCCGCGTTCTTGGACGCATTGGTGCCGACGATGCCGCCGGCGCCGGGGCGGTCTTCGACGATCACGGTCTGCCCGGTCTGTTCGCCCAGGTATTGGGCGAAGGTTCGCGCGGTCAGGTCGGCGGCGCCGCCGGGCGCGGACGGCACGATGATCGTCACGGGCTTTTCGGGCCAGCCTGCGGCGTGGGTCGATGCGGCCAGGATAAGGCCGGCGCCGAACAGCGCCGGGCGAAGAAAACGGGGAATGGACATGCTTGTCTCCTGATTGCGCTTGGCCGCGTGCTTGCGCGGTCATGTGTCGTTGTTTTGGCGTTGCTGCGTGGGAATGAAGATTCAGCCGAACTGCTCGCGGTGCCACGCCAGGATGGCGGCGGCGCTGATTTGCCATTGGTCCGCGTACATCATGCAGTGCGGCTGTTCGGCCAGCACGGCGTGGGAAAAGCCATAGCGTTGCGCGATCGCCTGGTCCTGCCCGGGCGGATGGCGGTCATGGGTGTCGAGCCCGGCAGCAAGGCACAGGCCGGGCGCGTTGAAAGAAGCGTCGCCGAGCGCCACGCGCAGCAGGTAGCGGTCGTTGAGGACCTGCGGGCTTTCGGCGCACAGGCGTTGCGTGACGGCGCGGACATCGCGGTTGGGCGAGGTCGCCAGAAAGCGCGCGCGGATTTCGGCCGGGGCAGGGGCGGTGCGCGGCACGGCGTC
>NZ_JBYOKH010000082.1:0-19814 GCF_057799415.1 Achromobacter sp. 18P8.1.1 | reverse complement strand
CATGTGGGTCGAACTGGACGGCAACGCGGCGCCTGTGCGCTTTCACATCCCGGAACTGGGCGCACCGGATCCCGGTGGCGATGTCTGGCGCCGGTACGAGGCCTTGGTCTGGCACCACCTGCTGCCGTTGGCGGACGCCTTGTTCCACGCCAGCCGGCTGCCGCGCAAGGTCGTCTGGGGCGGCGCGGTGCGCTACCTGGAAGTCGTGCTGAAAGCGGTCGAGACCCAGACGCAAGGGACGGCGGCAAGCGACGCCGTACGCCAGGACAGGCTCGCTTTGCTGGAGCACCCCTGGTGGGGCCCGGCGGACGATGAGCGCGCCAATCCGCTATGCCTGCCGCCCAGGACCTCGCGCGGTCCCGGCCCCGCGGTCACGTTGCACCGCGAGTGCTGCCTCTACCATCTGCTGCCGACCGCGCAGTACTGCGCGGCCTGCCCGCTGGCGCCGCAGCACCGGGCGGCTGCCAAGCGGCCCGCCGAATAGCGGCCGCGTGGCATGCATACCACTTAGTATTGGTAGCGCATCGTCACCATCGCGCTTCTTCCCGCGCCCCACGCGCCCTGGCTGTAGAACCCGACCTGGCTGTAGTACTTGCGGTCGAACAGGTTGTTCACGTTCAGTTGCGCCGACAGGTTGCGGTTGAATCGGTAGCGCGCCATCAGGTTGGTGATGGCGTAGCTGCCTTGTCCCACGCGCTCGTCGCCGTTGGGGCCGCTGGCCAGCGTATAGACGTGGCTTTGCCAATTGACGCCACCGCCGACGGTCAGCTTGTTCCAGTCGCCCGGCAGTTGATAGGTTGTGAACACGCGGACCAGGCTGCGCGGCTGGTCGGTCTGGATGGCATTGCCGTCCCCATCGCTTGCGGTCCAGTGCGACCAACCCGCGGCCAGGTTCCAGCCCGGCGTCACTTCGCCTGACACTTCCAGGTCGAAGCCCCGGCTGCGTGTGCCTTGCGCGGCCCGATAGGCCTGGTTGATCGTGCCCGGCACCAGGTATCCCGTATCGGTCTGGGCCACGTTGTCCTGATCGATCTGGAACACCGCAGCGCTGGCGTTCAGGCGCCCCTCCAGGAATTCACCCTTGACGCCGGCTTCGTAGGATTTGCCCTCAAGCGGATCCAGCCAGCCGCCGTTGCGGTCCTGATAGCTTTGGGGGTTGAAGATCCCCGTGTAGCTCACATAGGCGGTGTACGTCTCGTTGATGTCATACAGCAGCCCGGCGTACGGCGTGAACGCGTTCTTGTCGAAGGCCGTATGGTCGCCGCCGCCGAAGCCGACGGAGTCCGTCTTCCAGGTGCTGTAGCGTCCGCCCACGATCAGCTTGAGCGGATCCGCCAGGTTCAGGCGCAGCGCCCCGTACCAACCCGTCTGCTTGGTCGTGTAGCGGTTTGCCGTGACGGACGTGCTGTTCCAGTCGGGTTCCGGATACGAGCCGTCCCAGTCCAGGAAGTTGCCGACGGGCGCCGCCGACAAGGACGAGCGGTAGTCGAAGTCCGCATACTGGCGGCTGAAGCTTGCGCCGACCACCGCCTCATGGCGGCGGCCGAACATCGTGAACGGACCGGACGCCTTCAGGTCCACGCTGTTCTGCTTGCGGTCGCCCAGGTACCACGACGGCGACGCCCCCATGCCCAGGCCGGTTTCGCGGTCGGGCCAGCCATACAGGTACAGCAGCTTGCCGTCCATTTCGTTCTTGGAATGCGATGCCACCGCCTGCACGCGCCAGTCATTGTCGAAACGGTGTTCCAGGCTGGCGAACGCACCTTGCGTCGTGCTTGCCCATGAGCTCCAGTCCGCCCCGGTATTCAGCGACCGCTTCCAATCGGTCCGGCCACCGTCCGCGTACCACAGCGGGAATCCACCCCAGCTGCTGCGCTGCGGGTCGTTGTCCTGATAGTTGAAGCCTGCGCTCACCGTCGTGCGCGAGGTCAGGTCGGCGTCCACGACGCCGTAGAAGACTTTCTTCTTGTTCTGGTAGCCGTCCAGGAAGGAATGGGTGTCCTGGTACGCCGACACGATGCGGCCGCGCACGCTGCCGTCTGAATTCAGCGGCGTCGACAGGTCAAGCGTGCTGCGGTAGTTGTCCCAGGTGCCGGCGCTGACGCTGATGTCAGCCTTGAACTCGCGGCTGATGGCGTGCTTGCGCACCAGGTTGATGGACGCCGACGGGTTGCCGGCGCCGGTCAGCAGGCCCGTGGCGCCGCGCACGACCTCAACGCGGTCGTAGATGATGGGGTCGACGGACGACTCCCCCGCGGCGTAGCCCGTATCGAAGCTTGTCGGGATGCCGTCATACATGTAGTTGCTGACGCTGAATCCGCGCGAATTGAATGAATACCGCTCGCTGTCGAAGTTTTGCACCGAGATGCCGGGGGTACTGGCCATCACATCGGTCAGCGAGCGCATGTCTTCGTCATCCATGCGCTGGCGCGTCACGACCGTGACCGATTGCGGCGTCTCGCGCAGCGTCAGCGGCAAGCCGGTGCTGGCGGCGGTGGCACGGGGCGTATAGGAACCGGTGCCCTCGGTCGTCGTGGCGTCGGTGTCGCCCACGACTTGCACGCTTGGCAGGGTGGCCACGCCGCTTTCCTGTGCGGCGGCAGCGCCGGAAGCCAGGGCAAAAAGCAGGCCCCACGCCGCGCAAGCGGTGCGCGCTTGCGGCGCGCCCCGTACGGACTTCTCGGCTTGGGGCGGCCCGGCGTCAAAAACCGCCAGGGCGGACGTGCGACGCAGGATGAAACGAGGACGAATAATGGATGGTCGGCCACCCGGCCGGTAAACGTGCATGCTGACTACCTCTCCCACAGCGGAGTGCTGTTTCGGGGAAAAGTGTAATGCAACTGATTCGCATCTTTATTTGCTGTTGCGCATTTACGACGGACGCGTGGAGCGCGCCTGGCAGCGGAAATGCGCGCGTCGCCCTGCCCTGTGATTTGGCCCTAAATATCCGCTGAACGCGTGATGTGGCGCCGAAGCAGCGCCGTGGCGTAATCGCGGTCGCCTTCGGCCAACGCCGCCAGAATTCCCAGGTGGTCAGTGCACGCTTGATGGATATGGACTTCGGCCAGATGCCCGAAATTGGCGTACTCCGTCATGCGCCGCAACGAGTTCTGGCGTCGCACGGCTTCGGTCAGGAAGCGGTTGTTCGACCACGCCGCCAGCGTTTCGTGAAAGGCCGCATTCGCATTGAACCAGGCGTCGCGTTGCAGCTGCTCGACCGGCATCTGCAGGATCTCGGTCTGCTCGCGCTGCAATGCCGCCAATTGGTCGGGACGCGGTGCGTAGCCCGGTGTCATCAGCGCGTTGCACTCGACGATCAGCCGGAATTCGTAGCTTTCGTTCACCGCCTGCTCGTTGTCCAGGCTTTCCGCGAAATGCCAGCCATGCCCCGGCAGGCGTTCGGCCAACCCTTCTGTCGCAAACCGCATCAACGCACGCCGCACCGCGCCGCGCGTCACCTGGAATTGTTCGACCAGTTGCGCCTCGGACACTTCCGCGCCCAGCCGGCCGACCGCGCGCGCGCTCATCAGGTCGCCATACAGGCTTTCCGATTCGGAATGCGGCATCAGCGCGTCCAGGCTTTCGTCGCTGCCCGGCTCGCGTTCCAGCCGGTAGCCCTTGCCCGACGTGTACGCCACCAGCCCTTGGCGGGTCAGCAGGTTCAACGCCTGCCGGATCGGCGACCGCGACACCTTGAGCTCCTGCGCCAGGCGCGCGTCCGACAGGCGTTCGCCCACCTGCCAGCGGCCGCTCTGAATCAGCGCCGTCAGCTTGCGGGCGACTTCGATCTGTAGGGGACTGAGCTCCTGCATGGCATCGCGCTCCTGCGCTTTACGGGTGGTTCCTATCCTCAATGCCAAATCGCATCCTTGGCATTCACGTTTTCCCTAGATTTCATATAACGCGCCATAAAACAGATTGACAGCGAACAACCGGGCTAATTAGTGTATTACACAGCCACAAAATACAAAAGGACGGAAGATGGCGATCACCCCTTTTCCCTGCGTCACGTTGACGGGCGGCCCTGAGAGCCGCGGCCGCCAGTACGGGCAGGCGCTGAAACCCCGCATCCACCAGAGCGTGGCGCTATACGGCGGAGCCTTGGACGGATTCGGCATGAGCGCCGCGCAGAAGACGGCCCTGATCGCCGACTACGCGCGCCGCATCGGCGACTTCGATGAACGCTATGTCGAGGAAATGCACGGCATCGCGGCAGGCGCCGGCGTGGCGTTCGAAGACATCGTCATGATCAACGCCCGCACTGAAGTCATGGCCTTGGCGCGGGCCCAAAGCAGCACGGCCGCCGCCGACGACGAAGCCGACGACGGCTGCACTGGGGCGATCCTTCTGCCCGAGCGCAGCGCCTCCGGCAACCTGATCCACGCGCAGAACTGGGACTGGCGCGCCGAATGCGCCGATACCGGCGTCGTGCTGCGGGTCCGCCAGGATCACGGTCCCGACTACCTGACCTTTGTCGAAGCGGGCGGACTGGCACGCAGCGGCCTGAACGCGGCCGGCGTATCCATCACCGCCAATTACCTGGAGTGCGACCGCGACTACCAGTCGCTGGGCGTGCCGCTGGGCCTGATCCGCCGCAAGGTGCTTGAGCAGGAACACTTCGCGCTGGCCGCCAAGGTCGTGGCGACCACGCCGAAGTCATGCTCGAACAACATCATGATCGCGTCAGCGGCGGGCTTCGGCATCGATTTCGAATGTGCGCCGGACGAGGCGTTCCCGCTGTACCCGGACGATGGCCTGATCGTGCACGCGAACCACTGGGTGGGCGCCATCGCGCTGTCCAAGCTGCGCGACACGGGTATCCCGCATGTCCCCGAAAGCTTCTACCGCGACTGGCGCGTGCGCCGGCTGCTGCAGGCCCAAGGCCGCCTGCTGGACCGCGAAGGCGTCAAGGCCGCGCTATTCGACGATTTCCTGGCGCCCTACTCCGTATGCCGGCCCGCTCGCCACGGCGACGGCGGCAACCTGACCGCCACGGTGGCGATGATCGTGATGGAGCCGGCGCTGGGCGTCATGGAGATCGCGCCCATGCCCGCAGCCAACCGGCGCTTCACCACCTACCGACTCGACGGCGACGAACCGCAGGACGCGGTCGACGTGCGCGAGTCCGAACTGGCGGCAGGCTGACGCCATGCTCAGATTCGTCGCCTCGCGGATCGGCATGGCGCTGCCCACATTGCTGATCGTTGCGCTTGCCGTGTTCATCCTGGTGCGCCTGATCCCGGGCGATCCGGCCGCGCTGATGCTGGGCGACTCGGCGGACGCGGCCAGCCTTGCCGCGCTGCGCGAACAACTGGGCCTGAACGCCAGTTGGCCGACGCAGTTCGCCATCTGGGCCGGACACGTGCTGCAAGGCGACCTGGGCCAATCGATTGCAAACCGCCAGCCGGTGATGCCGCTGATCCTGGACCGTTTCGCGGTCAGCGCGCAGATCGTGCTGCCAGCCGTGGTGCTGGCCACGCTGGTGGCGGTGCCGGCCGGCATGTTCGCCGCCTGGCGCCAAGGCCGCATGGCCGACCTGGCGCTGGTGGCGGGCGCCACGCTGCTGCTGTCGCTGCCGGCGTTCTGGATGGGCCTGCTGCTGCTCCTGCTCTTTGCGCTGAAGCTGGGCTGGTTTCCCGTCGTGGGCTTCGTGGCCTTCAGCGAAAACCCCGGCCGCGCGCTGCTGTACCTGGTGTTGCCGGTGGCCACGCTGCTGCTGCACGAGATCGGGGTGATCCTGCGCATGACGCGCGCCTCCACCCTGGAAGTGCTGCACCTGGACTACATCACCCACGCCCGCGCCAAGGGCCTGCCGGAGAGCAAGGTGATGTGGCGCCACGCCTTCAAGAATTCGTTCGGCCCCACTTGGACCTTGCTGGGCCTGATCCTGGGCAACCTGCTGGCCGGCATCGCCGTCATCGAAACCGTGTTCACCATCCCCGGACTGGGGCGCCTGCTGGTGGACGCGATCTTTGCCCGCGACTATCCCGTCATCCAGGGCTGCCTGCTTTTCATTGCCACCGTCTATGTCCTGGTGAACCTGGTGGTGGACCTGCTTTATCCGATCTTCGACCCCAGGGTGGCCGCGAAATGAACCGTCGTTCCCTTACCGCCATCGTCGGCGGCACCTTGGTCGCGGCCGTGGTCATCACCGCGCTGGTGGCCCTGTTCTGGACCCCCTACGACCCCCTCAAGCTCAATTTCAAGGCCCGCCTGGCCGCGCCCAGCCTGACCCATCTGATGGGCACCGACGAACTGGGCCGCGACGTATTCAGCCGGCTGATGCGCGGCACCACCGCCAGCCTGCGCGTCAGCCTGATGACCGTGCTGCTGGCCACCGGCGCCGGCGTGCTGATCGGCGCCGTCAGCGGCTATCTGCGCGGCTGGCCGGACCGCGTGTTGATGGCGTTGAACGATGCGCTGCTGGCCTTTCCCGGCCTGCTCCTGGCGCTCGGCCTGCTGGCCGTTTTCGGCGCCAGCGAAACCGGCATCATCCTGGCGCTGGCGCTGGCCTACATGTCGTCGGTAGTGCGGGTGGTGCGGGGCACCGTGCTGAGCCTGCGCGAACGCGAATTCGTCCGCGCGTCCCGGGTGATGGGCAATTCCGAGCTCTATACGCTGATGCGCCACCTGCTGCCCAATTGCCTGGCGCCGGTGATCGTCATGGCCACGTCCATGTGCGGCTGGATCATCCTGGCCGAAAGCTCGCTCAGCTTCCTGGGCCTGGGCGTGGCCCCGCCCGCCCCGACCTGGGGCAACATGCTGGCCGGCAGCCGCACCTACATCGGCCAGGCCGCCTGGCTGGCCATCTTCCCCGGCCTGGCGATCTCGCTGTCGCTGCTGGGCATCAACCTGCTGGGCGACGCCTTGCGCGACCGGCTGGATCCCCGCATGCGGAGGCGCGTATGACATCCCCCGTCCTGCTCGATATCGACGGCCTGACGCTGGCCGCCGGCCACGGCCACACCGTGGTGTCCCAAGCCAGCATGCAGGTCTCGCGCGGCGAGATCGTCGGCGTGGTCGGCGAATCGGGCTCCGGCAAGACCATGCTGGGCCGCGCCATCATGCGGCTGACTCCGCAAGCCATCGACCGCACCGGCGGCGACATCAAAGTGGAAGGCACCTCTGTCTTCGGGCTGCGCCCCGCGCAGTTGCGCGCCCTGCGCGGGCCGAAGGTGGCGATGGTGTTCCAGGAACCCATGACGTCTCTCACGCCGTCGCTGACCGTGGGCCAGCAATTGGCCGAGGGGCTGGAACAGCATGTGCCCGGCGAACGCGCGACGCACCGCGACCGCATCGAAGCCATGCTGCGCCGCGTGGGTCTCGCCGACGTCTCCCGCGTGCTGGATGCCTATCCCCATGAATTTTCGGGCGGCATGCGCCAGCGCATCATGATCGCCTCGGCCATGCTGCTGCGCCCCGCGCTGCTGATCGCCGACGAGCCCACCACGGCGCTTGACGCGGTGATCCAGCGCGAAGTGATGGAAATGCTGGTGGAGCTGACGCAGGAAAACGGCACGGCCGTGCTGCTGATCAGCCACGACCTGCCCATGGTGGCGCGCTATGCGCAGCGCATGGTGGTGATGCGGCGTGGCGAGATCGTCGAAACCGGCCCCACCTCGCAGGTGCTGGCGGCGCCGGCGCATGAATACACCCGCCAGCTGCTGGCGACCTTGCCGCAACGCCGGCCCCCGCGCCCCTTGGCCACCCAGGCGCCGCTGCTCTCGGCGCGGGGCCTGACGGTGGAATACGGCGCACGCCAGGGCTGGTTCAGCAAGCAGGCTGGCAACCGCGTGCTGCACGGCATCGACCTGGACATCCACCCCGGCGAAGTCGTGGCCGTCGTGGGCGAATCCGGCTCCGGCAAGACCACCTTGGGGTCCGTGCTGACGGGACTGGTCGCGCCTACGGGCGGCGCGCTGCGCTACAAGGGCCAGCCGCTGGCCGCGCGCGGCGCCGTCTTCAATGACTACCGCTACAACTGCCAGATGGTGTTCCAGGACCCGTATTCGTCGCTGGACCCTCGGATGACCGTATCGGCGCTGGTGGCCGAGGCGCTGCGGCTGGCGCCCGGGCTGACCCCCGCGCAGAAGGACGACCGCGTCGCCGACACGTTGCAGGACGTGGGCCTGGGCGGCGACTTCGGCTTGCGCTACCCGCACGAACTGTCAGGCGGGCAACGCCAGCGCGTCGCCATTGCACGCGCCCTGGTGCGCCGGCCGGCGCTCCTGATCGCCGACGAAGCGGTGTCGGCGCTGGACGTCACGGTGCGCGCCCAGGTGCTGGACCTGCTGGCCGACCTGCAGCAACGCTACGGCTTTTCGTGCCTCTTCATCAGCCATGACCTGGGGGTGGTCGAGCAGATTGCCGACCGCGTCATCGTCATGCAGGCGGGCAGGATCGTCGAGGAAGGCGTGCGCGACGCCATTTTCGACCGCCCCCGTGAACCGTACACGCGCCAATTGCTGGGCGCCATTCCCATGCTGGAGGCCACCGCCGCGGGCGGCGTGCGCCTGAAGTGGCGCAATGATGCCCAGGCCAGCCAGCCGCTGGCCGCCGTATCCCTTACCTAGGAGACCCCATCCATGTCCACGCATCCACCGCGCCGCCAAGGCCACGGCGTGAAGCTCAGCTTCTACGACTTCGGCGCCACGCCGTTCTTCGCCAGCCAGTTCGACCAGCGCTTCAGCTATTGCCTGTACGTGCCGCCCGACTATGACGAGGCCGCGTCCAAGACTTATGACCTGGCCGTGATCGTCCATGGCACCGGCCGCACGGCCGCCGAGTACCGCGACCGCTTTGCCGATTTCGCCCAACGCAACGACTGCGTCGTGCTGGCACCGCTGTTCCCGGTGGGCATCATCGAACCCGGCGACCTGGCCAACTACAAGCGCATCCAGTTCCACGACATCCGCTACGACCACGTGCTGCTGTCGATGGTGGACGAGACCATCGCCAAGTACCGCATCAACGGCAGCCGCTTCCTGCTGTACGGCTACTCGGGCGGCGGGCAGTTCTGCCAGCGCTTCTTCATGCTGCACCCTGAACGCCTGCAAGCCGTCTCCATCGGCGCGCCCGGCGTGGTGACGCTGCTGAACCAGGACTACGACTGGTGGGTCGGCGTGCGCGACGTGCCGGCCCGCTTCGGCCGCACCATCGATATCGACGCCATGCGCGACGTCGCGGTGCAGACCCTGGTGGGCACTGAAGACACCGCCACCTGGGAGATCACCATCCCGCGCGACAGCAAGCTGTGGATGCCGGGCGCCGAACTGCAAGGCGACAACCGCATCCAGCGGATCGAGGCGCTGGCCAGGAGCTTCGAGGCCCATGGCATCAAGGTACGCCGCGATACCGTGCCCGGCGTCGCCCACGAACCCTTCAAGGTCATCGAACCCGTGCAGGCATTCTTCGAGGACTTTTTGAAGTCTCGCCGCTAAGCCATTAAAAACAAAGGGGAAGATATGAACACGAACCTTGCCTTGCCTGCCTTGCTGTTAAGCGGCCTGCTGGCCGCGCCAGCCTATGCCGCCGGCGACGCCCAGATGCTGCGCGTGGCGCTGCACGCGGACATCGCCAGCATCAATCCGGGGGTCAACCGCGACGCCAATGCCGATATGGTGCTGGCGCACGTGGTCGAAGGCCTGGTCGCCTACGGCGCCGACCTGAAGATCAAGCCCGTGCTCGCGGAAAGCTGGCAGGTCAGCGACGAGGGCAAGGTCTACGAGTTCAAGCTGCGCCCCAAGGTGCATTTCCAGAACGGCGCGGTGTTGACGGCCGACACCGTCGTCTGGAACTTCAAGCGCTACCTGGATCCGAAGACCAACTTCCAGTGCGTTAACCGCTACAACGGCAAGATCGGGCCCGCGCTGCAGGACGTGCAGGCGGTGGACCCGCTGACCGTGCGCTTCACGTTCTCGGCCCCCGCGCCCAATTTCCCAATGACGATGGCCACCGTCCAATGCACGCCTTGGATCCTGCATCCGGACTCCGTCAAGGCAGACGGCAGCTTCAACGCCCCCATCGGCACCGGCCCCTATGCGTTCGGCGGCATGATGCAGGGCCGCCAACTGGACCTGAAGCGCTTTGCGGACTATGACGCCCTGCCCGGCGCGCGCGACGGCTATGCAGGCAACAAGACGGCCACCATCCCCCTGCTGCGCTTCATGACGGTGCCGGACGCCAGCACCCGCAGCAACGGGCTGCTGTCGGGCGACCTGGACGTGGTGGACGGCATCGAACCCGCCACCATGGAGACCCTGCGCGGCCAGGGGATTCCCGTCCAGGTGCAGCAGACGCCCAGCTGGCTGGTGATGCAGGTGCAATCCAACGCCCCCGCGCTGCAAGACGTGCGGATGCGCCAGGCCATCGCCCAGGCGCTCAGCCTGCCGGACCTGGCCGAAGCGTCGGGCGAAGGGCTGTACACGGCCAACCCGTCGGTGCTGGTGCCGCAAAGCCCCTATTACGACGCACGCAGCAAGACCTGGCCGGCCTACGACCCGGCCGCGGCCCGCACGTTGCTGGCGCAGGCCGGCTACAAGGGCCAGCCGATCACCTTGCTGGTGGCCAACCGCCAGGAACGCGTGCAGGCCGCCACCATCGTGCAGGCCATGCTGGCCGCCTCCGGCATCAATGTGGAATTGAAGGTGCGCGACTGGGCCTCGCAGCTGGACCTGTACGGACGCGGCCAGTATGAACTGGCGATCTTCGGCTACTCGGCCCGCCTGGACCCGCTGCTGATGTACGAATCGCTGATCGGCGACAAGAAGGTCGAACCGACCCGCCAGTGGGACGATCCCAAGGCTGCCGCGCTGCTCAAGCAAGTGGCGATGGAACCCGACCTGGCCAAGCGCCGCGACCTGTTCAACCAGCTGCACGAGCTGATGGCGCGCGACATTCCCATCATCGGCCTGTTCAACCTGCCCGTCGTGACCGCCCTGCGGCCTGTCGTGCAGGGCTACGAAGGCTGGCCGGCCGGCACGCATCGCTTCTGGGGCGTGACCAAGACCCAACCCTGACCCCGCATCCGACATGTCCTACTCTGAAACTGATTACCTCCAGTCCGACGCGACCGCGCTGGCGGCCGCCATCCGCGGCGGCCAGCTCAGCCCCTCGGACGCCGTGGCGCACGCGTTTGCCGCCATCGACCGCGTCAATCCCCACTTGAACGCCGTCATCCTGACGATGCGCGAGGCGGCCGACGAGCAACTGCGCCAGTTGCCCGCCGACGCGCCGCTGCGCGGCGTGCCCGTGCTGCTGAAGGACGACTGCCCCACCTATGCCGGTGTGCCGATGTCGTTCGGCTGCCGGGCCGCGCGTGGGTATGTGCCCGCACAGGACCACGAGATCGTGCGCCGCTACAAGGCGGCTGGCATGGTCATCGTGGGCAAGACCAATCTGCCGGAGTTCTCTGGCAACATCGCCACGTCCCCCACACTGCACGGCCCCACGCTGAACCCGTGGGACGCCGGCCGCAGCATCGGCGGGTCATCCGGCGGTGCGGCCGCCGCCGTGGCTGCCCGCATGGTGCCGCTGGCCTATGGCAATGACGGCGCGGGCTCCATCCGCATTCCGGCGTCCTGCGGCGGCCTGTTCGGCCTGCGAGCCTCGCGCGGGCGCACGCCTTGCGGGCCGATATCCAGCGAGAATTGGGGCGGGCTGGTCAGCCACCACGCCCTGACGCGATCCGTGCGCGATTCGGCCCTGCTGCTGGACCTGACCGACGCGCCCGAGCCCGGCGCCCTTTACGCCGCGCCGGCAAAGTCCGGCCCGTATGCGCATTCAGCGTCCCGCGATCCGCGGCCGCTACGCATCGGCGTCATCTCGCAGCCCGGCATGGGCTTGCGCCTGGACGACGACATCGCCGCAGCGATCGAGGACGCGTCGGCGCTTTGCCGCCAATTGGGGCACCGCGTCGAGGCCACCGCGTTCAACTTCGACGAATCCGCCCTGGCCGACGCCTACCTGCGGATCATTGCCGCCTACACGGCGCTGGAAGTCGATGCCATCGCGGCCGACACCGGCCGGCCGCCCGACGCCGACGGCTTCGAGCCCGTCAACCTGGGCCTGGCCGAATTTGGCCGCAGCGTATCTGCCCCCGCCCTGCTGGCCGCGCGCAACACCGCCAACAGCGTCGCGCGCAGCCTGGGCCGGCTGTTCACCGAGGTCGACATCCTGCTGACGCCCGTCATGCCCACGCTGCCCGCGCCCATGACCGCTTTGGACGTGCGCGGCCCGGACTGGCGCGCCTTTGCCGCTGAGTTCATGCACGGCACCGTCTTCACCCGGCCGGCCAACGCCGCCGGCATCCCCGCGATGAGCGTGCCGTTGTTCCAGACTCCGGCGGGGCTTCCCGTGGGCATCCAGTTCATGGCGCCCTACGGCGACGAAACCACGCTTTTCGAACTGGCCGGCCAACTGGAACGCGCCCGCCCCTGGGCGCACCGCCTGCCGCCGGTCCACGCCTGATCCATCCCCCCTGCAAGCGGTAGCCCGGGCGGCGCCAAGCCGTCGCTTTGTCCCTACGGGTCGCGGGCCTACCGTGCGTCCTCGGGGACAGGTCGTCATAATGTCGCTGGCTTCGGCCACCCCGTCCCCCGCCGCTTTCAGTAGGAATTACCGCGTGTTCCATGTTTTCACGGGACTGATCAGTCTCTACGTCATCTGGCGTTTCGTCCTGCCCCTGCCCATTTCCAAGTCCGGCCGCCTCGTGCTGTCGGTTGCGCTGCTGGCGATCGCCGAACACCATCTGGTGACGCGCAACTTCTTTGGCAGCATGGCGTCGCCCGAAATCCCCGCCACCTTGCTGATGGCGCTGGGTTGGCTGTTTGGCAGCCTGCTGCTACTGGCCATGCTGCTGCTGGTGCGCGACGTAGCGGCGCTGGCGGCCTGCGCGGTGTCCCGCGAACAGGGCCGGCGCCTGTGGGCCGCTCGCCGCTGGAGCCAGGGCGCTGCCGTGCTGGCCGTAGTGCTGTCCGCCATCGGCGTGTGGCAGGCGGTACGCGAACCCGACGTGAAGACCCTGGAAATCGCGTTGCCGAAGCTGCCGCCCGAGCTTGACGGTTTCCGCCTGGTGCAACTGACCGACCTGCACGCCAGCCGGCTGCTGGAAGCGCCGTGGATCGACGCCGTCGTCAAGAAGACCAACGATCTCAATCCGGACCTGATCGTCATCACGGGTGACCTGGTCGATGGCACCACCGCCGCCCGCGCCGCCGACGTGCAGCCCCTGCAGGCGCTACGCGCCCGCTACGGCGTCTACGCGATCCCCGGCAACCACGAGTACTACGCGGAATACCAGCGCTGGCTGCCGGCATTCGAGCACCTGGGCCTGCGCCTGTTGCTCAACGAACACGTGACGCTGACGCCGGATGGCCAGCGCCTGGTGCTGGCCGGCATCACCGACCGGATGGCGGCCGCCTACGCCCAGCCCTTGCCTGACGTGCAGCAGGCGCTGGCCGGCGTACCGCCGACCGACCCCGTCATTTTGCTGAGCCACCGCCCCACCGGCGCGGCGCTCAACGCCCAGGCGGGCGCGGGCCTGCAGTTGTCCGGCCATACCCATGGCGGCCAGATCCTGGGCCCGCACCTGCTGACGCAATGGGCCAATGAAGGCTATGTCTCGGGCCTGTACCAGGTGGACGGCATGACGCTGTACGTCAGCAACGGCACCGGGCTGTGGCCCGGCTTCCCGATCCGCCTGGGGCGTCCTTCGGAAATCACCCAGATCGTGTTGCGTTCGCCGGCCAAGGCCACGCCGCAATAAACTACAACCCAGCCCCGCCGCGCCCATGACGTATCTTCTGTGGTCCCTGCCCGCCCTGACCGTGATCGGCGCCATCGCCAGCGGCCGGGTGAACACCACGATTGCCGCCGTGTTGGGGTTGTTTGCCGCCATCCCCATTGCGCTTTACGCAGCGCCCGCGCCCTTCACCGGCGCCCAACTGGCGGTGACGCTGGAACGCGGCCTGTGGATCGGCTGGATCATCACCCCTTACATCCTGGGCGGGCTGCTGTTCTGGCAGATGGCCTCGCAAGGCCACGCGCCCGCCCCCGCCGCCGCCGCCGACCAAGCCGAACTGAACGATCCGCTCGCGCGGCGCCGGCGCCTGTTCTTCGCCTGTTTCCTGATCGGGCCGTTTGCCGAATCCGCCACCGGCTTTGGCGTGGGCATGCTGGGCACCGTGCTGCTGATCCGTCCGCTGGGCTTGAAACCGCGCGACATCATGGTGTTCGCCCTGCTGAGCCAGACCCTGATCCCTTGGGGGGCAATGGGCAGCGGCACGTTGCTCGCCTCGGCCTATGCACGGGTGCCGGCCCCACAGCTGGCGTTGTACAGCATGGTGGCGGTGGCGCTCCTGATGGTCGTGTGGATGATCCTGTTCTGGCGCACCGCGCGCCACGCAGGCCTTCGGGCGGATGCGGCCGAACACCGGCGGGAAGCCGTCTGGATGGCCGCCAGCCTGGGGCTGCTGACGGCCGCCACGGCCTTGCTGGGGCCCGAAACCGCACTGCTGGCCGCCTACGGCCCGTTGATCGTGCTGCGCTTCCTGCTGGACCGCCGCCCTGGCCGGCCGCAGGCCGTGGCCGCCGCCAAGCGCGCGCTGCCTTATATCCTGGTGATCGCCTGTCTGGTGGCCACGCGCCTCATCCCGGGGCTCAATCGCGCCCTGGGGGCGCTGGCCGATATCCGCCCGTTCGCGGACCTGCCCGCCTGGATGCCGTTCCTGCACGCAGGCAGCTGGCTGATCGCGGGCGCGCTTGCCATGGCCGCCTGGCACCGCCAACCGGGCGCGCTGGCCACCCAGGCGCGCGCCTCATGGAAGACCGGCCGCCATGCCGTCATGTCCGTTTTCCTGTTCGCCATGATGGCCGAAGTGCTGGCGGGCGCCGGCATCTCGCAGGCCTACGCGGACGGCCTGTTCGCCACGCTGCAGGACTGGACCATCCTGATCACCCCCGTGCTGGCCGGCGCCTTCGGCATTCTGGCCAACAGCGGCAACGCGCCGAACAGTCTGTTCATGCCATCCCAGCTATCATTGGCGGTTCATGCGGGCCTGAACGTGCCGGCAGCGGCCGCGCTGTTACACGTATCGGGCACGGCGATGGGCATTTTTTCACCGGTAAGAATGTCGATTGCAGCCGGTCTGGCTCACGGCCAAGGGCAAGAACGCAGCGTCTATGTTCTACTACTGCCGTTCGCCTTGGCCGCGTTCGGCATTCTTTTGTCCCTGGCACTGCTTGTCGTGGTGTCGGGATAGCCGCCGGAGCGCTGATGCTCACGGCCTCAACCTTTTTTTTGTGTAGCACATGGGACTAGAACAGTTAGCCGCTATCCGGGCATTGATTACCAAGCAAGCGCCCGAAGAGCCGACCCCCAAGAAGGAATCGCGTCCGCAGGGCGGCGGCAAGGGACCCCGTTCGTCGCAAGGCGCCGGCAAGGGCCCGCGTCCGCAAGGCGGCGATAAAGGCGCACGCCCCCAGGGCGGCGACAAGGGCCAACGGCCGCAACGCGCAGAACGCCGCGAGACGCCCGTGGATCCCGTCGTGGTCGCGATTTCGCGCCTGCAACGCCAGTTCCCCAAGGCATTCCCCAAGAACCCCGCTCCCAAGCTTCCGCTGAAGCTCGGTGTGCTGGCGGACCTGGTGCAGCACGCCCAGGCCCTGCAGCTGGACGAGGCGCAGATCAAGGAAGCGGTCAAGACCTGGTGTGATGGCCGCCGCTACTGGACCTGCATGGTGGAAGATGCGCCGCGCGTGGACCTGAACGGCGAACCTTCGGGCGCCGTGACGGCCAACGAAGCCAAGCACGCCAAGCGCATGGCTTCGCGCAGCGCCTCCAAGAACGCCGCCGCGCGCAACAAGGCCAAGAAGGCGGAAGCCGCTGCCGCAGCCGGAACTCCGGCCGCGGATGCGCCGGTTGCCGACGCCACAGTTGCCGATCTGCCGGCTTCCGCCGCGCCCGGCACCGAGGCGCCTGCTGTCGCCCCGGCCCCTGCGGCTGATGCGCCGGCCAACGCGGCTGCCGACACGTCGGCTGACGCGCCGGCCGCCGACTCGTCCAGCACCGACACGCCTACGTAATACGGGCCGCCTGGCGGCCCAGATGGTGGCAAACGCGTGGTGGCAAACCCGCGGTAGCAACCGCGCGGCGATAAAAACAACCCGGCCTGCCGCTCACGCAGCAGGCCGGGTTTGTTCTTGCGCGCGCGAACTCCGCGTCAGGCCGCAAGCGCCTTTTCGATATGCGCCATGCCCGCCGGCGAATACGGCAGCGTCAATGCCCACTTGTGGCCAGCCGCATCCATCTTCAGCAGCGACTTCTTCAAGATATCCACGATCTTCTCGCCGTGCGCGGGATGGAAGGCTTCATACTGGTATTGCAGGAACACCAGGCATAAGGCGTTCTCCATCGTCTGCACGTCGGCGTCCTGTTTGATGCCCTGCTTCATGACGATCGCCGTCACGCGGTCGATCTCGTCTTGCGGGTAACCGGTGTCGCGCAGGATGCCTTGCGCGATTTCCGCATGATGGCGCGCCAGCGCCTTGCGCCAGGTCAGATAGCCGATGCGGCCTTCGGGATAGCGCTTTCTGGCGATCTCCCACCGGCCGATATGCTGACAGCGCGACGCCAGGACCAGCGGCTCGGACGCATCCGGTGCCAGCTTCATCACCCATTCGTGCAGCTTCTGCGCCAGGAACAATTCCTGGGGACAGGTCTCGCCCTGCCAGGAAAACAGGTTGGGGTCGGTTCCGTTGTAGTGGTCGAACCGGAGCAGCGTCTGCGATAGACGGTCATTCATGCGTGGCGATTCCAAGAAAGCCGCCGGAGGGCGACGGGATCCGGGCGCAGCCGGAAACGAAATCATCATAGCGCCTGGCTGGCCGGCGGCAGCGATTACGCGCCGCAATCCAACTATTCAAATGCGAAATGCGTCGTTCATCCGGACGGCCGAAGTCCCTAGGATCAAGGTTTAGGCGCCTTGACGGGCGCCGGTCGGATAAAGACAGGAACTCCGCATGACCCGAATTTCGCGGCTACGCCGCGCCTTGACGATCGCCGCCCTGGCCGCGGCTGCCTTCAGTACCGCCGCCGAGGCGGCCTTTCCCGACAAGCCCGTGCGCCTGGTGTTGCCGCTGTCGCCCGGCGGCGCGATGGACGCGCTGGGCCGAGGCCTGGCCGAACAACTGGGCGCCCAATGGAATGTGCCGGTCATCGTCGAGAACCGTGCCGGCGCCGGCGGCAACATCGCCTCTGAAATGGTGGCGCGCGCGCAACCGGACGGCTACACCCTGCTGCTGACCGGCGACATGCTGGTGGCCAATCAAACGCTCTTCAAGAACAACGTCAACTACGACGCCGAGCGCAGCTTCGCGCCCGTAGGCATCGTGGCCGTCACCCCGCCGGTGATTGTCGTACGGGCCGACTCCGACATCCAGGACATCGCCGGGCTGCGGCGGCTGGGCAGCCAACGGCTGGTGAACGTCGGCACGCCAGGGTATGGCAACAGCAACCACATGGCCTTGGCGCGCCTGCAGGGCTTGTATCCCGAAACGCTGCTGCACGTGCCGTACAAGGGCGCAGGCCCCGCGGTCGTGGCCCTGCTGGCGGGCGAAACCGATGCGGCTATCGTGGCGGTGCCCGCGGCGGCCAATCTGATCCGCACCGGCAAGCTGCGCGGACTGGCCATGCTGCAGGCCGAACGTAGCCCCATCATCGCCGACGTGCCCACGGCCCGCGAAGCCGGGCTGGACCTGGACAGCGGATCAGGCTGGTTCGGCATGCTGGCGCCGGCCGGCACCGCGCCCGAGGTGGTGCAGCGCATCGGCCAATCGGTCAAGACGGCGCTGGACGAACCGGCGTTCCGCGAGCGTCTGCGCACCCAAGGCTTCGAAGCCATCGGCGGCACGCCGGCTGACTTCGCCGACCGCATCCGCAGCGACGCCGTCAAGTTCCCCGCCCTGCTCCAGCAGACGGGCGTATCCGTCAACTGAAGCGCACCCCTCGCGCACCGCCCATGCCCATCGCTCATCTGGCAAATGCCGACATCTATTACGAAATCCATGGCCAGGGGCATCCGCTCCTGATGCTGGCGCCCGGCGGCCTACTGTCGCACGTCGAGCTGTGGCGCGTCACCCGCGACGGCAAGCCGCGCGACTATCCGGACCCCATCGCGGCATTGTCCACCCGGTACCGCTGCATCGCCATCGACCAGCGCAACGCCGGCCGCTCCCGCGCGCCCATCCAGGCCTCCGACGGCTGGCAGACCTATGCGGAAGACCACCTGCGGCTGCTGGACAGCCTGGGCGTGGACCGCTTTCACGTGCTGGGCTCCTGCATCGGCGCCTCCTTTGCGCTGAAACTGTGCGCGCTGGCGCCCGACCGTGTCACCGGGGCCATCCTGCAGCAACCCATCGGCCTGTCCGCCGCCAATGCCGCAAACCGCGCGGAATCCTTCGACAGTTGGGCGGACGGGCTGCGCCAACGCCCGGAGGGCGTGGACGAGGCGGCGCTGGAGGGCCTGCGCGCCAACCTGTTCGACGGCGATTTCGTCTATAGCGTCAGCCGGCAGACCGTAGCCGCCACGCAGACCCCGTTGCTGATCCTGGCGGGCAACGACGTCCTTCACCCGACGGAAATCGCCCACGAGATCGCCCGCCTGGCGCCCAATGCAACCCTGGTGGAAGACTGGAAAGGCAAGGATCGGGGCGATATCTACACCGGATCGATCCGCCGCTTCCTGGCCGGGTTGGATCAATATGCCTAACGCTTATTTAGCAAGGTAGCGCGAAGCGCGTCATACTGGCGGGTTCCGAGCATTGGAATCCTCATGAGCGACGCTTCCCCCACCCCTACCCTGGCAGCCGACGTGCTGGCCGCCCAAGCGCTGGCCAAGCAACATGGTGTGGGCACGCCCAACGTGCTGACCACGCCGCTTGCCGATACCCGCGAAAAAAGCCGCGCGTATCAGGAATGGCTGAGCCAGCCCGCCCCGCCCGTGGGCCGCGTGGTCGAACACCGGCTGGACCATCTGGCCGTGCCCGCGACGCTTCGTCTGTACTACCCGGAAGGCGCCTCGGATGCCCCGCTGCCGCTATACCTGCATCTGCACGGGGGCGGCTTTGCGCACGGCGACCTGGACACGCTGGACCGCTGGAAGCGCGAGATCGCCGCCGAAGCCGGCATCGTCACCGCCGGCCTGTCCTACGCGCTGTCGCCCGAAGCCCGCTACCCCGTGGCGCTGGAACAGGTGCTGGGCGCCCTGCGCTGGCTGCGCGACCAGGCGCCCTCGCTGGGGCTGGACGCAACACGCCTGTCGGTCGGCGGCGAGTCCGCCGGCGGCAACCTGACACTGGCCGCCCTGCAACGGCTGCGTGACGAAGGCGATGCCTTCATCAAGACCGGCGTGGTGATCTACGGCATGCTGTCGGCGCGCCGCGACACGCCGTCGCACGAATCCTTTGGCGACGGGCGCTTCGGCTTGTCCACGGAAAAGCTGGACTGGTTCTGGAAGCAGTACGTCGGCGATGCCGCGCAGCTGACCGATCCCGGCGTGGCGCCTTTGCATGCGGACGTGGCTGGCCTGCCGCCCCTGATCCTGCAGGCAGCCGCCCTGGACCCGTTGCTGGACGACACGCTGGATCTGGCCAACAAGCTGTTTGCCACCGGTCCCGCGCCGACCTTCATCGTGTATTCGGGCGTGCCGCACAGCTTCATCGGCATGACGCGAATCCTGCCGCAAGCGCAAGAGGCCAGGACGGACCTCGTCCAGGCGCTGCGGCGCAATCTGGCAGCGTAAAAAAACGGCCCCACT
>NZ_JBYOKH010000081.1:0-20871 GCF_057799415.1 Achromobacter sp. 18P8.1.1 | reverse complement strand
AGTTTTTCACGATTTTTTTTTGTACATTTTGTTAAGGGGGCGGGGGCTGGTGCGGCGCCCCGATGACCGTAAAACAATTAAAAAGGCCCCTGAGGGGGTTGCCTTCGGTACGCCCAAAGGCAAAAAGGGGCCGTGAGGCCCCTAGTGGTCGGTCAGGGACGCTGAGCCAACTTGTTTTCCAGATAGTGGATGCTGGTGCCGCCTTCGATGAAACGGGCGTCCTGCAGCAGTTCGCGATGCAGCGGGATGTTGGTCGAAATGCCTTCCACCACCATTTCCGACAGCGCGATGCGCATGCGGGCCAGCGCCTGGTCGCGCGTATCGCCGTACGTGATGACCTTGGCGATCATCGAATCGTAGTTCGGCGGCACGAAGTAGCCGTTGTAGGCATGCGAATCGATACGCACGCCCGGACCACCCGGCGTGTGCCAGTTGGTGATGCGGCCGGGGCTGGGCACGAAGCGGAAAGGATCTTCCGCGTTGATGCGGCATTCGATCGCATGGCCCTTGAATTGCACGTCGCGCTGGCGCAGCGTGAACTTCTCGCCTGCGGCCACCAGGATCTGCTGCTGCACGAGGTCGATGCCGGTGATCAGTTCGGTCACCGGGTGTTCGACCTGGATGCGGGTGTTCATTTCAATGAAATAGAACTCGCCGTTCTCGAACAGGAATTCGAACGTGCCGGCGCCGCGGTAGCCCATCTTGCGGCAAGCATCGGCGCAACGGTCGCCAATGCGCTCGATCGCGCGGCGGGGGATGCCCGGCGCCGGCGCTTCTTCGATGACTTTCTGGTGGCGGCGCTGCATGGAGCAGTCGCGTTCGCCCAGCCAGACGGCGTTGCGGCCGCCATCGGCCAGCACCTGGATTTCCACATGGCGAGGGTTCTCGAGGAACTTCTCCATATAGACTTCCGGGTTGTTGAACGCGGCGCCTGCTTCCGAACGCGTCATGGTGACGGCGTTCAGCAGCGCGGCCTCGGTGTACACCACGCGCATGCCGCGGCCACCGCCGCCGCCTGCCGCCTTGATGATGACCGGATAACCGACTTCGCGCGCAATGCGGATGATTTCCTGCGGATCTTCGGGCAACGCGCCCTCGGAACCCGGCACCACCGGCACGCCCGCTTCGATCATGGCGCGCTTGGCGCTGACCTTGTCGCCCATCAGGCGAATGGTGTCGGGACGCGGACCGATGAAGACGAAGCCACTCTTTTCGACGCGATCGGCGAAGTCGGCATTTTCGGACAAGAACCCGTAACCCGGGTGGATTGCCTCGGAATCCGTAACTTCGGCCGCCGAAATGATGGCAGGCATGTTCAGGTAGCTGTCACGCGATGGCGCGGGCCCGATGCACACGGATTCATCGGCCAGGCGCACGTACTTGGCTTCGCGGTCAGCCTCGGAGTGCACGACCACGGTTTTGATGCCCAGCTCACGGCAAGCGCGCTGAATGCGCAGGGCGATTTCGCCCCGATTGGCGATCAGGATTTTTTCGAACATTTTCAGCTATCAGCCAATGACGAACAGGGGTTGACCGTACTCGACGGGCTCACCGTTTTCGACCAGGATTTCTTTGATGACGCCGGACTTGTCGGCTTCGATTTCATTGAGCAGCTTCATGGCTTCAATGATGCACAGCGGATCGCCTTCCTTGACGGTGGCGCCCACGTCGATGAACGGGGCGGCGCCCGGGTTCGGCGAACGGTAGAACGTGCCGACCATCGGCGCCTTCACGACATGGCCCTGGATGACCGGGGCGGCTTCGGCGGCCGGGGCGGCGGGTGCCGCGGCCGGGGCCACCGGTGCGGCGTGCGCGCCGGCTTCGGGCTGGTGGTAAGCCACCGGCTGCAAGGTCTGCGAGAACTTGACGATGCGTACCTTGCCTTCGCCCTCGGTGATTTCCAGCTCGGCGATACCCGATTCAGCCACCAGGTCGATCAGGGTTTTGAGTTTTCGAAGGTCCATAGAAGCTGCTTCCCGAGATAGTGTCGACGACGTCCCAGCGTGGGGTCCGCGCCGTATAAGATGTAAAAGCTGTGAGTTGGTGCGAGATCAGTGCCGCACTGCGTAACGCAGAGCCGCCTCGTAGCCGTCCGCGCCGAGGCCGCTGATAAGGCCTATCGCCAAGTCGGACAGATAAGAGTGATGCCTGAAGGGCTCTCGCTTATACAGATTGGACAAATGTACTTCAATAAATGGGATCGCGACCCCAGCCAGCGCATCGCGAATTGCGACGCTGGTGTGCGTATATGCCGCCGCGTTGATGATGATGAAGTCCGTGCCGTCTTGCCGGGCCGCCTGAATGCGGTCAACCAGCGCACCTTCGTGGTTGCCTTGCCAAGCAGTCAGCTTGGCGCCCAATTCGCCTGCAAGCAGTTCCAGGCGCTCATTGATCTGGGGCAGGGTCAGACTGCCGTAGATATGAGGTTCCCGGGTGCCAAGCAGGTTCAGGTTCGGGCCATGCAATACCAGTATGTTTTGCGCCATGCGCTTGCCAATGAGTGGATTGCCAATTGTTGGCAAAACAGCCGATAAACCAGCTTTTTACGCCAATTCCTACTATTTGTCCAACAGACTTACGCCTTCAAACCAGACAGGGTTTGATTCAGGTCATCGGGCTGGATTTCACCCAATATCTTCCGGTTAATTCCGCCATCGGCGTTGAACACGATGGTAAAAGGCAAGCCACCACTGGGGTTTCCGAGCTTGCGCAGGGTATCGATTGCCCCGGCGCCGATCACCCACAGGGGGTAGGAAACTTGCACTTTCTCGACAAATTTTTGCATATTGGCCGCTGAATCAACACCGATGCCGACAAAACGGACGTGCGGGTATTTTTTCTGCAGCGCGTCGAGCTCCGGCATTTCCCTGACGCAAGGCGCGCACCAGGTTGCCCAGAAATTGACCACGATCGGCTGCCCCTTCCACCCGGAGAGCGACTGAGTCGCGCCGTTCAGATCAGGCATCTGCAATTGCATCAGTCCGGCGACGGGATCGCCCGCGTCGGCCGGCGCTGCGGGGTTCTGGGACTTGCGGCCCAGCAAGGTCAAGCCGCCCGCAACCGTGGCGGCAACCGCCACGCCGGCGGAAAGAAGTAGGCGTCGATTCATGGCGCGATCATAACCGCTGCCGCTGTTTTTTGTCGTTCGGCCGTCCTAGGACGAATACGCCCCCTAAAGGGAGCCCCCCGCCCGCGCGGAACGCAGGTCCGCTATATATACAATGCAGGACAGGAGAGTTTTCAATGCACCTGCACATTCTTGGCATCTGCGGTACGTTCATGGGTGGCTTGGCGCTGATCGCGCGGGCCGCCGGACACAAGGTCACTGGTTGCGATGCGGGCGTGTACCCGCCCATGAGCACGCAGCTGTCCGAACAGGGGATCGAACTGATCGAAGGCTTCGGCGTCGAGCAGATGGCGCTGAAGCCCGACCTGTACGTGATCGGCAACGTGGTCAGCCGCGGCAACCCGCTGATGGAAGCCATCCTGGAATCGGGCGCGCGCTACGTGTCCGGTCCGCAATGGCTGGGCGACAACGTCCTGCCCGGCCAGCACGTGCTGGCGGTGGCCGGCACCCATGGCAAGACCACCACCAGCTCGATGCTGGCGTGGGTGCTGGAAGCCGCAGGCCTGGCACCCAACTTCCTGATCGGCGGCGTGGCCCAGGACCTGCACGTGTCTGCCCGCTACGACCCGGCGCGCCGTCCCTTCGTGATCGAGGCGGACGAGTACGACACGGCGTTCTTCGACAAGCGCTCCAAGTTTGTCCATTACCGCCCGCGCACCGCCATCCTGAACAACCTGGAATACGACCACGCCGACATCTTCCCGGATCTGGCCGCGATCGAGACCCAATTTCACCACCTGGTTCGCACCATCCCCGGCTCTGGCCGCATCGTGCGCCCGACGCACTCCGACGCGCTGGACCGTGTGATTGCCCGCGGATGCTGGTCGGAAACCGTCACGTTCGGCGCCGATGGCGCCTGGCAGGCTACGCCACCCGATGCCGAGGGCGCGTTCGGCGTGCTGCGCAATGGCGTGGCGGTCGGCACCGTGCGCTGGAACCTGACGGGCGAGCACAACCGCATGAATGCCCTGGCGGCGCTGGCAGCGGCCGAGCACGTGGGCGTGTCCGCGGAACAGGGCATCGAGGCCCTGACCCGCTTTGCCGGGGTCAAGCGCCGCATGGAACTGCGCGGCACCGTCAACGGCGTGAAGGTCTACGACGATTTCGCCCACCATCCCACCGCCATCGCCACCACCCTGGAAGGGCTGCGCCGCCAGGTCGGGTCGGCGCGCATCCTGGCGGTGCTGGAACCGCGTTCCAACACCATGAAGCTGGGCACCATGGCCGCCCGCCTGCCCGAGGCGCTGGCCGACGCCGACCTGGTGTTCTGCTTCGGCGCGCACAGCGGCAAGCATGCGCTGGGCTGGAACCCGGCCGACGTCCTGGCGCCTCTGGGCGACCGGGCTTCCAGTTACGATGACATCGGCGCGCTCGTTGCCGCCGTGACCGCCGCCGCCCGCCCGGGCGACCAGGTGCTGGTCATGAGCAACGGCGGCTTTGGCGGCATCCACGGCAAGCTGCTGAACGCCTTGCAGGCGCGCGGCTGAACGGCGGACCGATACCGGACGAGCACGAGATGATTCTCTACCTGCACGGATTTCGCTCCTCGCCCACCTCGATGAAGGCCCGGATGATGGCCGACGCCATGACCCAGCTTGGGCTAGCCGCCGACTGGGCGTGCCCGCAGCTGCCCGCCAGCCCCCGGGAAGCGATCGACCTGGCCATGGGCATAGCCCGGCGCCAGCTGGAAGGCGCCGACACGCCCCGCGCCCTGACCGTGATCGGCTCGTCGCTGGGGGGCTTCTACGCCACGTGGCTGGCCGAACAGCTGGGCTGCAAGGCGGTCCTGCTGAACCCGGCCGTGGAGGCCGCGCGCGACCTGGCCACCCAGGTCGGCGAACACCACATGTATCATTCCGACGCGCCGTTCGTCTTTTTGCCCGAATACGTGGACGAACTGGCGGCCATCCATGCCCCTCGCATCACGCAGCCCGACCGGTACTTCCTGGTGGCGGCGACCGGCGACGAGGTGCTGGATTGGCGTGAAATGCGCGATCGCTATGCGGGTTGCCGCCAGCGTATCGTGCAGGGAAGCGACCACGGTTTATCCGATTTCGCGCAATGGATGCCCGAGGTGCTTGAATTCGCCCTTGGCGCCAGGCACGTTCGCCCCCAATAATCAGTATCAGACCTCAACACTCTATATAGCTGCGCAAGGCGGCGCGTGCGCGCCGCCCAGGACGATCCCCACCATGTATGTGTTTTACGAAGACGACGGCAGCTTCAAGGCCGGCAATATCCTGTCCGAGACCGACGCCAGCCTGCAGGTGGAGTCGGAGTCGGGCAAGCGCAGCAAGATCAAGCGCGCCAACACCCTGTTCAATTTCGCGTCGCCTGAGCCGGCGGCGCTGATGAGCCAGGCGGCCGCGGCCGCCGAGGCGCTGGACCTGCAATTCCTGTGGGAATGCGCGCCGCAGGAAGAATTCGACACGCCCGCCCTGGCCGCCGACTACTTCGGCCACGCCCCCACGCCCGTGGAGCAAGCCGCCTTGCTGATGCGCCTGCACGGCGCGCCGGCGTACTTCCATCGCCGCGGCAAGGGCCGCTACCGCCCTGCTCCGCCCGACATCCTGGCCGCCGCGCTGGCCGCCCTGGACAAGAAGCAGCGCCAGGCCGAGCAGCAGCAGGAGTGGGTCGACGAGATGGCCGCGGGCCGTCTGCCCGAACCCATCGCCCAGGCCGCCGAGTCCCTGCTGATCCGCCCGGACAAGAATACGCAGCAATGGAAGGCCCTGGACGCCGCCTGCACCAAGCTGGGCAAGACGCCGGACCGCCTGCTGCTTGAGCTGGGCGCCTGGCCGCATGCGCTGGCCTTGCACAAGCGCCGCTTCCTGGCGGTGAACTTCCCGCGCGGGCTGGCTTTCCCCGACCTGGAACTGCCGCCCGTCGACCGCGAACTGCCGCTGTCGGACGCCGAGATCTATTCGGTGGACGATGTCACCACCACCGAAATCGACGACGCGCTGTCCGTCACCGAGCTGCCCGACGGGCGCCTGCGCGTGGGCGTGCACGTGGCCGCCCCCGGCCTGACCGTGACCCGCGACAGCGAATTCGACAAGCTGGCCCGCGCCCGCCTGTCCACGGTCTACATGCCGGGCGACAAGATCCCGATGCAGCCGGACAGCGTCATCAAGGCGTTCTCGCTGGACGCCGGCCGCGAAGTGCCGGTGCTGTCGCTGTATGTGGTGGCCGACCCGGAGACGGGCGAGATCTTCGAATCCGAAACGCGGCTTGAGCGCGTGGTGGTGCGCGAGAACCTGCGCCACAACATGCTGGATGCCCAGGTCACGGAGGCCAGCCTGGCCGATCCGTCGGCGGACATGCCGTACGGCCACTGGCTGCGCCCGCTGTGGAAGCTGGCGCAGGCGCTGTCGGCGCAACGCGAGAAGGTGCGCGGCAAGCCCGAGAACAATTCGCGGGTGGAATACAGCTTCTATCTGGACGGCAACCCGGACGACCCGGACACGCCCGTGCGCCTGGTGCCCCGCCAGCGCAACGCGCCGCTGGACCGGATGGTGGCCGAATACATGATCCTGGCGAACAACCAGTGGGGCGGCTTGCTGCACCAGCACGGCGTGCCGGGCATCTACCGTTCGCAGCAGGCGGGCCGCGTGCGCATGAGCACGCAGGCGCTGCCGCACGAGGCCATCGGCGTGCCGCAATACGCCTGGAGCACGTCGCCGCTGCGCCGCTACGTCGACCTGGTCAACCAATGGCAGCTGATCGCCGCGGTGGAGCACGGCGTATCAGCCCGCCTGGTGGCACCGTTCAAGCCGCGCGACGCGGACCTCTTCGCGATCATCGGCGCGTTCGACGCGCAGTACGCAGCGTGGGCGGAGTTCCAGAGCGCGATGGAGCGCTACTGGTGCCTGCGCTGGCTGAAGCAGCACGGCGTGACCCGGACGGTGGCGCACGTGTTGCGGGACGATCTGGTGCGGTTCGCGAATGCGCCGCTGGTGACTCGGGTGGGCGGAATGCCCGAGTTGGAGCGCGGAACGGCGGTGGAGATCGATATCCTGGGGATGGATGAGTTGAGCCTGGAGCTGGATTGCCGGTATCTGGGGGAAGTTAGTCCTGCTATGGGAGATGCGGCTTAGTCGCTGCGGGGCTTTCGGGCTTTGAGGGGTGGCTTCGCGGCGGAGGTCGGGGTTCTTCTTTCCGGGTTCCCAGTTCTTCGTTGGTCGCCCGTCGGCGGGGCCGGGCGGATGGCGCGCGCCCACGATTGCGGTCCGGAGCCTTCGCTCCGGACTGCCCCGTCGTCATCTTCGTTGCGGCCTGCGGCCGCTGCCTTCAGATTCCCTCGGGCGCATCAAGGTTGCGCGCCATCCGCCCGGCCCCGTCGACGGGCTGGCGCTGTCTTGGTTTCCGCGCCGCTAGATTGCGACTGACTGACGAGATTTGCGTGGCCCGCCTCAAGCGGCCGCGCGGGCGGCCGCGTTCGGCATACGTGTTGCGGGGCGTCGGGGGTGTGGTCGCTTGCGCGCTTGCGGTGAATGGTTTTCTGTTGGGCCCCGCAGTCAGATGGGTGGGGTGGAGCGACGGGTGGAGCGCGGCGGATACCCGCGTGCTGATCAAGACCCGTGCGCGCGCCACCCGTCTAATAGGGAGACTGTCATGTGGGTGCGGCACTGTCTCTCATCCGACGAGTTGATCGTTGAGCGTTATTCGCCTTCTCGTACGTAGGATGGGTGAAGCGCGGCACAGCCGACATAAGAACGGGAACATCCATCGCGCGCAACCCATCGTGGTGGCATGCGTCCATGATGGGTTACGTGCGACACACGTCCGTGTGCTTGGGCCGACCGGAACGCACTCCACCCATCCTACGACGCTGAACGACGCCGCCACCCACATGAATCGCCTTCGTAGGATGAGTGGAGCGCGGCACATCCGGCATAAGAACGGGAACATCTGTCGCGCGGAACCCATCGTGGTGGCATGCATCCATGATGGGTTACGTGCGATACACGTCCGTGTGCTTGGGCCGACCGGAACGCACTCCACCCATCCTACGACGCCAACACCCCGACGCAAGACAACGCGTAAGCTCCCAAAGGCCGCCCGCGCGGCCGGCCGGGAGCGGGCAGCGCAAGATCTTTCTCTCCCCCTCCTCCCGGGAGCAGAACCTAAAGAACTCGACTCTCCCCGGCGACCGTCAGAATTCAGCCACCAGAGCCCGGCGTGGGGGTGGCCTGGGGTGCGCGGGGCGTCGATAAGCCCGAGGGAATCTGAAGGCAGCCGCCGCAGGCGGCAACGAAGATGACGAAGGGGAAGTCCGGAGCGAAGGCTCCGGACCGCAATCGTTGACCCGCGCACCCCAGGCCACCCCCACGCCGGGCGTCTCAAGAACTCAATCCCCAGGGTCTCAAGAACCCAACCCCAGACACCTCAAGAACCCAAACTGCTCCCCCCATTCCCCTGAACCCCGTAAACTCCCCAAAAAAATCAAAACATCCGGAGGAAACAACATGCGCATTTTGCTGGTCGAGGACAACCTTGATCTAGGCGATGCCGTGGAAAGCAAACTGCGTCTGGCGGGCCATAGCGTGCAATGGGTGCATGATGGGCTGGCGGCTTTGCGTTGGGGGCTGGACGAGACCTGGGATGCGTTGGTGCTGGACATCAACCTGCCGGGCAAGGACGGGTTTTCGGTCATCCGCGAATTGCGTGCGGCCGGGCTGGAGGCGCCCGTCCTCGTCATGACCGCGCGTGCGGAAATCGAAGACAAGATCGACATGCTGGATCTGGGCGCCGATGACTATCTGGTCAAGCCCTTTGACCTGCGCGAGCTCGAAGCGCGGCTGCGGGCGCTGATGCGGCGGCCGGCCGGGCAGACCAGCAGCACCACCCAGTACGGCAATCTCAGCCTGGACCTGGCCGGGCGTAGCGTCACGCTATCGGGTGCGCCGCTGGAGCTGGGGCGGCGCGAATTCCGCTTGCTGGAGATCCTGGTGGGCCGGATTGGGCAGACGGTTGCCAAGGAAAGGCTGATGAACCAGTTGTTTGACCTGGATGACGGGTCGCTCAACGCGCTGGAGCTCCTGATTTCCCGCCTGCGCAAGAAGCTGGCGGGCGCGTCGATCGATATCGTTACCGTGCGCGGCGTCGGCTATCAGGCCCGCAGCCATGAGCATCCCTGAAAGCGCCTCCATCCGCCGCCGCGTCTTCACCTTGGGCGCGGCGCTGCTGGCGTGCGCGCTGATCGGGCTGGTGTTCTTCCTGCGCGATTATGCGCAACGGGCCGCCGAGCAGGCGTTCGACCGGCTGCTGGCCGCGTCTGCGCTGACCATCGCGGGGTCGGTACAGATCGAGGACGATGGCGTGACCGTCGAACCGCCCGTGTCGTCGCTGGCGATGCTGTCGGGCAGTGAACGCGTGTTCTACGAAGCGCGCACCTCCAACGGCCGGCTGATCACCGGCTACGCCGACCTGGCGCCCACCCTGCCGCTGGCGCAGGCGGCAACGCCGGTGTTCGCGTATGTGACCTATCACGATGAGCCGGTCCGGGTGGCGACCGTGGGCAGGCTCGTGTCCGCCAGCCAGCATGCCGGCTGGGTGACGGTGCGCGTGGCCGAAACGCTGGGCTCGCGCGAAGAACTGGCCAGCGAAATCCTGGGCCGCGGCGTCCTGCCGTTGCTGGTCGTCTCGCTGGTGGCGCTGGGCTTGCTGTGGTTCGGGGTGCAGCGCGCGTTTGCGCCGCTGGCCGTGCTGGAACGTGACTTGCGCACCCGCGCGCCGGAAGACCTGACGCCGCTTGCCACCCCGGTGCCCCGCGAGGTGCGCCGCCTGGTCGAAGCGCTTAACGCCTTCATGCAACGCCTTTCCATCATCATGGATACCTTGAACACGCTGGTGGCCGACGCCACGCATCAGGTGCGCACACCCCTGGCGTCCTTGCGCGCGCAAGCCGAGGTGGCGCTGGAGGAAACCGATCCGACACGCCTGCGCGAACGCATCGGCCGCATCCATCTGAACGCCACGCATGCCAGCCAGCTGATCAATCAGCTGCTGATGGACGCCACCATCACGCACCGCCTGGGCAAAGGGCCCCCGGAGCCGGTCGGGGTTGCCGAAACCATCAACGAAACCCGCCGCCGCATCGGCCCGGTGGAAGCCGGAAGGCTGCGTATCGAGATTGCCCCTGAGGTACGCCGCGCCCGGATCGCCGGCGACCGCGTGGCGCTGCGCGAAATGCTGCGCAACCTGGTGGACAACGCGCTGCGCTACGCGCCCGATGGCACCGTGGACATCCAGGCGACGCCGGTTGCAGGGTTCCGCGTGGCGCTGACGGTGTCCGACCGGGGCCCCGGGATTTCCGACGACGAGAAAGAAGCGGTGCAACAGCGCTTCACGCGGGGCCGTGCCGGGCAGTCGCAAACGGGCTCCGGCCTGGGCCTGGCCATCGTGCGCTCGGTCGCCCTGGCCCACGGCGGGTCGCTGTGGCTGCACGACCGGCCGGGCGGCGGGCTGTCGGCACGGGTCATCCTGCCGCTGGCGCAGCCCTCGGGCCGCCATCTGGGCGCCTGGCTGGGCGCGCTCTGCACGGCGGCGATGTTGCTGGTGTCGGCCCCCAACGACGTGCAGGCGGCCGAGCTGGAAGAGATCGTCACGCACTATCCCGCGCCGCAGCCCTCGTCGCGCACGCTGGTCATCGCGGGGCCGACCGACACGCCGGTCGTCGCGCCGCTGATTCAGGGCTTCCAGTCGCTGCGGCCTGACGTCTCGGTGACCTACCGTGAAATCGGCAGCCGGGATCTGTACGAAGCCACGATCGACGGGCGGTTGACGCAGGTGGATGTACTGATGAGCTCGGCGTCGGACCTGCAGATCAGGCTGGCCAACGACGGCTATGCGCAAAGCTACGCGTCGCCCTACGCCCCCAAGCTGCCTTCGTGGGCCGTCTGGCGCAACGAGGTCTATGGCTTCACGTTCGAACCGGCCGTGATCGTCTACAACCCCAAGCGCTATACGGAGGCCACCGTGCCGCGGTCGCGCCAGGACCTGCTGCGGCTGCTGGAACGCGAACAGGCCAGCCTGCAGGGCCGCGTCGGCACCTACGACATTGCCGCCAGCAGCGTGGGCTACCTGCTGGCCGAGCAGGATGAGCTGGTGTCGTCGAACTTCTGGGGGCTGGCCAACGCCATGGGGCAGGTCGGCGTGCGCCTGTCGCCCACCACCGCCCAGTTGCTGGACGCCATCGAGAACGACGAGATGGACCTGGCCTACAACATCCTGGGGTCGTACGCGCTGTCGCGCCAGGCCTCCGGCAGCAAGATCGGCGTGGTGTTCCCGCAGGACTATGTGCTGGTGCTGGCGCGTTCCGTGCTGATATCGCGCCGCGCCCCCAGCCCGGACCTGGCGCGCGCGCTGGTGGACTGGCTCTTGTCGCCCGCCGGCCAGCAGGTGGCCTCCAGCCATGCGGCGCTGGGCTCCATCATGGAAGACACGCCCGGACGCTGGACGTCCGAGGCCGTGCTGGCGCGTTCCAGCGGCATCGTGCAGCCCGTGGTGCTGAGCCCCGCGCTCCTGGTGGGGCTGGATCAGCGACGGCACTCGCGCTTCGTGCAGAACTGGGTGCGGCTGGTGACGGATACGCCCAAGCGACCGTAGCTGCGCCCAGGGATTACCCCTAGCCGCAACCTGTCTCCATGACAGGACGACGACAGACGCCGCCTCCTAAGATGGGCGCAGGCTGGACCAAGATCCTGCTCAGACCAATTCCAATCGGAGACAACACCCATGCTTGCCAAGTCCCAACTGGCGGCCGCCTGCGCCGCTGCATTCGCCATTGCCACCGGCAGCGCCTTTGCGCAGGCCGTGCCCGCGGGTTACCCGGCCGACTATCAGAAGATCCTGGACGGCGCCAAGAAGGAAGGCAAGGTCGTCATCTATTCGACCACCGACACCAAGGCCGCCGGCCCCATCATCAAGGGCTTCGAAGCGCTGTACCCGGGCGTCAAGGTCGAATACAACGACATGAACAGCACCGAGCTCTACAACCGCTACATCAGCGAACAAGCGGCGGGCGGCGGCAGCGGCGACATCGTCTGGAGCTCGTCGATGGACTCGGCGCTGAAGCTGGCCACCGACTACGCCTTGCAGTACAAGTCGCCCGAAATCAGTAAGCTGCCGGCCTGGGCCGTGTGGAAGGATTCGGCCTACGGCACGACGTACGAGCCGGCCGTGTTCATCTACAACAAGCGCCTGATCCCCGCCAACGAAGTGCCGACCACGCACGGCGCCCTGGCCAAGCTGATCGCCAGCCAGCCGGACAAGTTCAAGAACAAGGTCACCACCTACGACATCGAGAAGTCGGCCGTGGGCTTCATGCTGGCCGTGCAGGACAAGGCCAACGACCCCAAGTACTTCGAAACGCTCAAGGACATTGCCAAGGGCGGCCTGATCGTGCAGTCGTCCACCGGCACCATGATGGAACGCGTGTCGTCGGGCGAAAACCTGATCGGCTACAACATCCTGGGTTCGTACGCCGAAACCCGCGCCAAGTCGGATCCGTCGCTGGGCGTGGCCTACCCGACCGACTACGCGCTGGTGCTGTCGCGCGTGGCGTTCATCAGCAAGAAGGCCAAGAACCGCAACGCGGCCAAGCTGTGGATGGACTACCTGCTGTCGCAGAAGGGCCAGGAAATCATGGCCAACCAGGCCGACCTGGCTTCGGTGCGCGACGACATCGAAGGCGACAACGACGTGGACGGCATGACCAAGAAGCTGGGCGCTTCGCTCAAGCCGATCCCGGTCAACGAAACGCTGCTGGACTACCTGGAACAGACCAAGCGCCTGCAGTTCATCAAGGACTGGCGCGCCGCGGCGGGCAAGTAATGCCGCGCGGGTTCAGGACGGCGCACCCGGCCTGAACCGCCACAACGCGTAGCGGGCGGCACGGCGCCGCCCGCCTGACCGCCCCCGGGCGGGCTCTTCCCTGCCCGGGCGGCGCGACCGTCGCGTCATTTTCGACAACAGGATTTCCCCATGCAGTCATTGCGCAGAAAATGGCAGTCCTTGCCGCGCGGCGTGGTGGTGTTGATCACGGCACTGGCCATCTACGTGCCGCTGTCGTTCATCATCATCCAGAGCTTTCTCTCCGCGCCTTTCTTTGCCCCGTCCAAGGTCTTCAGCCTGGACGCGTTCCGCTTCATCTTCGCGGACCCCGATTTCTACAAGGCGCTGAAAAGCGGCTTCATCCTGGCCTTCGGGCTGGCCATCATCGCCATCCCGCTGGGCGGCATGCTGGCCTTCCTGATGATCCGTACCGACCTGCCCGGCCGCCGCTGGATCGAACCGCTGATCCTGGTGCCGGTGTTCGTGTCGCCGATGGTGCTGGGCTTCGGCTACGTCGTGGCCGCCGGCCCCGTGGGCTTCTTTTCGATCTGGGCGCAGAACATCCTGGGCTTCGTGCCCTGGAACGTCTATTCGCTGACCAGCATCGTCATCATCGCCGGCCTGACGCACGTGCCGCACGCCTACCTGTACATCTCGTCGGCCCTGCGCAGCATGGGTTCCGACGTGGAAGAAGCCGCCCGCGTCACCGGCGCCTCGCCGCTGCGCGTGATGGTGTCGGTCAGCCTGCCGATGGTGCGCCCGGCCATGCTGTACGCCACCGTGCTGCTGTTCTTCCTGGGCCTGGAGGTGTTCGGCCTGGTGCTGGTGCTGGGCGACCCCGAAGGCAACCTGGTGCTGGCGACGTACCTGTACAAGCTGACGAACAAGCTGGGCATCCCGTCCTACCACCTGATGGCGGCCGTGGCCGTGATCCTGATCTGCATGACGATCCCGCTGGTCATGCTGCAACGCCGCCTGATGCGCACCGCCAACCGCTTCGTCACCGTCAAGGGCAAGGCCTCGCGCGCCCGTCCGCTGCCGCTGGGCAAGTGGCGCTGGGTGGCGGGTGCCGTGGTGGCGTTCTGGCTGCTGGTCACCATCGTGGTGCCGCTGCTGGGCGTGTTGCTGCGAGCCTTCGTGTCCAACTGGGGCATGGGCGTGTCGCTGTTCGACGTGCTGTCGCTGGACGCCTTCCGCACGGTGTTCGCGCAGCCCAACCTGATGCGCGCCATCGTGAACTCGGTGGCCATCGGCGTGTTCGGCGGCGCACTGGCCGTGATGTGCTACATGTTCGTGGGCCTGGCGATGCACCGCAAGCCCGACAACGTCACGCGCTTCATGGACTACAGCGTGCTGGTGCCGCGCGCCGTGCCCGGCCTGCTCGCCGGCCTGGCATTCCTGTGGGTGTTCCTGTTCGTGCCGATGTGGCTGGACAACGCGCTGGACGTGGACGAGAACGGCTGGCTGTCCGCCCTGCCGTTCGCGGAATGGCTGCGCGAGAACTTCATCGAATGGCTGCGCGCCATGCGCAGCACCATCTTCAGTGTGTGGCTGGCCTACACCGTGGTGTGGATGGCCTACGGCCTGCGCCTGATCTCGTCGACCCTGCTGCAAGTCGGGCCGGAACTGGAAGAGGCCGCCCGCAGCGCCGGCGCGCGCCGCGGCCAGGTCACGCGCCACGTCACGGTGCCGCTGGCCAAGTACGGCCTGATCGGTTCGTGGCTGCTGATGTTCCTGATCTTCGAGCGCGAATACTCCACGGGCGTCTACCTGCTGTCGCCCGGCACCGAGACCATCGGTTCCATGCTGGTGTCGCTGTGGGCCTCGGGCGCCATCGACATCGTGGCCGCGCTTTCCTTCATCAATATCGTTCTGGTCGTGATCGGCCTGGGCATCGCCCTGCGATTCGGAGTCAAACTTCATGATTGAGCTTTCTGTAGAAGACCTGCACCTGGACTACGGCGACAACCCGGTGCTCAAGGGCGTGTCGATGCAACTGCGCCAGGGCGAAGTGGTGTCCCTGCTGGGACCGTCGGGCAGCGGCAAGACGACTTTGCTGCGCGCCGTGGCCGGCCTGGAAGGCCCCAAGCGCGGCCGCATCACGATTGGCGACCGCATCGTCTACGACGGCGGCGCGCGCAAGGAGATTCCCGCCGAAGAGCGCAACCTGGGCCTGGTGTTCCAGTCCTACGCGCTTTGGCCGCACAAGACCGTCTTCGAAAACGTGGCCTACCCGCTGAAGCTGCGCAAGGTGTCGTCGGCCGAAGTGCGCGAACGCGTGCAGGCCGTACTGGACCAGCTGGGCCTGGGCAAGTTGGGCCAGCGCCATCCGCACGCGCTGTCCGGCGGCCAGCAGCAGCGGGTGGCCATCGGCCGGGCGCTGGTGTACAGCCCGCCCGTCATCCTGCTGGACGAGCCGCTGTCCAACCTGGACGCCAAGCTGCGCGAAGAGGCTCGCGCCTTCCTGCGCGAACTGATCATCCGCCTGGGGCTGTCGGCCCTGATGGTGACGCATGACCAGAGCGAAGCCATGGCGATTTCCGACCGCATCCTGCTGCTGAACAACGGCAAGATCGAACAGCAGGGCACGCCGCAGGAAATGTACGGCTCGCCGTCCACGCTGTTCACCGCCGAATTCATGGGCAGCAACAACCGGCTGGAAGGCAAGGTCACCGAAGTGCGCGACGGCCGCGCCCGCATCGAAGGCCGCGGTTGGGCCCTGTGGGGCAAGGCGGGCGAAGGCGTGACCCAAGGCCAGGACGGCACGGCGGTGATCCGGGTGGAACAGGTGCGCCTGGCGGACGACCCGGACGGCAACCATCTGGACATGCCGCTCTTGACCAGCATGTACCTCGGCGACCGGTGGGAATACCTGTTCCGCACCCCGGACGCGGATCCCGCCAACACGCTGGCCCTGCGCGCCTACGGGCCGGAAGGCCGCGAACCCGGCCCCTGCCGCTTGGCGCTGCCCGCCAGCAAGGTCTGGATCTTCCCGCGCAAGACGGCGTGACGCACCCCGGCCGTCTGCACGCGGGGGCCCGCCCTTCGCGCGCACGGCCGGACCAGCCCTGCGCCCGGGCGGCCGCCCGGCTTGCCGTCCGATAGCTGTTACAAGCCGTTGGCCTGCATGCCGGGCAACGTGGACTCGACTTACAATGCGTCCGTGCAACGCCCTGATTCCCCCTCCCCGCTAAGCCGTTACCTGCGGTGGCTGGGCGCTCCCGCCCAGCACTACCTGCGAATCGGCATCGCAATATCGCTGTTGGTGCACGCCGGCGCGCTGGCGTGGCGCTTTGGCGCGCCCGCCTTTACCCGCCCGCCGGTGACCAGCCTGGAAGTCGTGCTGCTCAATGCCCGCAGCGAGACGCCGCCGGACACGCCCCGTGCCCAGGCGCAGAATCAGATGAGCGGCGGCGGCAACGCCGACCGCGGCATGACCACCACCCCGCTGCCCCAGACCGGCGCCTCCGCCGAAACCATCGTGCTGGAAGCCATGCGCCGCCGCCAGGTGCAGCTGGAAGCCGAACAGACCCGCCTGATGACCCAGCTGCGCTCGCAAGAGAAAGCCGGCGTCGAACGCCAGGCCGTCAACCCCTGGCCGGACGGCACCGCCCTGGGGCAGGACTCCCAGGATCAGGCCAGCGTGATCCAGAATGCCCAGGTGGCCGCCCTGGCCGCACGGGTGCAGCAATACAGCGCCGAACCCCGCAAGCAATTCGTGGCCCCGTCGGCCGAGGCCTCGCGCTATGCCGCTTACCTGGACGCCTGGCGCACCCGGATCGAGGCGGTCGGCACCCAGCACTACCCGGACGAGGCGCGCGGGCGCATCTACGGCACGCTGCGCATCACGGTGTCGGTCCGCAGCGACGGCAGCATCGCCAACGTGGAAATCGATCAGCCCTCGCCGCACGCGGTGCTGAACCAGGCCGCGCGCCGCATCGTCCAGCTGGCGGCCCCCTTCCCCCCATTCCCTCCCGATATCGCCCGCGATACGGACGTGCTGGTCATCACCCGCACCTGGCATTTCGTCAACGACACCCTGGAAACACAAGCCCCATGACCGAGGCGACCCCTCTTGCCCGCTACGCCGTCATCGGCAATCCCATCGCGCATAGCCGCTCGCCCCAGATCCACGCCCTGTTCTCCCAGCAGACCGGCAAACCGCTGCGCTACGAGCGCCTGCTGGCCCCGGTGGACGGGTTTGCCGAGGCGGCCGCGGCCTTCGTGGCAGAGGGCGGTCTGGGCCTGAACGTCACGGTGCCCTTCAAGCTGGACGCCTACGCCCTGGCGGCGGGCCGCTTGTCTACCCGCGCCCGGCTGGCCGGGGCGGTCAATACCCTGTCCTGGCGCGATGGCGCCTGGCACGGCTGCAACACGGACGGCGTTGGCCTGGTGTCCGACCTGCTGCGACTGGGCGTGCGCCTGAACGGCGCCTCGGTGCTGCTGGTGGGCGCGGGAGGCGCCGCTCGCGGCGTGCTGCAACCACTGGCGGAAGCCGGCTGCGCCCGTCTGCACATCGTCAACCGCACGGCAGCCAAGGCCTTGGCGCTGGCCGATGCCTGGCGCGATACCGGCGTGTCGCCGCAGACCCGGGTCACGGCCGGCGGACTGGCCGACGCCACGCTCGCAGGCGGCTGGAACCTGGTGATCAACGCCACGGCCAGCGGCCTGCAGGATGCCGCCCCCGACCTGCCCGCCGGCCTGTACGCCGAAGGCGCGGCCGGCTACGACATGATGTACGGCGCCCAGCCCACCGCGTTCATGCAACAGGCGCAGGCCGACGGCGCCGCGCTGACGGCCGACGGCCTGGGCATGCTGGTGGGCCAGGCCGCCGAGAGCTTCTACATCTGGCACGGCGTGCGCCCCGACCCGGCGCCCGTGCTGGCGGCGCTGCGCGAGGCGCTCATGGCGGGACGCTAAGCAGCATGGCGGCGCGCAAGGGCCGATCGTGGTTCCGGATCACCACCGGCGTCCTGATGGCGCTGGTGTGCCTGGTCCTGCTGTACCAATTCTGGCTCTTCGCCCAAGTGGTCTGGTACAACTACCGCGACCCCGGCAGCAGCGCGATCATGCGCGAAGAGCTGTCCCGCCTGCGCGAGGGCAACCCCGACTTCAAGCTGCAGTACGAATGGGTGCCCTACGACAAGATCAACCGCAACCTCAAGCGCGCGGTCGTCGCCTCGGAAGACTCCAACTTCACCGTCCACGACGGCATCGAATGGGACGCCATCCGCAAGGCCTGGGAGTACAACCAGCGCCAGGAAGAAGCCGGCCGCAGCAAGATGCGGGGCGGCTCCACCATCACCCAGCAGTTGGCCAAGAACCTGTTCCTGTCCAGTTCACGCAGCTATATCCGCAAGGGCCAGGAACTGGTCCTGACCTATATGATCGAACACGTCATGACCAAGGAACGGATCCTGGAGCTGTATCTGAACGTGGCCGAATGGGGCGTGGGCGTGTTCGGGGCGCAGGCGGCCTCCAAGCACTACTTCAACACCACGGCCGCCAACCTGGGCGCAAGCCAGGCTGCCCGGCTTGCCGCCATGCTGCCCAACCCCCGCTTCTATGACAGCCGCCGCAATTCCAACTACCTGAACTCCCGCGTCGGCGTGCTGACCCGCCGGATGCAGATGGTTGACATCCCCTGATACCCAAATCCACGCCATTCCGTCAGGCCTTCCCCACCCTTAGCGGCGGGATTTGTTAAGCTTTCACGTTTACGCGCTCCCTTTCCTTTTCATGCGTACCGCACGTCGCTACCTGGCCCGCGAGATCTATCGCTCTTGTGCAGTGGTCCTTATGGCCCTGCTGGGTCTTTTCACGTTCTTCGCGCTGGTGGACGACCTGGACAACGTGGGCGACAAGTTCTCCATGATGGCCCTGCTCTACATGCAGGCGCTGGCCATTCCCACCCGCTTGTACGACCTCCTGCCCATCGGGCTGCTGATCGGCGCGATCCTTGCGCTGGCGGGTCTGGCGCAGCGTAACGAACTCGTCATCCTGCGGGTCTCGGGCGTCAGCGGCATGCGCCTGCTGCGCATGCTGTGGATCGTCACCATCCCCCTGATGATCGGCGCGGCCCTGCTGTCCGAATATGTCACCCCCTGGGCCGAGATCAAAAGCGGCGAAGCCAACCTGCTGTTTCGCGGCAAGGCCGGCGGCGACCGCTTGAAGAGCGGCTACTGGTTCAAGGAACCCACCGCCAACGGCGGCACCCGCATCATCAATATCGGCGAACTCAAGGGCGACGGCCAAGTGGCCAACATCACCCTGTACGAATTCAAGAAAGACCTGACGCTGTCCGTCCTGTCCACGGCGCCCACCGGCCTGTTCGCCCACGGCGACCTGGTGCTCAAGGACGTGGCCGAGACGCGGCTGGACGACGAGGCCTCCGAGGCGCTGGCCAATGCCCGTCCGCCGAAGAACCCGCCCGCGGCCGTCGTGAAGGTGCCCGAGCGCACGGTGGACACCACGCTCAGCGCCGAGCGCCTGCTGGCCCGCGTGCTGACCCCTGAACGCATGTCCATCGTCACGTTGCTGGACTATGTGGAGTATTTGCGCGACAACCAGCTGCAATATGGTCGACAGGTCGTCGCCCTGTGGCGCAAACTGGCGTATCCGTTCACCTTGCTGGTGATGATCACGATTGCGGCCCCGATCGGCCTGATGCAGACGCGCCGCGGTGGCGTGGGCGCCAAGGTCTTCATCGGCATCCTGCTGGGCGTGGGCTTCTTCATGCTGAACCAGCTGGCCCTGAACGTGGGCATGTTGGGCAAGTGGCCGCCCTGGCTGACCGCCCTGGGTCCGAACCTGGGCGCCATGGCCCTGGCGCTGGGCGCGATGACCTACATGGAATACCGCCACACCTTTACCCGGTTCGTCCAACAACGCTGGCCTTGGAGCAAAAGTCCCGCATGAACGGCAGTATCTGGATGATCGGCGACGTGCAGGGGTGCTGCTCGCCGCTGGACCGCTTGCTGTCCCACCCCGATCTGGTCGGCGACCCGCAGTCGCGCTTCTGGTTCGCCGGGGACCTGGTCAACCGCGGCCCGCAGTCGCTGGAGACCCTGCGTCGCATCATCGACCTGGGCGACCGCGCGACGTCGGTGCTGGGTAACCATGACCTCCACCTGCTGGCCGCCGCGGCCGGGGTGCGCAAGCCGTCGAAATCGGACACGCTCGAAGAGATTCTTCGCGCGCCGGACGCGGCCGACCTGATCAACTGGCTGCGTTTCCGCCCGCTGGCCCATTTCGAACAAGGCCACCTGCTGGTGCACGCCGGCACGCTGGCAAAATGGGACGTCGCCAAGACGCTGTCCCTGGCCGGCGAAGTCCAGGACGCCCTGCGCGGCCCGAACTGGCAGAAGGCGCTGCAAAAGATGTACGGCAATGAGCCGGCCACGTGGAAAGAAGACCACAAGGGCGGCAAGCGGATGCGGGTGATCATCAACGCGCTGACGCGGATCCGCCTGTGCACGCCGAACGGACACATGGAGTTCGCAACCAAGGTCGCCCCGGGCGCCTGGCCACCGGGCCTGGTGCCATGGTTCGACGTCCCGAACCGGGCCACCCGGGACATCACGACGGTTTTCGGGCACTGGTCGACGCTGGGGTTACTGCAGCGGCCGGACGTGATCTGCCTGGACACCGGGTGCGTGTGGGGGGGAGCGTTGACGGCTTTGCGGTTGCAGGATCGGAAACTGGTGCAGGTGAAGTGTTCGCAGTTTCAGAATCCGTTGTCTGAGTGATTGGGAAGCTGCTGATTTAGTGGCTCGTTTTTTTGGCTCGTTTTTCTGGCGAGTCTTAGCGCTTCGTAGGTCGCCCGTCGGCGGTGTCGGCATGACGGCGCGCGCCCACGATTGCGGTCCGGAGCGTTCGCTCCGGACTGCCCCTTCGTCATCTTCGTT
>NZ_JBYOKH010000080.1:0-21636 GCF_057799415.1 Achromobacter sp. 18P8.1.1 | reverse complement strand
AAAGGGGGAAAAAACGGGGATTATAAAAAAAAAGAGGTGGGGGCGGGCCCGCCGGCGGGTCAAGCGCCCGGCGGCGCGGAACGCAGGCATCCGGCGCGCGGCGCAAGCGGCCGGCTGCCGTCGGGCCTGACTACGGCGACGACGGCGGATGTGCTGGCATTGTATGGCGATTCAGCATGACACGCTGACGGGGGCGCCAGATGGTGCGTCACCGATATTCGCCAAGCGGTCCCATGCGTCAATGGATATCGGACATGCCGCTGTGCGCCATGGCCGCGGGCGGGTAGTCTTCCTGGTCGGACGCCATCTGGCCTTGGACCTGGGCCTGCCGCAATTCCTGCTCGACCTGGGCCCGGCTTTCGGATTGGGTGGACGCGACGGGGGGCGGGTAGTCTTCCTGGCCGAACGAATACGTGCCGTTGGCCTTGGCCTGGGCCAGTTCGGCGGCCACCTGGGCGGAGGTCTTGGCGGTGGGGGCCGGGTAGCCGACGCGCCAGTCGCCGTACAGATCGCGCTTGTACTGGGTGGTGGGGGCCGCGGTTTGGGCCTGGGCAGCGCCCGCGACAGCCAAGCCGGCGCAAAGCAACAACGTGGTGGTGAAGGTCTTCATGAAACGCTCCTGGCAAACAAAGCCTGCGGCCGGTCTGGCCGCGCCGTCGTCCGCGATGCTGCCGACGGACGATTTCCTGGATGCGGGAATGCCTGGCCGGGTGCGTGAAAACGGCGCGCATCCGGTCTTTTCAATTCGACAGGGAGAGCGCCGTGGTGTTGCAGGGAAATGGGCGGCGGGACGCGAAAGGTATTTCAAGCCTGAAGTACAGGTGTCATTCGGCTTTCATGGGGTCGTTCCCCATTGGCCGCGGCCGCCGCCAGCTTGCTCTCTATATATAGATCAGTGGCCGTGCTGCGCCGCCGGGGCGGGGCCGGCCTTGGCGTTCAACGCGCGGGCCTCGGCCTGCACCGGCACGCGGCGCTGCTGTTGCTTGGCATCTTCCACCACCAGCGTCAGCGGGATGCGGTCGCCCGGATTGATCTGCCGGGCCAGGTCGATCAGCATCACGTGATAGCCGCCGGGTTTCAGCTCCACCGGCTGGCCGGCGGGCAGGTCGATGCCGGGCACCTGGCGCATCTTCATGACGTTGTCCTGCATGGCCATCTCGTGCACTTCCACGTGCTTGGCGGCATCGGACTCCACGGCCACCAGGCGGCCGGGCACGGCCGAGGTCAGGCGCATGAAGGCGCCGGTGGCATGCTGGCTGGGCACGGTGGCGCGCACCCAGGCGTCGTCCACCTTCAAGGCGTCGTCCTGCGCCAGGGCGGTGGGCGCAACCCCCGCCAGCACGCACAGGGAAACGGCGGCGGCCAGGGACTTGAGCGAAATTTTCTTCATCATGGTGGCTTCTCTATCGGGTTGGCGGCGTGGGGTCACAGCACGGTGCGCAGGTCTTGCACGCATTCTTCGGCGCTCTGCTGGTGGCGCAAGGCAAGCCGCAGCTTGCCCTGGGCGTCGATGATGTAGGTGAGCGCGGTGTGATCCATCGTGTAGGACGAGCCGGTGGCGACCTTTTGATAGAACACCTTGAAGGACTGGGCGGCTGCGCGGGTCTGCTCTGCATCGCCGCGCAGCCCGACGAACGCCGGATCGAAGGCCTGGGTGTAGGCGCTGAGGATCTCGGGCGTGTCGCGCTCCGGGTCGACGGTGATGAACAGGACTTTCAATTTGTCGGCGTCGGCGCCCAGCAGGCCCTTGATCTCGATGGCGCGGGTCAGCGCCGTCGGGCAGATGTCCGGGCATTGCGTGAAACCGAAGAACAGCATGACGGGATGGCCGCGGTAGTCGGCCAGGCGGCGCATCTGGCCGCTTGTGTCCTGCAATTGGAAATCGCCGGTCGGCATGCCGGACAAATCCATGCCGTGCAGCTTGGGGGCCTCGGGCCCGCAGCCGGCCAGGGCCAGCAGGGCGAGGGACGACAGGATCAGGCGGCGCCGGGGATCGGGGGCATGGGCAAGCGCCGCGCCTGCGCGCGCGCGCAGGGCGGGGAAATGCATGAAGGGGGAATGCATGAAAACCTCTTTGGTCGACGGATCGGCAAGGCGCGCGGCGGGGCCGCGCGGTCAGGCGGAGTCAGGCCAAAGCAGGTGGGGCGCGGGAACCCAGGGGCGGGCCATGGGCGGCCAGCGCGGGCAGCGCCCGGTAGGCGGGCGGGGGCGGTACATACCGGCCCGCGGGCAGCAGCATGGGCGTTACCGCCGGAGTGGGCGCCGGCGCGACGTGCGCCAGCAGCCCGAAGGGGCATTGCGCGCCCGTCTTGGCGGCGTCGTGCCCGGATGGGCGCTCGTCGCCGCCTGCGCGGGCCAGCGCCACGCTGAGCGTGGACAGGTCGCCCGCGGCGGAGCAGAAGGTGACTTCCAAGCGGCCGTCATGCAACGCCCGGGCATCGGGCATGTAGCCCGCCGGCACCAGGGCGCGCAAGGTCAGGGCCAGAAGCGCCAGCCACAGCACCCCGTGGGCGCGCGCGGCGCGTCCCAGGCGGTGGAGGCGGGTCAGGTCAGGCATCGCGCCATTTTAGTCATGCCGGCGGGTCAATCCCCTGCGTCCAGACGCCGCACCAGGGCGATATAGCGGCGTTGCGCCTGATCCGCCGGCAGCCCGGCCAAGAGGCGCCAGGCGGCGTGGCCGACCTGTCCACGGGCATCGGCATCGGGCGGTGCGGCCAGCGGGGCGTCGCCGTGGCGCGCTTGCTGCTCGTAGGCGGCCAGGCGGATCGCCACGGCGGCCGACGGCGGCGCGGAGAGCGAGCGCAATTCGATGACCGCGGCTTCGAATGCATCGGGCAGGGCGGCCGCGCCGAGCGCCAGCGTGGCGTCGTCCATGGCGTCGCCCTCGGGTTCGTGGCCGCCGGCGGCGGCCAGGCGGCGCCACAAGGCGTCCTCGCGTTCGGGCTCGTCGGCGCGCGCCGTTACCTTGCTGATGGCATTGTTGCGCAGGCGCAGGGTATGCGTGGACGCCCCTTGATACAGGCTGGCGCCGTCCTGCACCTGAAAGCGCAACGGCAGCGCGATGGAGCGCCCGGCAAGCGCGGGCTGCCCCACGTCGCTGACCGCGAAGGTGTTGCGCGAATAGTCCATCAGCCGTGAGAACAGGTTGATCAGCGCGCCGCGGCCTTCGTAGACGCCGCTGATCGGGTTGTCGCCTTCTTCGGTCCAGACCACGTCTTCGGCAAATAGCGGGAACAGTGTCTCGAATTCGCCGGCCAGCAGGGAGTCGCGGTACGCGCCCAGGATGCGTTCGACATCCGCGGCGCCCATGGGGGCGCCGCGTTCGGCGGCGCGCGGGGATTGGGCGGCGGCAGGGTCGCGGTCCATGAATTGCAGCACGGTGGCGGCCACGAGGTCGCGGTCGTTGTCCACGCAGATCATGTGATAGCTGTTGTTCAGCAGGACCAACTGGCTGCCTGCGATGGCCTCATGCAGCAGCTGCGCCGAGCGCACGGACGTGAGCTCGTCTTCGTGCGCGTGCATGATCAGCGTGGGGCAGCCAATACCGTCCAGCCCGCGCCTGACGGCGTCGCGCAGCCGGTCGACTTCGCGCACGCAGGCCAGCGGCACCCAGCGGTAGTGGAAGTTCTCGCCCCGCTCGAACTTGGCCTTGACGATGGACCGGACCAGCTCGTTCTTGATGCCGTAGGGCTCTTCCTCTTCCACGCGCATGCGCGCGGCCAGGCCGGGAATGCGGTAGACCAGCTTGCGCAGGCCGCGGTACCAGGGCGTGCTCCAGCCATCGATGAAGACGGGGGCTGCCAGCGACACCAGCCTGCCCTGCTTGTGCCCGACCCGTTTGCATAGCTCAACCGCCAGCAGCGCGCCCAGGCACATGCCCATGACGTGCAGGGTGTCGTGGCGCGCGGCGACTTCGTGGTACTTCTGCGTCACGGCGTCCAGCCAGTCTTCCATGCGCACCGACAGCAGGTCCTCGGGCGAGGCGCCGTGCCCGGGCAGGGTCAGGCTGTACGTCTGGATGCCGGCGCGCTTCAGGACCTTGTGCATCGAGCCCAGGTCGTACTCCGTCCCACCCAATCCGTGGATCAGGAGGGCGCCCGTGCCGGACGGCGCGTCGGGACTATTGGACGGCATCGGCGGGCTCGCGCTCGATCTCGCCCAGCCGCCACATGCCGGCGACGACGGCCACGCTGCCGTCGAAGTCCGACAACGGCGAGCCCCGGTCGCTGACCAGCCGCCAGCCGCCAGCCGTGTGCGCCACGCGGAACAGCAGGGGCGTGCGGTCCTGGGCGCCCGCGCGGCGGGCCGCCCAGTGCATCGCCAGGCGCGACCGGTCTTCCGGATGTGCATGAGCGGCCAGGGATTCCAGATCGGTGATGGCGCCGGCGGGCAGGCCGAAGGCGTCCTGCAGGTCGCCCGCCAATTCCAGCTTGCCGTCATAGGGATTGAAGCGGTACATCAGCTGGTGGCTGCCGGCCAGCGCCAGGTCGAAGCGGCCGCGCCATTGTTCAGCGTTCTCAAGCGCCTGGGCGCGCGCGCCGCGCAGGGTGTTGACGAGCAGCAGCAGCAAGGCCGTGACGACCAGGTAGACCTGGGTGGCCAGCAGCACGTGCCAGGGGTCGTTGGCCTCGACGAAGGGGCCTTCGCCCTGGGCGCTTTGGTACAGCGCCATCAGCATCAGGGTCACCATTGCCAGCGTGCCGCCGGGCGTGCCCCAGACCAGCGCGATCAGCACCGCGAACACCAGCGGCAGATAGGTCAGCTCGAAGGACACGACATAGGGCAGGTTCTGGATCATGTCGCCGTCGAACGTCATGAAGGTCGACACGATCATCAAGGCGTACGCCACCGCGCCGATCAGCAGGTCCCGCATGCGCGGGCCGCCCGAGCGGCGGGGCCGGAACTGCGCCCAGCCGGTCAGCGCCGGCGCCAGGATCAGCACGCCCGCCAGATACGCCGTGACCCAGGTGCGCAGCCGCACCAGCGCGTGCGCTTCCTGCGTCAGCCACAGCCAGCCGCCGCCCATCAAGGCGCTGCTGGCGGCTCCCGCGACTGCGCCAGCCAGCAACGCGGCTACGAAGCCGGGGCCCTCGGCGCGCGGCGACAGGCGCTGCACGGTCCACGCGGCCAGCAGCGAAGACAGGCTGCCCGTCAGCGCGAAGACGATGGCGGTGGCCGGCTGCCCGCGCGACACAAGCGTCAGGAGCAACTGGGCGCAGAAGAATCCTGCCACCAGCAGCAGCCAGTTGCGGCGCGCGGTCAGCAGGTAGGCGCCGACGGCTACCCCGGGCGGCAGCCAGACGAACAAGGCGTGGCTGACCGGGTCGCTGAGCAGGTGCGAGAACACTCCGCACAGCAGATAGGGGATGGTCCACAGCAGGCAAAGCGGATTCTTTCTAACCGTGTCGGTCATACCCATGTCGGTCCTTGCAAACGCATTGAGGCGTGGCGAAGCGCGTTCACCGTGATCAGCGGGTTATACACGGCCCGGACGCCGCTGCGAAGCACCCGCGCCACACTGGCACCCGAAAATCTTGGTACCCTTGAATGCACTTCCGTTTCCACCGCCATCTCAGTGCCCCAGGTTTCAGTGCTTTCCTTGTCCGCCCCGACCCTGTCCGTGCCCGCCTGCCCCCTCCCTTGCGCGGCGCCTGCCGGCCCGCCCCGGTTCGGGAGACGGCCCCGCCTGCTCGGGCGGCTATGGATGTGCGCCTGCATCGTCGTGCTGCTGGCGCTGTTGTCCGCCTGCGGCACCACCAAGGTCCAGCCCGGCTACTACCGCGTGCAGTCCGGCGACACGCTGACGCAGATTGCGCGCAAGCAGGGCACCAGCGTCAGCAATCTGGTGCGGTGGAACGGCTTGTCGAATTCGAACGCGATCGAGGTCGGCCAGATGCTGCGGGTGCAAGCGCCGGGAGGCCAGGCCAGCACGTCCGGTTCCGGCAAGGCGCAGTCCAAGCCGACGACTTCTTCGCCACGGACCTCCACTTCCACGGCCAAGCGGCGCACCGCGCCGCCGGGCGCGATCTCGCTGGTGTGGCCGGCGCAGGGCAAGGTCACGCGCGGCTACGACGGCGGCGGTTCCAACGGCATCGTCATCTCCAATTCCTCGGGCACGCCGGTGGTGGCTGCGGCGGGCGGCACCGTCGCCTACTCGGGCAGCGGCCTGCGGGGCTACGGCCACCTGGTCATCGTCAAGCACAACGCCAGCTTCCTCAGCATCTATGCGCACAACAGCAAGCTGCTGGTCAAGGAAGGCCAAAGCGTGAAGCAGGGGCAGAAGATCGCCGAAATGGGCAATAGCGACAGCAAACAGGTCGGGCTGTATTTCGAATTGCGCTATGACGGCCAGGCGGTCGACCCGGCGGGGAACTTGCCGCCCAAATAATCGGGCGGCGCCCAGCCTACACCGCCGCGTCCTGCGTCAAGGTTGAGATGAACGTGGCGGTGCGCGGGTCCGCGGGGTGCGAGAAGATCGTCCGGGACTCGCCGGATTCCACGACGACGCCATCCAGCAGGAACACCACTTCGCGCGATACGCTGGCGGCCAGGCGCAGGTCGTGCGTGGCCATCAGCATGGTCATGCCTTCGGTGGCCAGCTGGCGCAGTACATCCACCACTTCGGCCGCCAAGCCGGGATCCAGCGCGGAGGTCGGCTCGTCGCACAGCAGCACGCGCGGGGCGGGCGCCAGCGCGCGGGCAATGGCCACGCGCTGCTGCTGGCCGCCCGACAGGTTGGCAGGCCAGGCGTCGGCCTTTTCGGCCATGCCGACCTTCTTCAGCAATTCCTCGGCGCGCGCGCGGGCGCGGTCCAGGGGCCACTTCTGCACGGTCAGCAAACCTTCCATCACGTTGCCGATCACCGTCTGGTGCGGAAACAGCTGAAAGTTCTGGAACACCATGCCGGTCTGCTTGCGCACCCGCTGCACCTGTTCGCGCGCCAGCTTCCGTCCGGGCTCGAATTCAACGGTTTCCGGCCCGATGGATAGCGTGCCGCGGTCGGGCACCTCCAGCAGGTTCACGCAGCGCAGCAAGGTGCTCTTGCCGCTGCCCGACGGGCCGATCAAGGCGGTGACGCTGCCTTCGGCGATGCTCACGTCCACTTGCTTGAGCACCGGATTGCCGCCGAAGGACTTTTCGATTTTCTGCAGGCGGATCATCGGCTTTTCTCGGAGAACACGGCGTGCTGGCCAAAGCGCCTTTCCAGCCGGACTTGCGCGGCGGACAGGACGGAACTGAACACCAGGTAGATCAGCGCCGCCTCGGTGTAGAGGATCAGCGGCTCATAGGTGACGGCCGCGATGCGTTGCGCAGCCTGGAAGATTTCGGGTACGGTCAGCACGGCGGCCAGCGACGTGTCCTTGACCAGCGCGATGAACGAATTCGACAGGGGCGGCACCGCCACGCGGGCCGCTTGCGGCAGGATGGTGCGGCGCAGCGCCTGGCCGCGCGTCATGCTGAGCGAATACGCCGCTTCCCACTGGCCCTTGGTGATGGATTCGATGGCGCCGCGGATGACCTCCGAGTTGTAGGCGCCCACGTTCAGCGTGAAGCCGATCAGCGCGGCGGGCAGCGGATCCAGCACGATGCCCACGCTGGGCAGGCCGTAGAAGATCACGAACAGCTGCACCAGCAGCGGCGTCCCGCGGATCAACCAGACATAGAAACGCACGAGCGCCACCAGCGGCGCCGGGCCGAACAGGCGGATCAACGCCACCAGGAAAGCCAGCGCCAGCCCCAGCGCGAACGACATCAGCGTGAGCGGCACCGTGAAGACTAGCCCGGCGTGCAGCAACGGCCAGAACGAGTCGGCCATCAACTGCACCCAGGCCGGCACGGTCCACGACCCGATCTGCGCCAACAGCCAATCGGGGATGACGGTTTGCAGCCAGGAGGGTAGCGTCATGTGCGTGCGTGCCGCTTACTGCGCCGACAGGTCCGTGCCGAAGTATTTGACCGAAATGGTCTTGTAGGTGCCGTCGGCCTTAATGTCAGCCAGCGCCTTGTTGATGGCGGCTTGCAGGTCGGGGTTGCCCTTGCGGATCAGCACGCCGGAGTTGCTGAATTCCGCGGTCTTGTCGGTGGCGGCGATCTTCACCTTGGCGTTGGGCTTTTGCTTCTTGAAGTCCAGGAACGACAGGTTGTCGTTGACCGTGGCTTCCACGCGGCCCGAGGTCAAGAGATCGATGGCTTCGTTGAAGCCCTGCACGGCGACGACTTCCGCCCCATGGCTTTGCGCCAGCTTGCCGAAGTTGCTGGTCAGCGTGTTGGCGGATTTCTTGCCCTTCAGGTCGGCAAACGACTTGATGCTGGTGTTGTCGTCGCGCACGATCAGCACGGCAGCCGACGAGATATAGGGATCGGAGAAATCGTACTTGGCTTTGCGCGCGTCGGTGATGCCGACCTGGTTGATCACGGCGTCGTAGCGCTTGGCGTCCAGCCCCGCGATGAGGCCGTCCCATTTGCCTTCGACGAATTGGGCCTTCACGCCCAGGCGTTCGGCGATGGCGCGCCCAATGTCCACGTCAAAACCGGTAAGCTGGCCCGATGCGTCGTGGAAGGTGAAGGGGGCGTAGGTGCCTTCGGTGCCGATCTTGAACGTGCCGGCGGATTTGATCTGGTCCAGGCCGGACTGGGCGTGGGCAGCGGTCAGGGCGGCGGCCTGGATGAGGCCGGCGATGAACAGCGAGCGGAAGAGTTTCATGGCAATGCTCCACGGATGAACGGTGTCATTCTGGAGAGCTTGCGGGTGTGCAATACCCTCCGGCGTAGCCGCACTCTAACAACGCGCCTATTTTTCCACAAAGCATAAGGAATAGTAAAAATATAGCTGCAAGTCATATGGTTACCCCCGCCCGGCGCGACCTGCGCCGGGCGCAATCAATCTGCAAAGCGAGGGAGATCGGTGTGGAACAGCAATGGAACAGGCGGGCGTTCATGATGGCGGCTGCGGGCGCGGCGGCGTTTGCCGGGGTGATGCCCGCGCAGGGCGCCAACGGCTTGCGGCTGACGCCCGGGGGAGGCAGCATCACCCAGGTGTCCGGGTTGCGCGTGGGCCACTACACCGATACCCGCCGCCCTACCGGCTGCACGGTCATCATCGCCGAAGCGGGCGCCACGGGTGGGGTGGATGTGCGCGGTGCCGCGCCCGGCACCCGCGAGACCGATCTGCTGAATCCCGTGAACATGGTGGAAAAGGTGCACGCCATCGTGCTGTCTGGCGGCAGCGCGTTCGGCCTGGACACCGCCACGGGCGTCATGCGCTATCTGGAAGAAAAGAAGATCGGCTTCGATGTGGGCGTGGCGCATGTGCCCATCGTGCCGGCCGCCATCCTGTTCGACCTGGGCGTGGGCGACGCCTCCATCCGGCCGGATGCTGCGGCCGGTTACCAGGCCTGCAAGTCGGCCACCACCGCAGCGCCGCAGGAAGGCAACGTCGGCGCTGGGGCAGGCGCTACCGTGGGCAAACTGTACGGCGCCAAGCGCGCCATGAAGGGCGGCATCGGCAGCGCGTCGTTGACGGTGGCGGGCGTGACCGTGGGTGCGATCGTGGCCGTGAACGCGGTGGGCGACGTGCTGGACCCCGCTACCGGGCGCATCCTGGCCGGCGCGCGCACGCCGGACGGCAAGCATCTGCTGGATACGCGGGCGGCCATCCTGGCGGGCGACCTGCCCAATTCCATGCGCCCCGGCACCGCGACCACCATCGGCGTGGTCGCCACCGATGCCACGCTGACCAAGGCGCAGGCGCAGAAGATCGCCGGCATGGCCCACGACGGGCTGGCTCGCACCATCAACCCCATCCACACGATGATGGACGGCGACACGATCTTCGCGCTGGGCACCGGCACCTCCGGCAAGCCGGGCAATGTGATGCTGCTGGGCGTCATGGCGGCGGAAGCCATGGCGATCGCGGTGCAGCGCGCCATCCTGGCCGCGCGCGCGGTGGAAGGCTTTCCCGCCGCCGTGGACTTCATTGCCTGACCTCAGATTGTCACAGGACGGGAACATCATGGGCGACACCGGGCATCCGGTGTCCTGGGGGCTCTCTATGTACGAAGGCGAACGATTCAATGGCGCCACGCACCTGGCCGGCCTGGCGCTGGCCGTGGGCGCGTCCGGTTGGCTGATCTCGCGCGCGGCCGAACTGAAGGTGGACACGAAACAGATCGTCAGCTGCGCGGTGTTCGCGGCGTCGATGATCGCCGTCTATGCCTCGTCGGTGCTGTACCACTGCACCCGCGGCCGCAACAAGGCCCGTTGGGCCAAGGCGGACCATTGCGCCATCTACCTGCTGATCGCCGGGACCTATACGCCGCTGGCGTTCGGGCCGGTGGAGCACGGGTGGGGCGCCGCGATGGGCGTGGCGATCTGGTTGCTGGCCGCCATCGGCATCAGCCGCGAACTCTGGTGGGCGCGCGGCGCGGCGCCAGCCTTGCCGCTGTACCTGGCGATGGGCTGGCTGGGGGTGATGTTCGCCGCCCCGATCGCGGGCGCGCTGTCGTCCGCGGGCCTGGCTTGGCTGCTGGCGGGGGCGGCCGCCTACACGGTGGGCACGCTGTTCTACGTGAACGACAAGCGCTGGCGCCACGCCCACGGGATCTGGCACCTGTTCGTGATGGGCGGGTCGGCCTGCCATTTCGTCACCGTGTTCGGCTTCCTGCGCTACGGCACGCCCGTCTGAACGGGCGCGTGCCGCCCGTCCGGGCGGGAGCGGGCTTACCGCCAGCTGGCCAGCGGCAGCATGCCGCCCCGGTCTTTTACCTTCCGCATGACGATATGCGAACACAGGTCGCGCACTCCGGCGATCTTGCTGAGCTTGTCTTCGACGAACTGCGAAAACGCCGACAGGTTGCGCGTGCGCACCGTCAGGATGTAGTTGGAGGCGCCCGTCACGATGCTGGCTTCGGTGATTTCGTCGTGGGCGGCGATGCCGGCCAGAAACGCCTCGTGCCAGCCCGGGCGCGACTGGTCCAGCGACACGTGGACGATGGCCTCCAGCTCGAACCCCAGCTTTTCGGCGTCCAGCACGGCCCGGTACTGCCGGATCATGCCGCCTTCCTCCAGCGCCCGCACGCGGCGCAGGCAGGCCGAGGGCGACAACGCCACCTGTTCGGCCAGATCCTGGTTGCTGAGCTGGCCGTTCTCTTGCAGGCGGTACAGGATGCGCTGGTCGATCGCGTCTAGTTGCATGGGCAATCCAATTCTGAAAATTCGGGTTTCGTGCAATTTACTGCGGAATCTTAGGGTAAGCCACGCCCGGATTTGCAATATTTCGGCTCATCGGCGCTGCTATCCTGTTTGCAGGATATTGCCCGAAGGAGCATTGCATGACTACGCGTGAAGACTGCGTCGCCGCAGACCGGAAAGACCCCCTGGCCTCCCTGAAGGCGCGCTTCGAACTGCCGCCCGGCGTGCTGTATATGGACGGCAATTCGCTGGGCGTCAGCCCGAAGGCCGCCGCCGCCCGCGCCGCCGACGTCATCACGCAGGAATGGGCCACGGGCCTGATCCGCAGCTGGAACACCGCCGGCTGGTTCGAATTGCCCGCCCGCCTGGGCGACAAGCTGGGCAGCCTGCTGGGCGCGCGCGAGGGTGAACTGGTCGTCACTGACACCACGTCGCTGAACATCTTCAAGGCCTTGGCCGCCGCGCTGCGCATCCAGCAGGACAAGCAGCCGACGCGCCGCGTCATCCTGTCCGAACGCGACAACTTCCCGACCGATCTCTACATGATCCAGGGCATGATCGACCTGCTGCAGCAGGGCTACGAGATGCGCCTGATCGACGACGAGCTGCCCCTGGACAAGGCGCTGGACGACTCCGTCGCCGTGATGCTGCTGTCGCACGTGAACTACCGCAGCGGCCAGATGCACGATATGGCCGCCGTGACCGCGCTGGCGCACGAACGCGGCGCGCTGACCATCTGGGACCTGGCGCATGCCGCAGGCGCGGTGCCGGTGGACCTGAACGGCGCCAACGCCGACTTCGCCGTCGGCTGCACCTATAAATATCTGAACGGCGGCCCGGGTTCGCCCGCCTTCATCTGGGTGGCGCCGCGCCACACCAAGGACTTCTGGCAGCCGCTGTCGGGCTGGTGGGGCCACACGCGCCCGTTCGACATGGCCGTTGCCTACGAGCCGGCCGGCGGCATCCGCCGCTACCTGTGCGGCACCCAGCCCATCGTGTCGCTGTCGCTGGTGGAATGCGGCCTGGACGTGGCCCACGAGGCCGACATGGCCGAAGTGCGCAGCAAGTCGCTGGCCCTGGGCGACCTGTTCATCGCGCTGGTCGAGGAACGCTGCGAGGGCCATCCGCTTACGCTCGTCACGCCGCGCAAGCACGCCGACCGCGGCAGCCACGTGAGCTTCCGCCATCCCAATGGCTACGAGGTGATGCAGGCGCTGATCGCGCGTGGCCTGATCGGCGACTACCGCGAACCCGAAGTGCTGCGCTTCGGCCTGACGCCGCTGTACTTCGGCTATGCGGACGTGTGGGACGCGGTGGCTATCCTGAAGGACGTGCTGGACAGCCGCGCCTGGGACAAGCCCGAATTCAAGCAACGGTCCGCCGTGACTTGAACGCCACGAAGCGTTGCCTTATCGCGCAGGCCAAACCGGCCTTACATCCATAAAGAGAGCGCAGTACAAGGAGGAGACAATGCGGCAACAACAAGGGTTCGGCGAAATCGCCGAACGTGAAAAGGGGCTCAAGCGCCGCTTGACCTCGAGCCAGATGAGCATGATCGCCATCGGCGGGGCCATCGGCACCGGCCTGTTCCTGGGCAGCAAGTTCGCCATCGGGTTCGCCGGCCCCAGCGTGATCATCAGCTACGCCATCGGCGGGCTGATCACGCTGCTGCTGATGGGCTGCCTGGCCGAAATGACGGTGGCGCATTCCACGTCCGGGTCTTTCGGCGCCTATGCCGAGCACTACGTCGGCCCGCTGGCGGGATTCCTGGTGCGCTACGCGTATTGGTCCTGCGTCGTGCTGGCGGTAGGCACCGAAGTGACGGCCGTCGCCGAGTACATGAAGTACTGGTTCCCGGGGGTGCCCGGCTGGCAATGGGTCTGCGTGTTCTCGGCGGCGCTGATCTTCATCAACGCGATGAGCGTCAAGGCGTTCGGCACCATCGAATACTGGTTCTCGACGATCAAGATCACGGCGATCGTGGCCTTCATCATCCTGGGCGCTTACGTGGTCTGGGGCAATCCGCAGTACGGCACGGCGCTGTACACCTCGCATGGCGGGTTCTTCCCGAACGGCGTGTGGGGCATGTGGATCGCCGTGGTGATCTCGATCTTCAGCTACCTGAGCGTGGAGATGATCGCGGTGGCTGCCGGCGAAGCCGAGGACCCCGAACGCGCCGTCAAGAAGGCGTTTCGCGCCACCATCGTCCGGCTGGTCGTCTTCTACCTGCTGACCTTGGCGCTGATCCTGGCCATCGTGCCGTGGGATGAAGCGGGCAAGGGCGGCAGCCCGTTCGTGAAGGTGATGCAGGCGCTGGACATCCCAGGCGCGGCGGGCGTCATCAACTTCATCGTGCTGGTGGCGGCGTTGTCGGCCATGAACAGCCAGCTCTACATCACGACGCGCATGATGTTCAGCCTGTCGCGCGCCGGCCATGCGCCGTCTGTGTTGGGCCGGCTGACGCGCAGCGGCACGCCGCTGAACGCGCTGCTGCTGTCGACCAGTGGCATCGCCATCGCGGCGGTGCTCAACGCGCTGTACCCCGAGACCTCGTTCACGCTGATGATGGCCATCTCGATGTTCGGCGCGCTGTTCACCTGGATGATGATCTTCGTCACGCATTACTTCTTCCGCCGCCGCTGGGCGCGCGAAGGGGGCGCTGCGCTGTCGTTCCGGATGCCGGGGTTCCCCGTCCTGACGCTGCTGGGCGCGGTCGCGATGCTGGCAATCCTGATCACGACGGCGTTCACCGGCGTGTTCAAGATGACGCTGGCCTTTGGCGTGCCGTTCCTGCTGATCCTGGCGGCGCTCTACTTCCTGCTGTTCAAGAAGCGCGGCGAAACTGTCGTGCTGCAGACGCGCGGCCAGCGCGGGTAGTCAGTACGGGTGGTCAGGGCGGCGAAGCCGGGCGCCGGGGCGCTAGCGTCCCGGGCCGTTGCCGCATTGCCGGATCGCTGCCAGCATCGCGCGGGCGCGGGCCGGCAGTGAGCGCGATGCGTACACGGCGTGCATCTGCGGCGCGGCGCCTTGGGCGGAGGTCACGGTATAGGCCGGGCACACCCGTACCAGCGCGCCGCGTTCGATCTCCGGCTGCGCGGCCCAGTCCGCCAGCCGCGCGATCCCCATGCCTTGCAGGACCATCGCCATCAAGCCGCTGCCGCTGCTGACGCGCACGGCGGGTTCGGCGTGCAGCCGCACGATGCGCTTGTCTTGCCGCAGGTGCCAGTCTTTCAGCACGCGCGGCCCGGTGTGCATCACCAGGCGATGCGACCTCAGGTCTTCGGGTTCGCGGGGCAGGCCCATGCGGCGCACATAATCCGGGCTGGCGCACAGCAGCCGATCATACGGCCAGAGGCGTGCGCCCAGCAGGTCGCTGGACGCCGGAAAACCGCCTCGGATCGCGAAGTCCAGGCCTTCGGCGATCGGGTCCACCCATTTGTCCGTGTACAGGATGTCCATGCTGACGCCGGGATGCGCGTCGGCATACTGGCGCAGCACGGCGGGCAGCAGCGCCACGCCCAGCAGATCCGGCGCCGAAAAGCGCAAGCGACCCTGCACGCCGCCTTGTGCGTCCTGCAAATCGTCGCGGGCCTGGGCCTCCAGGCGCAGCAGCTCGCGCGCCGACTGGAAATAGCTTTCACCCTGTGGGGTCAGCACGACGCTGCTCTTGCTGCGCAACAGTAATTGCGCGCCTACCTGGCGCTCCAAGGCTTGCACGGCTCGCGTCACGGCGCTGGGCGAGGCGCCCAGGGCGCGCGCGGCCAGCACGAAGCTCTGGCGTTCGGCCACGGCGCAGAACACCTGGTATTCCCATAGCGCGCCTCGTTCCATGCAGATTCTCCATTGCGTTTTCCGCAACATGATATTGCAACGCTGCGGCGCATGCCCGGCCTAGACTGGCGGCTTTCCTGACTTGCCTGCCTACCTCATGTCGCAACCCTGCTATGTGGACCCGCTTTCCGGCGAACGCTACCCGATCACCGATGCCCGCTGGTGTTCCGACGCGGAAACGCCGCTGATGATCTCGCCGTTGCCGGGGATATCCCGCGACGATATCGATACGCGCGACCGTTCCATCTGGCGCTATCGCGCCGCCTTGCCGCAGGACATCGCCAAGCCGGTTTCCCTGGGCGAGGGCGCCACGCCGATGGTCGAGCGTGCCTGGGGCGGCCTGCGGCCCCATTTCAAGCTGGAATGGTTCAACCCCACCTGCAGCTTCAAGGACCGGGGCGCGTCCGTCATGCTGTCATGGCTGCGCCAGATTGGCATTCCGGCCGTTGCTGAAGACAGTTCGGGCAACGGCGGCGCGGCCATCGCGGCCTTCGGCGCGGCGGCGGAAATGGGCGTCACCATTTTCGCGCCCGCCTACACGTCCATCGCCAAGGTGGCGCAGATCCGCGCGTTCGGCGCCAACGTGCGCCTGGTGGAAGGCCCGCGCGAAAACTCGCAGACCGAAGCCATTCGCGCCTCGCGTGACATCTTCTACGCCAGCCACAACTGGCAGCCGTTCTTTCTGCAGGGGACGAAATCCATCGCGTACGAGATGTGGGAAGACTTCGGCTTCCAGGCGCCCGACAACGTCGTGATCCCGGCGGGCGCCGGCAGCAATGTGCTGGGCTGCGCCATCGGGTTTGCCGAGTTGCTGGCGGCCGGACAGATCTGCCGCTTGCCCAAGCTCTTCGTGGCGCAGCCGCTGCATTGTTCGCCGGTGGACGCCAGCTTCCAGGCAGGCGTGGACAGCGCCGTGCCGCGCGAGGTGCTGCCCACCGTGGCCGAAGGCACGGCCATCAAGCACCCGGTGCGCTTGCGCGAAGTATTGCAGGCCGTGCGCGCCAGCGGCGGCCAGACGGTGGCGGTGCCGGAAGCGGACATCGTGGCCGCGGTGAAACGGCTGGCGCTGTCGGGCCTGTACGCGGAGCCGACCAGCGCCACGGCGGCCGCGGCGCTTCTGGTATTGGAAGCGCGCGGCGCGATCCAGGCCAGCGAACGCACCGTCGTCCTGCTGACCGGAACGGGCATCAAGTCCACCCAGTTCATGACGGACCTGTATTCGGCGGGGTGAGCGGTGCGGCGTCTGCCAGCAGGTGATCCAGCAGGCGGCGGGCGCGGGCGCTGAGCGCCTGGCGCGACTGCACGCACACCACCAGTTCGCGCAGCGCCCAGGCGTCCGACAGGGCCACGGGAACGATATCCACCAGCCGGCGCATGCTGCACGCGGTGGTCTCGGGCACGATGCCCACGCCCACGCCGGCTTGCACCAGCCGGCACATGGCGTCGAAGCTGCGCAACTGTACGCGCAGCTTGATGGGCTTGCCCGCCACCAGCGCCTGACGCGCCAGGAAGCGCTGCAAAGCGCTGCTGCGGTCCAGTCCCACGAAATCCTCGTCCAGCACGTCGTGGAAGGCGACGGATGGCCGCGACGCCAGCGCATGGCCGGGCGGGACGATCAGCACGAAGCGGTCTGACCGGTACGCAAACGTCTCCAGCGTGCCGGTATCGACCGTGCCCGCCACGATGCCGATATCGGCGGATCCGTCGGCGATGCACTCCACGATTTCGTCGCTGAGCATTTCTTGCAGTTCGACGTTGATGCGCGGATGTTCGGCCAGAAATCCGCTTAGCGCTTCGGGCAGGAAGGCCGTCAACGCGTTGGTGTTCGACAGCATGCGCACCGAGCCGCCGAATTCGCCGGAGAAGCCGGACAGGTCGTCGCGCAGCCGCTCGGCTTGCGCCAGCATGACGCGCGCATGCGCAGCCAGCTTCTGCCCGGCGGGCGTGGGAGTGACGCCCTGGCGACGCCGTTCCAGCAGCGGGGCCCCTAGCGAGGCTTCCAGGTTGCGGATGCGGGCGCTGGCGGCGGCCAGGGCCAGATTGGCGCGCGCGGCGCCATGGGTGATGCTTCCTGCCTGCACCACGTGCAGGAACAGGGCAAGGTCGGTCAGGTCAAAGCGCATGGGGGGCGAGCCTACGCGATCGAAGTAGGCTGCCTATGCGAATGACGCATTTTCCACGGCGGACAGGGTCCGTACACTGCGCCGATTCCTGGCTTTGCGAGGGTGCGTTCATGCATCTTGTCGTCTCCGGTTTTCCGATTCTACCCGCGGCCCTCACGGCCATCACGATTGCGTTGTGGGCTTTCACCAGACTGCCGGAGTACCTGACGGCGCTGCTGTTTTTCACGGCGGCCATGGCCTTGGCGGTGGCGCCGGCCGATGTGGTCTTCTCGGGCTTTGCTTCCGCCGCGTTCTGGCTGGTGCTGAGCGGCTATGTGCTGGGGCTGGCCTTGAAGAACACCGGCCTGGCGGACCGCCTGGCCGGCACACTGGCGCGAAGGCTGACCGGGACGTATCCCGCCGTCGTGGCGGGCGTGGTGGCGTTGACGTATGCGTTGGCGTTCGTCATGCCGTCCAACATGGGGCGGATCGCGTTGCTGATGCCCATCGTGCTGGCTTACGCGGATCAGATCGGGCTGGAGAAGGGGCGTCCCGGGCGCATCGGGCTGGCGCTGGCCGTGGGCTTTGGCACCTTCCAACTGTCCACGTCCATCCTGCCTGCGAACGTGCCCAACTTGGTGATGGCCGGCAGCATTGAAGCCAGCTATGGCCTGCAACTGGGCTACCTGCCGTATCTGTGGCTGCATGCGCCGGTGCTGGGGGTATTCAAGGGCGTATTGCTCACCGCCTGTATTGCGTGGCTGTTCCACGATACGACCCGGCCCGCGCCGCCGCCCGCCGCCAGTGCGCCGCTATCCGCCGCCGAAAAAAGGCTGATCGTTCTGCTGACCCTGACGCTGGCAGGCTGGATGACCGACGGCCTGCATGGCGTGTCGCCCGCCTGGGTCGGTCTGGCGGCTGCGTGCGTCTGCCTGTTGCCCAAAGTGGGATTCGTCAGCGCAGATCAGTTCGGCAAAGAGGTGAACTTCCGCACCGCGATCTATGTGGCGGGCATCCTGGGGTTGGCCGCCATGGTCTCGGACAGCGGCCTGGGCACGCGCATCGGAGGCGCCTTGCTGGCCTGGATGCCCCTGTCGCCCGACGCGCCGATGCGGAGCTTTTTCTCGTTGGTGGGTTTGTCGTCCTTGCTGAACTTCGTCGTCACCGCCAACGGCGTGCCGGCCTTGTACACGCCGCTGGCGGAAACGCTGGCCCGGGCGTCGGGCTTTCCGCTGATGACCGTTTTGATGGCGCAGGTGGCGGGCTATGCCACCGTCGTCATGCCGTATCAGGCGTCGCCCATCGTGGTGGCGATGGGCATGGGCCAGGTGCCGGCCAGAAGCGGCCTGATGCTGGCCCTGTTGACCGCATTGCTGTCGTTTGCGCTGCTGGTGCCGCTGGACTACCTGTGGTTCAGCTGGCTTGGGCTGCTGCGGCAATGACGGGTTCGGGCGCGGCCGTTGCCTGCGGCGCTGGCGAGAACACGCGCAGGCGGTGGCCGTCGGGATCCAGGGCAACGAAGGTGCGGCCGAAATCCATGTCGGTGGGCGCTTGCAGGATAGGCAGGCCGCGCAGGCTCCATTCCACATGGCGCTGGTTGACGACGTCCGCGTCGGCCACGGCAAACACCAGTTCGGACGCGCCGCCGCGACCGGCCGCGGGCGGTTCCACCGTATAGCGCGACCACAGGCCCAACTTCAGGCCGGAGTCCAGCACGAAGAGGGCGAAGGTGGGTGAATTCTCGACCGGCTGGCGTTGCAGCAGCGCGCTGTAGAACGCCGCGCTGGCCTGGGGCTTTTCGACGTAGAAGAGGACGTAGTTGGTGTCGGACATGATGCGCTCCTGGTGGTTGATGCGCTCATGTTAGGCAGGGGTACTGTCAGTTTTTGGCAGTAGTGTGCATCAGGTTTTTTTCGGTTCGTGGTGGATCGCACGCCACTCTTTCAGCAAGGCGTGGCGCCGCCGCGGGTAGCGGTCGCCGGCGCTCACGGCGGCGATGCGGTCGGTGCGGAAGTGCCGGAAATCCTGGCGCAGTTCGCACCAGGCCATGACCAGCCGCACGCTATCGAAAAAGCCCAGCGCAAAGGGCCAGATCACGCGGGCAGAATCCGACCCCTTGTCGTCGCGGTATTGGATTTCCAGTTTGCGTTCGCTGCGGATCGCCTGGCGGATCAGCGCCACGTCGACCCGGTCGACGACTGCGCTGGCGCTGGGGGCCACCAGCAACGGAATGGCGTCCAGTTCGTCGCGCAGTTCCTGCGGCAGCACCGCGCCGATCTTGGCCAGCGCATTGCGGGCAGCCAGCCCCAGGCGCTCGTCCGTGCGCCCGGCCACCCAGCGCGTGCCCAGCACCAGGGCTTCGATCTCTTCGGTGCTGAACATCAGGGGCGGCAGCATGAAGCCGGGGCGCAGCACGTAGCCCACGCCGGGCTCGCCTTCAATCTCGGCGCCCTGGCATTGCAACGTTGCGATGTCGCGGTACAGCGTGCGCAAGCTGATGCCCATTTCGGCGGCCAGCCGGTGGCCGCTGACAGGCAGGCGGTGGCGGCGCAGGGTCTGGAGCAACTCCAGCAGACGTTCGGTGCGGGACATGGGGCAGGGCGACGGAATCTGATGCCGTAATGCTGCCACGAAATGGCAGTATTGGGTCAGCCCGGCGGCAGGTCCATCAGCCAGTCATGCACGCGCCCGGCCAGGTCCAGGCTGTTGCGGTCCATCATCAGCATGTGCGAATTGCCGGTGATGCCCAGATCGGGCAGGGACAGCACGGTGACGCAAGGGTAGCGACGCGCGAAGTCCTGCACGCGCGCCCGCATCCGCGGCCAACGCGGGTCGGTATCCATGTTGTCGCCCATCACGATCAGCGTCGGCGTGCGGTAGTCGGCATCCGGCGCCAGCAGGGGGATGCTGGCGGGTTCCAGTGCCACCACGGCGCGTACGCGGTCTGGCCGGGCCTGCGCCGCGCGGATGCCGAAGACGCCCGCCTGTGAATGGCAGATGACGATCATCCGCCCCACGCGTTCCAGCAGTGCCAGGTAGCCCTGCAGGATGGCCGCGTCGGTGTGGACCCAGCGCGGCACCATCTGGGCGGCCAGGCGGTCGAATGCGGCGATGGGAAACTGCGTGTTGGGATAGGCGCTGTCCGGCCCGGGGCGCGTGCCCGGGCGGCCGATGCGGAACCGCGTGTAGCAGTCTTCCCGCGTTTGCACGATAGGCGCCTCGGGCCAGATCTCGGGCACCAGCGCATAGCCCGCGCGGCCGCGTTCCACCGCGTCGCACAGGTAGGCGTCCCAGCCGCGGCGCAGGAAAGCGTTCAGCCAGCCTTCGCGCCCGTCCGGGGTGGTTTCCCACGCTGCGCCCGTCATGCCGCCGCCATGCCAGAAGGCCAGCGGCGGGCGGCCGCTGGCGGGTTCGGCCAGGAAGTACTGCGCATACATCTGCTCGACGCGATAGGTGCCGTTCGGGTCCAGCGAGACGGGCTGGCCGCCTTCGGCCATGACGACCTCGCGGCAAGGCAGGCCCGACAGCCGGACATCGTGCCCGCCGACGTGGAACGACCCCATGTCGCGCAGCCGGATCGGGGGCGGCGCGCCCGCGCCGTCCAAGGCCGTTTGGTCCGGCGCCATCACTCGGCCTTGATGTGGTTGGCCTGGATCACGTCCTTCCAGCGCGCGGTTTCGGCAGTGACGAATTCGCCCAGCGCCTGGCGAGATCCGGCGGCAGTCTCTACGCCCAGTTCGCGCATCTTGGCGGCGACCTCGGGCGCGGCCAGCGCATCGGTGAAGGCGTCATGCAGGGCGGCCAGTGTGGCCTCCGGCGTGCGGGCCGGCGCCATGACGCCGAACCAGGGCGTGATCAGGAAATCGGGCACGCCGCTTTCCGCGAAGGTCGGCACGTCCGGGATGGCGGGCGCGCGCTGGCGGCTGGCCACGGCCAGGGCGCGCAGCTTACCCGCGCGAATGTTGGCCAGCGAGGCCGGCAGATTGTCGAAATACATGTCGACCTGCCCACCCAGCAGGTCGGCCGCCACTTGGCCCGCGCCCTTGTAGGGGATGTGCGCCAGGTCGATGCCGGCGCGCTGCTTGAGCAGTTCGGTGGCCAGGTGGGCCGACCCGCCCACGCCCGACGAGGCGGAATTCAGCTTGCCGGGGTTGGCGCGGGCGTAGGCCAGCAGTTCGGGCAGCGTCTTGGCTGGCACCTGCGGGTTGACGACCAGCACGCTGGGCACCGTGCCGATCATCGCGACGGGCGCGAAGTCCTTGACGATGTCGTAGGGGGCGGGCTGATAGAGCGACGGGGCGACCGTGCAGCCGAACGCGCACATCAGCAACGTGTAGCCGTCGGGGGCGGCGCGCGCCACCGCCTGCGCGCCGATATTGCCGCCCGCGCCCGCGCGGTTTTCCACGATCAGCGGCTGGCCCAGCCGGCGTGCCAGGTTCTCGCTCAGGATGCGCGCCAGGATATCGGGTGTGCCGCCGGCGGGGAAAGGCACCACCAGCGTGATCGGGCGTGC
>NZ_JBYOKH010000079.1:0-22290 GCF_057799415.1 Achromobacter sp. 18P8.1.1 | reverse complement strand
CCCTGGCGGCTGGCGCGGTCCACGAAAGGCACCGGGGCCTTGGTGACGTAGAACGCCACGGCGGCAGCCACGATCAGGCCGATAAGCAGGCCGGCGAGCGCCCCGTACAGAGTGCTGCCGCTTTCGCCAGAGGAACGGCGGGTGGTTTTGCGCTTGGTTGCCATGTACCGATGTTACATCCGCTCGGGGGCGGACACGCCCAGCAGCTCAAGGCCGTTGGCCAGTACCTGGCGCGTCGTGGCGGCCAGGCGCAGGCGGGCCAGCTTGACGGCCACGTCGTCAATCAGCACGCGTTCGGCGGCGTACCAGGCATGGAAATCCGAGGCGCAGTCGCGCAACCAGAAAGCGATGTGGTGCGGCGACAGGTCCTGGGCGGCCAGGGCTACCACGTGCGGGAATTCGGCCAGGCGCTGCATCAGCGCGAATTCGGTCGGCGCGGTCAGCAGCGACGCATCGGCGGCGGCCACGTCAGCGGCCGGCATGCCGGCGTTGTTGATCATCGTGCAGATGCGCGCGTGGGCGTACTGGATGTAATAGACGGGGTTCTCGTCGCTCTTGGACAGCGCCAGGTCCACGTCGAACACGAATTCGGTGTCGGCGCGGCGCTGGATCAGGAAGTAGCGCACGGCGTCGCGGCCCACCCAGTCGATCAGGTCGCGCATGGTCACGTAGCTGCCCGCGCGCTTGGAGATCTTGACCTCTTCGCCGCCGCGCATCACCTTGACCATCTTGTGCAGCACGTAGGACGGGTAGTCCTTCGGGATGCCTTCGTTCAGCGCCTGCAGGCCGGCGCGCACGCGGGCCACGGTGCCGTGGTGGTCGCTGCCCTGGATGTTCACCGCGCGGTGGAAGCCGCGTTCCCACTTGGCCTTGTGATAGGCCACGTCCGGTACGAAGTAGGTGTAACCGCCTTCGCTTTTGCGCATGACGCGGTCTTTGTCGTCGCCCGTGCCCAATTCGGTGGTGCGCAGCCACAGCGCGCCGCCTTCCTCGTAGGTGTGGCCGCCGGCGACCAGCGCCTTGACGGTGGCCTCGACGCGGCCCGACGTGTACAGCGAGCTTTCCAGGTAGTAGTTGTCGAACTTCAGGCCGAACGCCTGCAAGTCCAGGTCTTGTTCGCGGCGCAGGTAGGCCACGGCGAAGGCGCGGATGTCGTCCAGGCTGTCGATGTTGCCGGTGGCGGTGACGGGCTGGCCGTCGGAAGCCTGGAGGGTCTTGCCGGCCTGGAAGTCGCGCGCGATATCGACGATGTAGTCGCCCTTGTAGCCGTCAGCCGGCCATTCGGGGGAATCGGTCGTCAGGCCGCGGGCGCGGGCCTGCACGCTGATGGCCAGGTTTTCGATCTGGTTGCCGGCGTCGTTGTAATAGAACTCGCGGGTCACGTCCCAGCCGCTGGCGTCGTACAGGCGGCACAGGGCGTCGCCCAGGGCGGCCTGGCGGGCGTGGCCCACGTGCAGCGGGCCGGTGGGGTTGGCCGACACGAATTCAACCAGGATCTTCTCGCCGCTGCGGGGGGCGCGGCCGAAGCTGGCGCCCTGTTCGGCCACGGTGCCGATGACGGCTTGGCGGGCAGCTGCGGTAATGCGCAGGTTGATGAAGCCGGGGCCGGCGATTTCAGCGTTTTCGACCAGATCGCGGGCGGCCGGGTCGGCCAGCAGGGCCTGCACGATGGCCTGGGCCAGTTCGCGCGGGTTGCGGCCGGCGGGCTTGGCCAGCTGCATGGCCACGTTGGTGGCGACGTCACCGTGGGCGGCGACCTTGGGGCGCTCCAGCAGCACGTTGGGCTGGGCGTCGGGAAGGCTCTGCGCGACGGCGGCCTGGATCAGGGAGATAAGCTGTTTTTGTTGCTCGGGGAGCATGGGCGTCTGGAGAAGTTCTGGGTGAGTGGCCAAGGCGGGGATCTGGCGGACGGCGTCCGGCCCGGCAAGGTCACGGGAATCCCCTGAATGATAGTTGATTTGGCGGCCGAACCGGCGGCCAGGGGGCCCGAAAGCGTCCGGCAAGCGTTCATCGCCGCGGCGGAACTGTCAATAAAATCAAACTCCTAGCCGCGGCCGGTGTCGGCCGGGTGCGCGGGCCGGCGGGAGGCCGCCATGGTCCCAGTTGGCATCCCGTGGGCGTTGCGGTAGTGTATGTAACGTATTCAATGAAGGAGACCGCAACATGCTGATTACCTTTCACTCCAAGGTCGTGGCCGAGGTCCTGATGCTGTCCGACCACGCGGCAGGCATTTTGCAGGCGGCAGGAAAGTCCATCGGCGACAAGATTCCGGAACGCGGCGTGTTCACCGTGGACCAGCTGGGGCCGGCCATCAGCGGCATCGAAAACGCGATCGCCAACGCCCAGCACCCCGAAGAGGAAGAAGACGAGGACAAAGCCCCCCGTTCGCCGATGGCGCGCGTGGTCGGCCTGAAGGAACGCGCCTATCCGTTGCTGGACATGATGCGGCAATCGAAGGAGGCCGGCGTCGAGGTCACCTGGGAAGCTTCGCGCGGCTGGTAGGCAATGTCGCCGGGCAGACAATCTGGCCGGCGTTTTTTGCCTACCCTTCTGGCCTGACGCCCATTCAAGGAATTCCCCATGCGCAGCGACATCACGATAGTTTTCGACACCCGGCGTTCGCTGGACCTGACCGCCACCGTGGAAACGTCCCCCCAACGCCAGGCCCAGGCACGCGACTGGTTCGACGGCGCATGGGAAACCCTGGGCTGCGAACCCCTGCGTCCCAGCGGCAAAGTGCTGCTGCTGGACAAGGTGCTGGGCGTGGCGGATGCCTTGGGCTACGACACCCTGTCCACCGACGAGAAAGAAGCCCGCGAATTTGCCGAGAACCTGGCGCTGGCGCTGGAACGCCCGCGCATCACCGTGGACCTGCCCGGGCTGACGGTCGGTTACTGACCTCGCCGCCTGCGCGGCGTAGCAAGCAAAGGCCCCGCCGTAGCGGGGCCTTTTCCATGGCGGTGCACTATCGGCGCCCTACCGGATCCCGGCTCGCATGAACGATTGCACGAACTGGCGCTGGAACAGCAGGAAGGCAATCAAGAGCGGCGCGGCCGACATCAGTGTGGCGGCCGTGATGACGGACCAGTCGATGCCCTGGTCGGTCGACGAGAACACCTGCAGGCCCACCGTCAAGGGTCGGGACTCCACCGAATTGGTGATGATCAACGGCCACAGGAAGTTGTTCCAGTGGTGGCTGACCGACACCAGGCCATACGCCACATAGATCGGCTTGGCCAGCGGCACGTAGACCTTCCACAGGATCTGCATGGCGTTGGCGCCTTCCATGCGCGCCGCCTCCTCCAGCTCTCGTGGCACCGTCTTGAAGGTCTGACGCAGCAGGAAGATGCCGAAGGCCGACGCGAAGTACGGCAGGCCGATCGCGAACACCGTGTCACGAATGCCCAGCTGGCTCATCGACCGGTAGTTCTCCACCAGCAGCACGTCCGGCATGATCATCAGCTGCAGCAGCACCAGCATGAAGACGAAGTCGCGGCCTCGGAACTCGAAGCGCGCGAACGCGTAGCCGGCCAGCGTCGACAGCACCAACTGCGCGGCCAGCACCATCGTCACCAGCAGGAAGGTGTTCAGGAAGTAGCGCGGAAACGGCGCAGCCTGCCAGGCCCGCGCGAAGTTATCCAGCGTCAGCGGGGCGAACAGTTCGAAGCGGGTGGCGTAGGCCGGCGGGTGGAACGCCGCCCACATGGCGTAAGCCAGCGGCAGGATCCACAAGAGGCCCAGCGCCCACGCGCCCAGGGTATCGAGCTTGTCTTTCATTGATAGTGCGTCCTGCGGTCCAGCCAGCGGAACTTGATCAGCGCCGTCAGCGCCAGCACCACCAGCAACACGACGGTCAGCGTGGCGGCGTAAGCCGTGTCCCAGAAACTGAAACCCACCTGGTAGATGTAATACAGCAGCAAGGTGCTGGCGTTGTCCGGTCCGCCGCGTGTCATGACGACCACGTGGTCGACCAGCCGGAACGCGTTGATCAAGGCGTTGATCAGCACGAACAGCGTGGTGGGCATCAGCAGCGGCCACAGGATGCGGCGGAAATACTGCCAGCGCGACGCCCCTTCCAGCATGGCGGCTTCGCGCAGCGACGGCGACACAGTCTGCAAGGCGGCCAGGTAGAAGATCATGAAGAAGCCCGCCTCCTTCCACACCGTCACCAGCATCAGCGCGGGCAGCGCCGTGTCGCGGTTGCCCAGCCAGTTGGGGCCGGGAGAGCCGAACCACCCCATTACCTGCGCGATCAGGCCGTACTGCGGCGTGTAGAAGAACAGCCAGATGTTGGCCACGGCCACCATCGGCAGCACGGTCGGCGTGAAGTACGCCATGCGCAAAAAGCCCCGGCCTCGCAGGTTGCGGTTCACCCACAGCGCCATGATCAGCGCGATGCCGATCGATGTGGGGATCGTGCCCAGCGCAAACCACAGGTTGTTCCACAGCGATTGCCAGAACACCGGATCGTCACGCATGACGGCATAGTTCTCCAGGCCCACGAAACGCGCAGGACGCGCGCCCTTGGGCGTGGAGAAGAAGCTGTGCCAAAGCGTCGCCAGCGCCGGGTAATGCGTGAACGCGGCGAGCAGCACGATGGCTGGCAGCAATAGCAGCCAGCCATACAGGGCGTTTAAAGAACGGCTCATCGTGCTTGGCCTGGGGGCTACTTGTAGGAACGCAGGATGCGGTCGGCCTCGCGTTGCGCATCGGTCAGGGCCTGCTGCGGCGTCTTCGAACCCGTCAACGCCGCTTGCAGCGCGTCGTTCAGGGTCTTGGTGACGCGCTGGTTCTCATGCGTGGAGAATTCCGCCACGCTGACTTCCAGCTGGTCGCGCGCCACCGCCGCGGCCGGCACCTCCTGCGCGTACTTCTTCATCTTCTCGGTTTGCCAGGCGGCCGGCGTGACTGCGACATAGCCCGTGGCGATGCTCCAGTCGGCCGCGCGTTCCGGCGTCGTAACCCATTGCGCGAACTTCAGCGCGGCTTGCTGCTGCGCCGGCGTGCCGCTCTTGAAGATGTAGAAGTTGCCGCCGCCCGTCGGGCTGCCGCCGCGCTTTTGCTGCGGCATCATGGCCACGCCGAACGGGAAGTCGGCGTTCTTGCGGATGTTGGTCAGGTTGCCGGTGGTGGTCCATACCATCGCCGCCTTCTTTTCCAGGAAGTCCTTCGGCGTGGTGCCCCAGTCGATCGTGCCGGTCGGCATGATCTTGTGCTTGGCCGACAGGTCGCGCCAGAACTGGGCGGCTTCGACCACCGCCGGCTTGTCCAGGTAGACCTCGTTGCCGGCTTCGTTCATCAGGATCGCGCCGTTGGGCGTGGTCAGGGCCTGGAACAGCCAGTACGCGAATGCGCCGCCCGACGGGATCTCGATGCCCCACTGCGTGGTGTTGCCGGAGGCGTCCTGCTTGGTCAGCTTCTTGCCGTAGTCGACCAGTTCGGCCCAGGTGGCCGGCGCACGTTCGGGATCCAGGCCGGCGGCCTTGAACAGATCCTTGTTGTAGTACATGACGATGGTCGAACGCTGGAACGGTACGCCCCAGGTGTGGCCGCCCGTGCGGCTGTTCTGCATGAAGGCGTCATAGAAGCCGCCCAGCCACTTCTTGTCGGCGTCGGTTTTCGCCAGGGAATCGATCGGGACGATGGCGTCTTCGTCAATCAGCGTGAACATGTCGGTGGACAGCAGCACGGCCAGCTGCGGCGGCGTGCCGCCCTTGAGCGCCGTCAGCGCCTTGGCGATGGAGTCCTGGTACGAACCCGCATAGATCGGCTTGATCTTGATGTCGGGATTTTCCTTCTGGAAATCCGCCACCATGTCGTCGACGATCTTGGTGATCGGGCCGCCCACGGCGACCGGATAATAGAACTCGACCTCGACGGGCTTGTTCTGCGCCTGCGCAGGCAGGGACAGGCAGGCGGCGGCAAGGCTGGCGGCCAGGGTCTTCAGTACGATGCGTCGCATGGTGGTTTCCTTTTCTGTGGAATGGGCATTTTTTACCGCCGGGCCGTCCCAAGGTAAAAAGCGTTCCTTGGGGGGTAGCAAGTGAGAGAACCGAGCGCGGCGTGGGGGCCGGCCCGCACGCCGGGCCGTCCCAAGGCGGGCCAGCCCCCTTGGGGGGCAGCAAGCCGAAGGCGCGGCGTGGGGGCCATTCTCCTTAGCGCCCGACGGTGTTGATGACCGCCGAGTCGGCGGCAAAGAAATGCTGTTGCCCGTCCTGCCAGGACAAGCGCAAGGCCTCGCCCGCGCGGGCGCGCAGATGGCCGCCGACCCGCACGGCCACGCCGCTCGTGTCGCCGACGCGGCAGACCACGATGGAGTCCGCGCCGAAGTACTCGACGCTTTCCACGGTGGCGGCAATGCCGCTGTCATCGATGCGGATATGTTCGGGGCGCACGCCCAGCTTCACGGCGCCTGCCGGCGCGCCCGCGATGGCGGGGCCCTGCGTGCCGGCGATGACGGTGGCGCCTTGCAGCGTCGTCACGCCGATGAGATTCATGGGGGGCGTGCCGATGAAGCGGGCCGCGAATTCGCTGGCAGGCCGTGCGTACAGGCCGTCAGGCGTGTCGTGCTGTTCGATCTGGCCGCCGCGCAACAGCACCACCTGGTCGGCCATGCTCATGGCTTCGGTCTGGTCGTGCGTGACATACACCATCGTGATGCCCAGGTCCTGTTGCAGTGCGCGGATCTCGCGGCGCATTTCGTGGCGCAGCTGCGCATCCAGGTTGGACAGCGGCTCGTCCATCAGGCACACCGGCGCTTCGGAAATCACAGCGCGTCCCAGCGCCACGCGCTGTTGCTGCCCGCCCGACAATTGCGAGGGCTTGCGGTCCAGCAGATGGCCCAGGCCCAGCAGGCCGGCCACGCGTTGCAGGCGGCGGTCGAAGTCGCGCGCCGGCTCCTTGCGCACCCGCAGCCCGAACAGGATGTTCTCGCGCACCGACAGATGCGGAAACAGCGCATACGACTGGAACACCATCGAGATGCGGCGCTTGGCGGGCGGCAGGTCGGTCACGTCGCGGTCGCCGATGCGGATCGTGCCCGAGGTCGGCGTGTCCAGCCCGGCGATCATGCGCAGCGTGGTCGACTTGCCGCAACCCGACGGGCCCAGCAAGACCGTGAAGCTGCCTGCCGGCACGGTGAAGCTCACGCCGTGGATCGCGGCGGCGCCGCCATACTGTTTGGTGAGGTTATCCAGAACGATGGATGACATGCTGTCTCGACGATCTAATAGTTAGATCCGCATTGTTGCCTGTTATGAAAACCTTTTCATTGTGCAGCGCAAACATGACGGATTCGTGGCAATGCCCGGGGCGGTCAGGCCCCGGCCTACGGGTCAGGAAAACGATTCAGGCAAACGGATACGGGCCGGGATAGTCCCCGATGACGGCGTGGTGCGTGACCAGATTCTTGCCTTGCCACCAATGCAGCTGGTAGCCCGGCGGTTCCATGATGTATTGCAGGGTCGGGCGCGGTCCCAGTTCCAGCGCCAGCTGGTGCGCGGTGCCAGGACAGGTGGACGCGATCGTGCCGCCGAAGCGCTGGAAGATGGTGCGATGCAGATGGCCGCACAGCACGCGTTCCACATGCGGAAAGCGCGACACGATGCGTTCCAGTTCCGGGGCGCCGGCCAACAGGCCGATGGCGTCCATGTGTTCGATGCCGGTCAGGAACGGCGGATGGTGCATCAGCACCAGCGTCGGGCGGTCGGGTTGTTCGGCCAGGCGCGCGGCCAGCCAGTCCAGTCGGTCCTGGCACAGTTCGCCGTGGCTCTTCATCGGCACGACCGTGTCCAGCGCCAGCAAGCGCAGCGGATAGGTCTCGACGGCGTACTGGATGAACGGGCTTTTGCCTTGCAGATACGCGTGGTCGGGAAAGGCGGCGCGCAGTTCCGCGCGGTCGTCATGGTTGCCGGGCAAGAGGAAATACGGGATCTCCAGCGCTTGCAGGTGGTCGCGCAGCACCTGGTATTCGTGCGGGCGGCCCAGGTCGGTCAGGTCGCCCGTGATCAGCACGCAATCGGGCCGCGGATCCAGGGCGTTCAGCGCGCGCACGGCCGGGCCCAGGAAGGCGGCGGGATCGATAATGCCGTAGGCCTTGTCGCCCGGGGTGCGCATGTGCAAGTCGGTGATTTGTGCGATGAGCATGATGCGGATCAGGTATCGAAATAAGAGGGGATCAGCGGCGCACGGACGCCGCGGTGCCGCCGACCACGATGCAATGCGGCAGCCGGTTCGATTGCGGCGGCTGGCCGTGGATCTGCGCCAGCAGGTTCGAGCAGGCCGTCTGGCCGATGCCGTCGCTGGGCTGGGCCACGGTCGTCAGCGGCGGGGTCAGCAAGGCGCCAAAGCGCATGCCGTCAAAGCCGCATACCGAGATGTCGGCGGGCACGGACAGGCCTAGCGCCACCAGGTCGGCGATGACGGCCGTGGCCAGCAGGTCGTTCGAGCAGAACAGCGCGGTGGGCGCCTGCTTGCCGCGCAGCGCGGCCTTCAGCGCGTCGGCGTCGCTGCCGGTGTGGGAACTCATGGCGATATGCTGCACAGCATCCAGACCCAGCCGCTTGGCGCACGCGCGCGCACCGGCCAGGCGGCGGCGCGCGCGGTCGGACGCGGTCAGCGGGCCTGTCACCAGTGCGATGCGGCGATGGCCCAGCGCGGCCAGGTGCGCGACCATGTCGCTGGCGGCGGCACGGTTGTCGACCGAGGCGAAGGGATGCGTATTCGATTCGTTGTAGACCAGCACGTACGGCATGCCGGCGCTGTCCAGGTCGTCCAGCGTGGCGCTCTTGTTCACGTCCGCCACGGTCAGGATCAGCCCGTCGACCTGATGGTCCATCAGCCCCTGCACCGCCGCGGATTCCACCGCGGGGTCGTAGCCGGTGGCGGTCAGCATGACGCTGTAGCCGGACTCGCGCGCGCGGCGTTCCGCGCCTTCAAAGCATTCGGCGAACACGGGGTTCGACAGCGTCGGCAGGATCAGCCCGATGGTGCGGGTGCTGCCCGAACGCAGGCTGCGGCCCACGCGGTTGGGCCGGAAGCCGGCGCGCTTGGCCACGTTGCGGATGTGCGCCAGCGTGTCGGGATGCACGATGTCCGGCTGGTTGAACGCGCGCGAAACCGTCGCCGGAGACACCCCGGCCTTGCGGGCCACTTCGATGATTGAAAAGCGGGGCGACGGGCGCGTAGCCATATGTTTATTGCTGTCGGTTTACTGAAAACGATTTCATCTTACAAGACAAATATGACCTTTGTATTGCACGGGTTTGCGCTATGCTGGTGGTGACGCAACAACAGAAAGCCATGGCGCGGCATGGTCGGTTTACCCGGGAAAACACGGTGTTTTCGGTGTTTTTCCCAATTGACGCGACGCGCACAATGGTTGGGATCGGTCCGTTGGAACGCCGTGGCGAAAGCGCCACGCGTCCGGCAAGGACAGACCCTCGGTCAAGGGGACCGGGTGCGGAGTTCAGCTGCCGCGCGTAATGCGCGACACCGGTAAAGAGGAAAGGATCATGTCTACTGCCTTAAACAGACTTGGCGCGCTTGAAGCCGCGCGCAAGCTGCAACGGCGCGAATTAACCGCGGTGCAACTGGTGCGGGCCTGCTTCGCCCGGATCGAGCAACGCGAAAACACCATTCATGCCTGGACGGCGCTGCAGAAGCAGGCGGCCCTGGATCATGCGGCCGTCCTGGACGGCGGCGCGCTGCGCGGCCTGTTGCACGGCCTGCCCATCGGCGTCAAAGACCTGTTCGACACCGTCGACCTGCCCACGCGCTACGGCTCGCCCATCTACGAACGGCATCGCCCCGGCCTGGACGCCGCTTCCGTCGCGCTGTGCCGCGGCGCGGGCGCCGTCGTGGTCGGCAAGACCGTCACCACCGAATTCGCCACCTATCAGGCCGGTCCCACCCGCAACCCGCGCAACGACGCCTACACGCCAGGCGGCTCGTCCAGCGGATCGGCGGCGGCCGTGGCTGACGACATGGTGCCCTTCGCGCTGGGTTCGCAGACGGCGGGTTCCATCATCCGTCCCGCTTCGTACTGCGGCATCGTGGGCTTCAAGCCCACGTTCGGCGCCGTGCCGCGCGCAGGCGTGAAAAGCCTGGCCGAATCCCTGGACACCGTGGGTGGTTTTGCGCGCTCGGTGCCGGACGTGGCGCTCTTCGCCTCGGTCATGATGCGCGATCCCCGCATGCTGGACCTGGCCTACGAAGGCAAGCCGCGGGTCGGCATGTGCCGCACGCTGCAATGGCGCCATGCGCAGCCGGAAACCAAGGAAGCCTTCGCGCAGGCCGCAGCCACGCTGTCGCGCGCCGGCGCCGTGGTGCAAGAGGTGCCCCTGCCTTCGCAGGACTGCATGCTGGTGCAGTTGCACGCGGACATCATGGCGTTCGAGGCCTCGCAGTCGCTCGCCTACGAGCGCCTGGAGCACGCCAGCCAGCTCAGCCCGAAGATCCAGGCGGTGCTGGAAGCCGGTTCGCAGATCACGGCCGAGGAACACATCAAGAACCTGGCCCGCGCCGAGGAATCGCGCGCACGCGTGAACAGCTGGTTCCAGGATTTCGATGTGGTGCTGGCCCCCAGCGCGGCCGGCGAAGCGCCGTTCGCCGACCTGGGCACAGGCGACCCGCAGTTCTCGCGCGCCTGGACCCTGTTTGGCCTGCCTTGCTTGAACCTGCCGTTCGCGACGGGGCCGCAGGGCCTGCCCGTGGGGCTGCAGGTGGTCGGGCAACGCTACGATGACCACCGCACCCTGGCGGTCGCTGCGTGGATCCACGAGCGCTTGCTGGCCGCCAATGCGCCGGATATCGGCGCCTCCGACATGTGGCCCCGCGGCTGAACGTCCGCCGCCAGCCGCACGCAGCTAGCCGCCCGCCCCAGAAAGCAGAAAGCAGAAAGCCCGCCAGGTAAGGCGGGCTTTGTTTTTGGCCGGGCCGCTCAGAAGAGAGGTGTATCTTCCGGGGCGCGCAAGCCCATGTTCCGGGCTTGCGGCGGGCGCTTATGGTTATGCCGGAATGCGGATCACGCGGCCTCGGCGGCTTCCTGTTCGGTCGCCGTCACGGCGCCCGAGTTGATGTGGCGGTTGACGGCGCTCAGCACGGCCTGGAACGACGCCGTCACGATGTCGCGATCGATGCCCACGCCGAAGCCCGTGCTGGATTCGCCCACGCGCAGTTCCACGTAGGATGCGGCGCGCGTGTCGGTGCCGGTGCCGATGGCGTGCTCGTGGTAGTCCATGATGCGAACCGGCACGTCCAGCGCGGCTACGAAGGCCGAGATGGCGCCGTCGCCCTTGCCCGTCACGATGCGGCGTTCGCCGTTGTATTCGAGTTCGGCTTCGATGCTGAAGTGCTGGCCTTCGCCGGCCGACGGATTGCCGTCGATGCGGTGGCGGATCAGCTTCCACGGGGCCTTCTGCTCAAGGTATTCGCGGTTGAAGATCGTGTGGACGTCGTCGGCGGTCACTTCGCGGCCGGTCTCGTCCGTCACGCGCTGGATGGCGCGGCTGAATTCGATCTGCAAGCGGCGCGGCAAGACCAAGCCGTGCTCCTGTTCAAGCAGGTACGACACGCCGCCCTTGCCCGACTGGCTGTTCACGCGGATCACCGCGTCGTAGCTGCGGCCGAGGTCGGCGGGGTCGATCGGGAGGTACGGCACTTCCCAGACGGCGTCGGCCTGTTGCAGCGCGAAGCCCTTCTTGATGGCGTCCTGGTGCGAACCCGAGAACGCGGTGAAGACCAGGTCGCCGGCGTACGGGTGGCGCGGGTGCACCGGCAACTGGTTGCAGTATTCGGCGCAGCGGCGCACTTCGTCGATGTCGGAGAAGTCCAGGCCCGGATGCACGCCCTGCGTGTAGAGGTTCAAGGCAAGCGTGACCAGGTCGACGTTGCCGGTGCGCTCGCCGCTGCCGAACAGGCAGCCTTCAATGCGGTCGGCGCCGGCCATCACCGCGAATTCGGCGGCGGCCACGGCGGTGCCGCGGTCGTTGTGCGGGTGCACGCTAAGCACGATGCTGTCGCGGCGCGCCAGGTTCTTGTGCATCCACTCGATCTGGTCGGCGTACAGGTTGGGGCTGGTGGCCTCGATCGTGGCGGGCAGGTTCAGCACCATCTTGTGGTCGGGCGTGGGCTGCCATACATCGGCCACGGCATCCGAGACTTCAAGCGCGAATTCGGGTTCGGTCGTGCTGAACACTTCGGGCGAGTACTCGTAGCTCCACTTGGTTTCGGGACGCTGCGAGGTGTATTGCTTGATCAGGCGCGTGCCGGTCGTGGCGATGCCCTTGATCTCTTCCTTGGACATGTTGAACACGACCTTGCGGAAGGCCGGCGCACACGCGTTGTACATGTGGACGATGGCTTGCTTGGCGCCTGCCGCGGCTTCCACCGTGCGGCTGATCAGGTCTTCGCGCGACTGGGTCAGCACGATGATGGTCACGTCGTCCGGAATGCGCTTTTCGTCGATGAGCTTGCGGACGAAGTCGAAGTCGGTCTGCGAGGCGGACGGGAAGCCCACTTCGATTTCCTTGAAGCCGATCTTCACAAGCTGTTCGAAGAAGCGGACCTTGCGCTCGACGCTCATCGGTTCGATCAGGGCCTGGTTGCCATCGCGCAAGTCCGTGCTCATCCAGATCGGTGCCTTGGTGATGCGGCGGCTCGGCCAGGTGCGTTCGGAGAAGTCGCGGGCAAAGGGGGCGAAGGGGACGTATTTGGTAGCGGGGTTGGCAAGCATCATGACTACACCTCGATCGGTTTCTTTTGAATCCCGGGAGCACTACTCTCGGCGGCATTTGTGACCGGATGACGGTCTTGTGCCAGGGGTTGCCGTGATTGACCGGCAGGATTCACAAATAAAAGGGGGAAATCGCGTGTGGCAAGCGTGGCTGCCGAGCTACCACGGGGACACTAGGCCCGGCAACCGATCGGTAGGTATAGCGATAGCGCGGCAAACGAGGAGGAGCGAGCGCGCAGGCCGGCAACCGGAGCGGCGGAGCGTCCGGTGGCAATCGCGAGGGAGGTGCGGTGTGCGGCCATAGGTTGCTAGTCAAACATACTTTCCGCTGGAGTGCAAACAGAATAGTCCGAAAAAAACGGGGGGCGGAACGCCCCACCGTGGTTTGCACGCGGCGCTTATTGCGTTTGCATGTGGCCGTTTTTCACGACTTTACCGAGGCGTTCGCGCTCGCTTGCGGCGAAATCCACGAAGCTGGCGCGCGAGCCGCCGCCGGGCTCGATGCTGCTCTGGCGCAACGCGTCCTGCACCTCCTTCGATTGCAGGGATTTCTCGACTGCCGCATTCATCTTGTCCAGCACATCGGCGGGCGTGTCCGTGGGGGCGAACAGGCCTGCCCAGTGGCCGATGCGGATGGCGGGAAAGCCCGCTTCGGCCGTGGTGGGGATGTCCGGCGCACTGGCCATGCGCTTGTCCCACGTCGTGGCCAGCGCCTTCAGCTTGCCGCTCTGGATCAGCGGCAGGGTCACGATGCTGGCTTCGGAGGTGGCGTCGACCTGGTTGCCGATCACGGCGGTCACGCCTTCCGAACCGCTTTTGTAGGCGATCGGCTCGACCGGCAGGCCCGTCGCTTCCTTCACCATTTCCGCCACGAAATGCGGCGTGCTGCCGTTGCCGGCGGTCGAGAACGTGATGCGGTCGGTCTTGGCCTTCTTGGCGCGTTCGACAAAGTCCTTCAAGTCCTTGGCGGGATTGGACGGGTTGGCCACGATGACGGACGGCGTGATGGAAAGCAGCGCCACCGGGGTCAGCGCGTCGTCCTTGTAGGGCTGGTCCGAGCGGATCAGGCTGTTGGTGACCGTGCCGTTGCTGCCGACCAGATAGGTGTAGCCGTCCGCCGCACTGCGCGCCACGTGGGCTGCGCCCACGACGCCGCCCGCGCCGGGGCGGTTTTCGACGATGACGGTCTGGTTCAGGGTAGTGCCGACCGCTTTCGCGATGATCCGGGCGACCAGGTCATTGGCGCCGCCCGCGCTGAACGGGGCGACGAAGGTGATAGGTTTGTCGGGCCAATCGGCCAGTGCCGGGGAGGCGGCAAACGCGGCCGAACAGGCCACCAGCAGGCCGGCGGCATACCGGACGGGGGTGCGGAACATGGGTACAACTCCAGGAGGCTGGCTGCGCATCCGGCAGGTCTCGGCTGCCGATCGAGTTTTACTTGTGTGCGCGGCCCGCGGTTGCGCGAGCCTGGAGCGGCCAGTATAGGACGGGCCTGCTGGCAGAGGACTGAAACAAACAGGCCGCCTGTCGGCGGCCTGGAATCAGGAGAAGGGCCTGGCGCTTAGCGCGCCGGGCCGATGCGCGGTTCGACGTAGCGGTCGCCGCGGGTTTCGCCGCGCACTTCGACGCGGGCGGGTTCCCGGCGGCCGTCGTCACGGCGGCCGTCGTCACGGGGATCGCGACCCGGGCGGGCGGCGCTGCCTTCCAGGATTTGCGCCTGTTCGGCCACCATGGCGATCTTACCGATGCGGTTGTGGCGGATTTCAGACAGTGAGCGGCGCAAATCGCCGACTGTGAAGGGCTCTTGGCGGTCGCCCCAGGTCCAGCGCAGCACGCCCAGCGATTCTTCGGACAGGTTCGGCGCCAGGTCGGCCAGCACGTCGGTGCCGACCGGCGTGGCCGCGCCCGAGGCCAGGCTGGCGGAGAACCAGGCTTTGACCGAGAAGAAGACGATCAGCGTCCAGATGCCGGCCACGACCCACCAGATGTACGGGTTCACCTTCTGGACCATGTCCATGGTGGGCTGGCCCAGGGAATGCAGGAAGTCGTAGTTCATGCGTCTGCCGAAATCGAGTATCCAGGAGGCGACCAGATACCAGAGGATCACGGCGACGGCGATGACTATCGCGCGCACAACGAGTCGGGGAAGCGCCAATTTGAGCAGGGTCTGGCCGATAAGTCGGCTGTCCTGGCGAACGCTTGCGGGCGAAGTCAGATTCATCATGCAAAATATTGTACCTATGACCCGCCCAATTTTAGAACTGCGACCTGGCCAGCATCTGACGCTGACCCCTCAGCTACAACAATCGATACGATTGTTGCAGTTGTCTACGCTCGACCTTGAGGCCGAGATCTCGCAAGTGCTCGCGGACAATCCCCTGCTGGAACGCGAAGACGACACACCCGCGGCCGAGGCGCAAGCCGAATCCGAACGCGAGTCTTCCGTGCAGGACGACGAGCCCGCAGCGGAACGCGAGACGCCGGTGGATGAAATGCCGGGTTCGGGCGGGGTCTATTCGGATGAGGATTTCGGCCCCCCTGAAACGGCGCGGCCGGACACTCTGCGCGAGCACCTGCTGGGGCAGTTGATGCTGACGCGTGCAGCGCCGCGCGACGTCGTGCTGGCGGCACTGCTGATCGACGAGCTGGACGAGAACGGCTACCTGGGGTCGCCGCTGGAAGAGATCCTGGGCTGGTTGCCGGCCGACACGGAACCGGACATCGACGAATTGCGTGCTGCGCTGTCCTTGCTGCAATCGTTCGACCCGGTCGGCATCGGCGGACGCGACATGGCCGAATGCCTGCTGTTGCAGCTGCGCAACCCAGACCTGACTCGCCTGCCCGAAGCGGCCGATCCCGCCGTCCTGGCCTGCGCCCGCCAGATCTGCGCCCAGCACCTGCCCTTGCTGGCTACCGGCAATGCCGCCCGCCTCTGTGCGGCCGTGGGCTGCGACGAGGCCACGTTCCGGGCGGCCCACTCCCTTATCCTGCGTCTGGAACCCCGTCCTGGGCGCGCCTGGACGGTGCCAGCGGCCGATTACGCGGTGCCGGACGTCATCGTGCGCAAGACCCGCCGCGGCTGGCAGGTCACGCTCAACAGCGCCGCGGTGCCGCGGCTGCAGATCAACGGGCTGTATGCCCAGATGCTGGGCAACCAGAAGGAATCCGCCCACGCGGGCCTGCAATCCCAGTTGCAGCAGGCCAAATGGATGATCCGCAACGTCGAGCAGCGCTTCGACACCATTCTGCGGGTGGCCCAGGCCATCGTGGAACGCCAGACCGCCTTCTTCAGCCAGGGCCCTTCGGCCATGCGACCGCTGATCTTAAAGGACATCGCAGGCGAACTCGGACTGCACGAATCGACCATTTCACGGGCCACAACGCAGAAGTACATGCTCACTCCGTTTGGCACGCTGGAGCTCAAGCGCTTCTTCGGCGCGGGGGTGTCCACCGACGGCGGCGACGCCACCTCCGCCACGGCGGTGCAGACCTTCATCCGCCAGATGGTCGCGGAGGAGAACCGCGCCAAGCCCTTGTCCGACAGCCAGATCATGCAAAAACTGGCCGATCAGGGGATAGTGATCGCCCGCCGGACGGTGGCAAAGTACCGCGAAGCGCTGCGAATCGCCCCGGCCACCCTGCGCAAGGCGCAGGCGTCGGCGCGCTGAAATAAGGGACGAATCTTTAAGAATTCGTCCTTTGTTTCAACGGGTTGCGCGTCAAAGGTCCGTTGCAAATTTTATTGTGGCAAGGGGCTTGTCATCGGCTGAATAATTTTCGATAATCATTCGCATGTACATTTGCGTATGTAATGCCATCACCGAACGCCAAGTCCGCGCCAGCGTGGACGGGGGCGCGACGACGCTGTCCGACCTGCAATTCGAGCTGGGCGTGGCCACGTGCTGCGGCTGCTGCGCGGCAACCGCCGCCGAGTACCTGCCAGGCGGCCGCTGCTCCAGCGTATGCGACGTCCGTTCCATCGCCGTTCCGGTCAATGCGCCCGCTACGCTGGTTGAATCGGGCGCCGCTGCGAACCACAGCAGCTTCCCCATTCCGCTGGTCGCCGCAGGCTAAGCATCGGCCGTCTTTCCCGGCTCGCTGCCGTCACGCAGCGGGCCGCGTCGTTTTCTTTCGTAATATCCCCCGTTTTCCTGATTCTGCTGGCCGGCTTCGCGCCGGTTGACGGGTTGCGCCTGACGGGCGGGGCGCGCAGAATGCCTGCTCCACGCGGCATGCGTGGCGCCCTGCTCTCATGGAACCCCGATGAAGGCCTCCCCGCCTGCCGTTTCCGCCACCCCGACCGCCGATGGCGCGCCGGGGATCAGTTGGGTGCCGATCGCGGCCTTCTGCTTTCTGTGGAGTTCCGCCTTCGCGGCCGCCAAGATCGCGGTGCGGGACTGCCCGCCGCTGACTCTGCTGACGATCCGCTTCTTGATTGCCGGGGCGCTGATGCTGGGGATCGCCGCCGCAGGCCGTCAGGGGAAACTGCCCAGCGGTCGCGACGTGGTGTCGCTGATTCTGCTGGGCGTCTTGAACAACGCGCTGTACCTGGGGCTGAGCTGGACCGGCATGACCACCGTGTCGTCCGCGTTCACCGCCGTGCTGATCAGCACCAATCCCTTGCTGATCGGCGTGCTGGCCGGACCGGTGCTGGGTGAGAGCCTGTCCTGGCGCAAGCTTGCCGGACTATGCCTCGGGCTGGCCGGGGTGGCCCTGGTGCTGAGGTCGCGGTTAAGCGGCATGCAGGAAGACATGCACGGCACCTTGCTGGTGACGGGTGGCCTGGTGGCGCTGGTCGCGGGCACCCTGCTCTACAAGCGTCTGAAGCCCTCTGCCGGGCTGTGGACGTCAACGGGCATCCAATCGCTGGCCGGCGCCGTCGCCCTGCTGCCGTTCGCGTTGATGCACGAGAGCCTGGGGGATGCGCGTCTGACCGCCAGCCTGGTGTGGAGCATGGCCTACATGATCGTGGCGGTGTCGATGGGCGGCTACTACCTGTGGTTCATGATCCTGGGCCGCGCCAGCGCCACCTCGGCCAGCGCGCTGCATTTCCTGATGCCGCCGTTGGGCCTGCTGTTCGGCTGGCTGGTGCTGCGCGAACCCGTGTCCTGGCTGGACCTGCTGGGCATCGTGCCGATCGCCTTCGGCATCTGGTTGACCACGCGCAAAGCCGCTTGATCCGTGCGCGGCCACAATCGCGTTTCGGGTTGCCGATATGCAACGACGCGGCCTTGCGCAATTCCAGGCCGCTTTTCCCTTACGGACAAGGCCTGCTTGCACAGGCAGCGCCGCGATATCGCGATGGATTCCTCGCCATCGCTTGCGTGCAGGCCGCATAACGCCTGTCTTGTGCCTGCAAGGCATCAAGTACGCATACTCATTCTCATTGGCTTGTCGCTTTCTTGTAGCGGTTCTAAAGCGGTTTACCAAATGCAGCGCAAGGCTAGGCGCGGCCCTGCGGCTGATGGTAGTCTGCCGGGGTTGCGTACGCGCGGCATCGTGCGCTCCTTTGTCGCGATGCATTTGCGTCGCGCCTGACTGCAAGGAGTCCATTATGAAAGGCGACAAAACCGTCATCCAGTTCTTGAACAAGCAACTGACCAACGAACTGACGGCCATCAACCAATATTTCCTGCATGCCCGCATGCTGAATCATTGGGGCTTCGACAAGCTGGGCAAGCACGAGTACGAAGAATCCATCGGTGAAATGAAGCACGCGGATCGCCTGATCGCGCGCATCTTCATGCTGGATGGCCTGCCCAACCTGCAAGACCTGCACAAGCTGCTGATCGGTGAAGACGTGCCCGAGCTGCTGGCCTGTGACCTGAAGCTTGAGCAAGCAGCGCATGCCACCGTCGTGGAAGCGATTGCCTATTGCGAATCGGTGCGCGACTACGTCTCGCGCGATCTGTTCCAGGACATCCTGGACGACACCGAAGAGCACATCGACTATCTGGAAACCCAGATCGACCTGATCGACAAGGTCGGCATCCAGAACTACCTGCAAAGCCAGATGTCCGTGCCCGAATAAACCTTCCGGCCAAAGCAATGGCGCCCCTCGGGGCGCCATTTTTTTTGGCCGCATCGCGTGCGCAGCGTAGGGGCATCCTTTTGCCGCCGGGCCGTCCCAAGGCAAAAGCGCCCCCTCGGGGGGCAGCAAGCGCGCATCGCGTGCGCAGCGTGGGGGCATCCTTTTGCCGCCGGGCCGCCCCAAGGCAAAAGCGCCCCCTCGGGGGGCAGCAAGCGCGCATCGCGTGCGCAGCGTGGGGGCCTTAATTTACTGGGGGCGGGCCGGGCATTCGGCCATCGTGCCCCAGGCGCGGTTCGGCGCACAGTACTTGTTGCGCGCGGCCCAGGAACACGAGGGGCGGTCGAAGAAGCCTTGCGAGGCGCATTGCGCCAGTTCGCGCTTGAGAGCGTCTTGCCAGCCGGGCGCGCCGGGGCTGAGCGCCGTATTGGGGGGAGGCGGAGGCGCCTGAACCATTTGCGGGGTGCCGTAGCCGCCGGCCTGGGCCTGCGCCTGGCCGCCGTTGATGGCGGTGGAGGTGCCGGGCACCTGCAAGTCCAGCGTGCTGACGTCGGACGTGCCCGAGGGCAGCGGCACTTCGGAGGCGGCTGCGATTTCGCGGGCCTGCTCCGGCGTGATGCGTTCGCGCGAGAGCTTCACGGCAGGATCGCTGACGGTGTCGAACAGCGACACCGTATTGACCTGCCATTCGCGGTCTGCGGGCTTGTCCGGCACGCCCAGGGTGCCGTCGATGCGGGGCTGCGGGGGCTGCGCCACATAAGGCCGCCCGTTGGCGTCCAGGACAGGTTGCTGCGAAGCCGCCGCGTCCTGCCCAGGAGCCGGTGCGGCGGGGGGCGCGTGCGCCACCAGCCAGTCACCCAATTGAATCCCGCCCCAGGCCGACGCGCCAAGCGCGATCAGGAGCGTTGCGAATAATAAACGCCAAGACATTGCTACCCTCATCTGCCGTGCGGAACCCGAACGGGTCTACGCCTTGTCCCCGAAAACCTTGCCGCCGTGCTCGCGCATTGCATGGAATTTCACTTCGGGATACAGGTCCTCGGCTACGCGCAACTGCGCAGGGGAACTGATCAAAAACGCCGCCGCATCGACCACATCATAGGCGATATGGGCCGCATTGGCATCCATGAACTTGCGCAGCGCTTTCGGGTTTTCAGACGTAATCCAACGTGCCATTGTGTAGCGGGAAGGCAGCATCCGGGCGTCTGCGCCGTACTCCGTCTTGAGGCGGTGGGCGACCACTTCGAACTGCAGTTGGCCGATCGCGCCCAGCAGCAGCGAGCCGCCGGCGGCCTCGGGACGGAACACCTGAATGGCGCCCTCTTCACCCAGTTGGGTCAGGCCGGTGCGCAGTTGCTTGGTGCGCAGCGGGTCCTTGACTTCGACCGCCTGGAAGAGCTCGGGGGCGAAGAACGGCAGACCCGTGAACTGCAGGGTTTCGCCTTCGGTCAGCACGTCGCCCAGTTGCAGCACGCCGTGGTTGGGGATACCGATCACGTCGCCGGCATAGGCCTCGTCCAGCAGCTCGCGCCGCTGCGACAGGAAAGACACCACGTTGTTGGGGCGCATTTCCTTGTTGGTGCGGGCGACCTTCAGGCGCATGCCGCGTTCGAAGCGGCCCGAGCTGACGCGCACGAAGGCCACGCGGTCGCGGTGCGCCGGATCCATGTTGGCCTGCACCTTGAACACCACGCCGGTGAACTTGGGTTCTTCGGGCAGCACCTCGCGTTGCAGCGCCATGCGTGGGCCCGGGGGCGGCGCATGGTCAACCAGCGCGTCCAGCACTTCCTGCACGCCGAAGTTGTTGATGGCCGACCCGAAGAACACCGGGGTCTGCTTGCCGGCCAGGAACTGCTCGCGGTCGAACGCGGGGGCGGCTTCGTTGATCAGTTCGATCTCGCCACTGGCCTGCTCGAATGCCGAGCCGTAACGGCGGGCGATTTCGGGGTTGGTCAGGCCTTCGATGACGTCATCGTTGTCGGAACGGCGTTCCTGGCCCGGGCGGAAGACGCGCATGCGGTCGCGGCGGATGTCGAACACGCCGCCGAACGCCTTGCCCATGCCGACCGGCCACGAGAACGGCACGGCGTCCATGCCCAGGTGGCCTTCGATTTCAGACAGCAGTTCCAGCGGCTCGCGCACCTCGCGGTCCATCTTGTTGATGAACGTGATGATGGGCGTGTTGCGCGCGCGGCAGACCTGCAGCAGGCGGATCGTCTGCGGTTCGACGCCGTTGGCGGCGTCGATCACCATCAGCGCGGCATCCACCGCCGTCAGCACCCGGTAGGTGTCTTCGGAGAAGTCCTGGTGGCCCGGGGTGTCGAGCAGGTTGATGACGCAGTCGCGGTATTCCATCTGCATCACCGAGGACGCCACGGAAATGCCGCGTTGCTTTTCGATTTCCATCCAGTCGGACGAGGCGTGGCGGGACGCTTTGCGCGCCTTGACGCTGCCGGCGATCTGGATCGCGCCTGCGAACAGCAACAGCTTTTCGGTCAGCGTGGTCTTGCCCGCGTCAGGGTGGGAAATGATCGCGAACGTTCGGCGCCGCGCAACTTCTTGAGGGATATTCATGGTCGGAGGATTGTACTTAACGCCGCTTGTTAGGCCGGCGCGGTCCGGCTGCTTGCATGAAAAGCGCGGGGCACGCGCCGTCGCCGACGCGTGCCCCGCGCATGAAGATTCAGGAATGGCGGCGGAACGACGCCAGGAATACGCCAGCCAGGATGAACAGCGACCCGAAGGTGCGGTTCATCCAGCGGATGTGCTTGGCGTCGCGCAGCATGCGCAGTACGCGCGCCGCCAGCAGCGTGTACACGCCCATGGCGACCAGGTCGGTGAAGGCCAGCGTGCCGGCCAGCGCCGCATACTGCGGCGTCAGCGCGAGCGCCGGGTCGACGAACTGCGGCACCACGGCCAGCAGGAACACCGTGCCCTTGGGATTCATGGTGTTGATCAGGAACCCGCGCATGACGAGTTCGCGGATCGACGCCTGCTTGGGGTCGCCCGCATCGACCGCGACGGGCGCGGCATCGGTGCGGATCTGGCGAATGCCCAGGTAGATCAGGTAGGCCACGCCCAGGTACTTGACCACATTGAAGGCCATTTCGGACGTGGCCAGCACCGCGCCCAATCCCACGGCCACGACGACGAACTGGAACAGGATGCCCATGATGAGGCCGGCCGTGTTCCAGTAGCCGCGTGCAAAACCGTACTTCAATCCCGAGGACATCGCCGAGATCGCGCCCGCTCCGGGTGAGAACGAAATGGCCCAGGAGGCCAGGAAGAACGTCAACCAGGTGGATAAGGGCATGATGGCGCGGGTCCTTGGATCGCAGGAAGTGGGGGTGCCGGTGATATTACCTGCTGGGGATTACTTGCCCAGCAACGCCGCGCGGGGGGCGCCGGACGAACGGCCCTGAGCCGGGCGACCCGAGCCACCGTTGCCGGCCGGACGGGCAGTCCCTTCCGGACGGCGCTGGCTTTGCTGCGGGCGGCCTTCGGCGCGGCCGGCATGCGCCGGACGGTC
>NZ_JBYOKH010000078.1:0-22552 GCF_057799415.1 Achromobacter sp. 18P8.1.1 | reverse complement strand
GGCCAAGCCTGACGAAACGCCCTCCAAGCTGGACGACCTGGGTGCGCTGATCGCTACGTTGCCGTCAACCGCCAAACCGCAGGCGGCGTCCACCCCGCCCGCGCAAGTCGCCATGGCGCCCGCCCAGGCGCCCACGCCAATTTCCAAGTCCGCGCCGGCCGCCACCCCGGCCCCGTCCCCCAAAGCCGCGACCGCCACGGCGTCTGCGGCAACGGGCACGTACTACCTGCAGGCGGGCGCCTTCCGCGGCGAAAATGACGCGGAATCGCTGAAAGCCCGCATCATCCTGCTGGGGCTGCCGGTGGCTGTGCAGAAGGCCGAAGTCAACGGCAAGGCGATCAACCGGGTGCGAGTCGGCCCGTTCGCCCGCCTGGACGACATGAACCGCGCCCGCGGCAGGCTGGGCGAGAACAAGATTGAAACCGCCGTGGTGCGCCAGTAAACGCGGCGCCTGCGGCTTGGCATTGAACGCTTGGCATTGAACTTATCCGGCCCCGGGCCTGTCTGTAACTTTTTACCCAGGAACCTCTCATCCATGTTGTCCACCAAGATTATCCGCATCATGGCCGCGGCCGCGCTGACCGCCACGGCGTTCTTCAGCCAGGCAAGCCACGCTCAAGGCACGCCGGCCTATGTGTCGATCAACCCGCCGTTGCCGTCGGACACCCCGGGCAAGGTGGAAGTGCTGGAATTCTTCGCCTACACCTGCCCGCATTGCGCCGCCATGGAACCCATGGTTGAAGACTGGGTCAAGACCGCCCCGTCCGACGTCGTGCTCAAGCAAGTGCCGATCGCCTTCAACGCCGGCATGAAGCCGCTGCAGCAGGTGTACTACACGTTCCTGGCCCTGGACCGCCAGGACCTGCACGCCAAGTTCTTCACCGCCATCCACGGCGAGCACAAGCGCCTGTTCGACAAGAAGTCCATGGGCGAGTGGGCCGCATCCCAAGGCGTGGACCGCGCCAAGTTCGATTCGGTGTTCGACTCGTTCACCGTGCAAACCCAGGTGCAACGCGCCACCCAGCTGGCCGAGGCCTACCGCATCGACGGCACGCCCTCGTTTGCCGTGGGCGGCAAGTTCATGACCTCGCCGGTCATGGCGGGCAACAGCTACGAAGGCGCGCTGAAGGAAGTCAACCAGCTGATCCCGATGGCGCGCAGCAAGTAATCCGCGTCCGCGAATCACGACAAAACGCCCCGGCCTCACCGCCGGGGCGTTTTCTTTTTGGAGAAGATGTTTCAGCCGCGCCGGGCGCCAAACGCCGGCGCTACACTTTCGCCACAAAAATTCGCCGCATCGACGGCATCAAACGGGTGGAAGACAAATGAAACAGCAATTCCTGCGCAATCGCGCGGCGTTGGGCCTGGGCCTGTGCCTGGCGTTCGGCGCCGTCGCCTCGCATGCCAGCACGGCCGACGGCGTGAAGATCGGCGTCCTGACGGACATGGCGGGCGTCACCGCCGACGCCACCGGCAAGGGGTCGGTGGAAGCCGCCCGCCTGGCCATCGAAGAAATGGGGGGCACGGTGCTGGGCAAGCCCATCTCGCTGGTGTCCGGCGACCACCAGCATCGCCCCGACATCGGTAGCAGCATGGTCCGCAAGTGGTACGACACCGATGGCGTGGACGTCGTGGTGGACGTGCCCAATTCGTCCGTCGCGCTAGCGGTGCAAGGCATCGCGCGCGAAAAGAAGAAGCTGGTGCTGTTCTCCAGCCCCGGCACCACCGCGCTGTCGCAAGCGCAATGCTCGCCGTATGGCGTGCAGTGGACCTACACCACCTATGCGCTGTCGCGCGGCACGGCAACCGCCGTCGTCAAGGAAGGCAACAAGCGCTGGTTCATCCTGGCATCCGACTACGCCTTCGGCAAGCAACTGGCGGCCGACACCGAAACCGTCGTCAAAGCCAATGGCGGCGAAGTGGTGGGCACGGTGTTCCACCCGCTCAACGCCTCTGACTTCGCCTCGTTCCTGCTTCAGGCGCAGGGCTCAAAGGCGCAGATCATCGCCATCGCGAATGCGGGCGGCGACACCATCTCGGCCATCAAGCAGGCCGCGGAATTCGGCATCGGCGGCACGCAGCAGCTGGCCGCCATGCTGCTGCTGATCACGGATGTGCACAGCCTGGGCCTGCAAGCGGCGCAGAAGACTTATCTGACCGTGCCATCGTATTGGGACATGAACGACGGCACGCGCGCCTTCACCAAGAAGTTCGAAGCGCGCGTCGGCCGCCCGCCCACCTTCCTGCAGGCGGGCGTGTATAGCTCGGTGCGGCATTACCTGCAGGCGGTGAAGGCCGCCGGCACGGCGGATTCGGATGCCGTGATGGCGAAGATGAAGTCGCTGCCCATCGACGACCCTTTCAGCCTGAACGCGCATATTCGCGAGGACGGGCTGGTGGTGCGCGACATGATGCTGGCGCAGGTGAAGACGCCCGAGCAGTCCAAGGCGCCGTGGGACTACTACAACATCGTGCGCACCATTCCCGGCGACACGTTGGCCTGGCCGCTGTCGGAAAGCCAATGCCCGCTGGTCAAGCCATGACGCCGGCCAGGCCGTCGTCCGCCTCGGAGCCCGTCGCGCTGGCGGACTTCGGCAGCTTCTACGCCGGCGGCAAGCCCGTGCGCGTGGCCGGCCTGCCGCAGCGCGACATTGCCTTCACGCAGACCGCGTCGCTGGCTTATGACCCGAACGGCCTGTACCACTTCGAACAGGCCTACGTGCAGTATTTCATTCCGGCCCGGCTCACCCATCCGCTGCCCGTCGTGCTGCTGCACGGCGGCGGCATGACGGGCGCCATGTGGGAACAGACGCCCGACGGCCGGGCAGGGTGGATGCAGCATTTCCTGCGCCAGGGCCATGCGGTGTATGTGGTGGACAACGTGGAGCGCGGCCGCGCCGGCTGGGCCCCGTTCCAGCAGGTCTGGCCCGAGCCGCCCATCATCCGCAACGCGGAAGAAAGCTGGTCGCTGTTCCGCTTCGGACGCGCCGAGGATTTCGAGGCGCGGCGCGCGTTCGCCGGGCAGCGCTTTCCCGTCGACGCGTTCGACGACTTCATCCGCCACGCGGTGCCGCGCTGGCTGGGCAACAACGATGCGGCCTTGCGGGGTTTTTGCGCCGTGCTAGATCGCGTGGGCCCGTGCCTGGTGATGGCGCACAGCCATGGCGGCGAAGTGGCCTACCGCGCGTTGCATGCGCGGCCGGATCTGGTGCGCGGCGTGATCGGCATCGAGCCCTCGGGCTTTTCCAGCGACGTGGTCACCGCCGCCGTGGCGGACAAGCCGTTCCTGTTCGTCTATGGCGACTATCTGGATGCCACGCCATTGTGGCAGCGCCTGTGCGCCGCCGGCCAGGACTATGCGGATTCGCTGGCGCGCCACGGTGCGCGGGTGGACGTGTGGCGGCTGGCGGAGCAGGGCATCACGGGCAATTCCCACATGCCGATGATGGACGACAACAGTGACGACATCGCCGCGCGCGTCGGCGCCTGGATCCGCGCCACGGCGGTCTGAGCGCACGGCGTCGCGCGCATTGCGCGATGCCGTACCATCAGGCTGCCATGCCGCGGGCTGCGGCGTTACTCGCGTACCGCCGCGGCTTTTTCCAGCGCCTGGGTCAGGTCGGCGATGATGTCTTCCGGCGATTCCAGGCCGATGTGCAGGCGGACCAACGCATTGTCGCCTTCGCCCCAATAGCGGTGCTTGGACAGGTCCTTGGGCGACACGAGTTGCACCAGGCTTTCGTAGCCGCCCCAGGAAAAGCCGATGCCGAACAAGGTCAGCGCGTCCACGAAGGTACGTGCCGCCGCGGGCGACAGGCCCAGTTCCACCGACAGCATGCCGTTGGAGCCGGTGCAATCGCGCTGCCACAACGCATGGCCCGGGTCCGCCGGCCAGGCCGGATGGAACAGGCGCACGGTTTCGGGACGGCTCTTAAAGAATTCGCACACCTGCAACGCGTGGCGCGCGTGCTGGGCCATGCGGATCGGCATGGTGCGCACACCGCGCAGCGCCAGCCAGGCGTCGTCGGCGCTGATGGAATAACCCATCGCGTACTGCGTGCGGTTCAGTTTCTTGGCGATTGCTTCGTCGTTGGTGACCACCGCCCCCAGCATCAGGTCGGAGTGGCCGCCCACGTACTTGGTGCCGGCAATGACCGAGACCTGCGCGCCCAGCGTCAGCGGGCGATAGATATAGCCCGAGCCCCACGTGTTGTCGGTGGCCAGCACCAGGCCGTGGTCCTGCGCGAACGCGGCCATCGCGCCCATGTCCAGCATTTCGAACAACAGCGAACCGGGCGACTCCACATACAGCAGTTTCGTGTTGGGCTGCACCAGCGCTTCCAGGTCTTCGTCGGCCGAGAAGTAGGTGATGTCGATGTTCATGCGCTTGAGCACGGCATCGTCCAGTTCGCGCATCGGGCCGTACACGCAGTCGGAGATCAGCGCGTGGTCGCCTGCCGAGCAGAGCGCCATCATGACCATCGTCATCGCCGACAGGCCCGACGAGGCCAGATAGCAATGCGTGCCGCCTTCCAGCTGCGTGAACACCTCTTCCAGCGCGGCATGGGTGTCCATGCCCATGCGGCCGTAGGTGGTGGCGCGGCCGCCGGCCGCCTTGGTGCGCTGCGCCTGCTCCAGCGCGGCCAGGTTCTCGAAGCGCACCGTGCTGGCGCGCATGGGTGGCAGCGGCACCGGCGCGGTGCCGGTTTCAGGATGGAACGGGGCGGTGCCCGCGTGCTGCAAAACCGTATCGATGTGTTTGGTGGTCATCTTCAGGGAAAGTGCTTAAGAATGAACGAAGCCGGAACAAGGGCGGATAGGGTGAACCATATCAGGCGCGAGGCGGCCTGTCCCTAGGCCGTGACCCAGGCGACGGCCTCCGGCAGGTCGGCGCGGCGGGTGCGGTAGCTGTTGGCGGGATGCGAGACGTCCGCGTAGCCAAAGGAAATGCCGCACACGACGCGGCGGTCGGCGTCGATGCCCAGCACCTCGCGCAGCACCTCGGGATACATCGCCAGCGACGCCTGGGCGACGGTGGCCACGCCGTTGGCCTGGGCCGCCAGCAGAAAGTTCGCCACATAGCCGCCGCAATCCATGGCGCCGTATTCGCCCAGGGCCTCGTCGGTCGTGATGATGGCCACGTGCGGCGCGTCGAACAGCTGGAAGTTGCGCATTTCCTGACGGCGGTAGGCCTCGCGGTCGCCGCGCGCCACGCCCACGGCGCCATACAGCTGGAAGCCCGATTCGCGCCGCCGCGCCAGATACTCGTTGCGGTATTCGCGGGGGAAGGGGAAGTCCGGAGTGAAGCCGGGGGTGACGCCAGCCTGCTCCGCCCGGGCCTGCAGCGCCGCGCGCAAGCGTTCGGTGCCGGCGCCCTCGGTGATTGCCACCTGCCAGGGCTGGCAGTTGCACCAGGACGCCGTGCGCTGCGCAAGCGTCAGGATGCGCTCGATTGTGGCGCGGGGCACCGGGGCGGGCAGAAAGGCGCGGCAGCTGTGGCGGGCGCGCAGCCAGGCCTCCAGCGCGGCGTCCGGGCGGGCGTCGTCATCGTCGCGGACGGGCGAGTCCGGCGTGGGGTTTGCGGCCATGGTGTGGGTCTCTCTCCGGTTGTCGGCGCGAATGAGCCGGGTGGATTTTGCCCTTATGATGCCATTCTCCGGCTGACCGGAGCCTTCCCGTTCCAGGCGAAACCCATGCTGCCCTTCGATACCCTGATCGCGTTTTTTGGCATTGCCGTCCTGCTGGCCCTGACCCCGGGGCCCGACAATCTGTTCGTGCTGATGCAATCAGCCATTTGGGGACGCAAGGCGGGCATGTTGGTCGTGCTGGGGCTGTGCACCGGGCTGCTGGGCCACACGGCCGCCGTGGCGTTTGGCCTGGCGGCGGTGTTCGCCGCGTCGCCGGTGGCGTTCACGGTATTGAAGCTGGCGGGCGCCGCCTATCTGGCCTATCTGGCGTGGCAGATCCTGCGCGCGCCGGTGGAATCGGAAACCGGCAAGGCGCCCGAACCGCTCAAGCCCGGCGCCCTGTATCGCCGCGGCATCGTCATGAACCTGACCAACCCGAAGGTGCTGCTGTTCTTCTTCGCCTTCCTGCCGCAGTTCACCTCGCCGGCGCTGGGCCCGGTCGGCATCCAGACCCTGCAGCTGGGCGCGGTGTTCATGGTGTCGACCTTGCTGGTGTTCGGCGCCATCGCGTTCTTCTCGGGCGCGTTCGGCGAATTGCTGCAGCGCTCGGTGCCGGCCAAGCGCTGGCTGAACCGCATCGCCGCCCTGGTGTTCGTGGGCCTGGCCGTGCGGCTGGCGACCGCGACGCGGTAACGGACCGGACATTCGCCACCCACCCACGACGGGCCTTTCCGTAGGATGGGTGAAGCGCGAGACGTCGGCCGCAAGCATCTCGATATACAACGCGCGCAACCCATCAAGCAACGATGATTGCTTGGCAACGTTAGCTACAGCGCAATCGTTGCTTGATGGGTTGCGCGCGCTCGAGGCCGGTGTTCTTCCGTACGGACTCTCGCGCTCCACCCATCCTACGTCCCCGCCGCGTGCGCAGATTGCATGGGCGATGATGCGCAAGGGTCGTCACACAAGAACGTCGGGCGCAACCCGGCTTGCGTTGTGATCACGCCGCCGTGAAGCGCACGATGCCGTCGGCGCCGGTGGCGCGCTTGAGCTTGCCTTCGAAATACAGCGCGTGCAGATGCGCCAGCGCCTCGCCCATGGCGAAGGTCAGCTGGTGCAGGTCCAGCTTGCGCTTGAACAGCACGGGCACGATGTCGGACGTCGACTGCGGCTGCACGGCGCACGCTTCCAGGACTTCAGCCAGACGGTCGCGGTGATGCTCGTGCTGCTGCGCGATGCGCTCGTGCAGGCCCGTGAAAGGGCGGCCATGCGAGGGCAGGACCAGGGTGTCGTCGGGCAGGCCGTCGTAGCCGTCCAGCGAACGCAGGTACAGGGGCAGCGGGTTGGCGTCGGGTTCGTAGTCGAACACGCTTACGTTGGTGGAAATGCGCGGCAGCACCATGTCGCCCGAGATCAGCACGTTCAGGCCGGGCGAATGCAGCGACGCGTGTTCCGGGGCATGGCCATAGCCCACGATCACGCGCCAGTCGCGCTCGCCGATGCGGATCTGGTCGCCATGCATGATGCGCGTGTAGCGCGCGGGCACGGCCGGCACCAGGTTCGGGAAATAGTTGGCGCGCTGGCGGATCTGCTCTTGGGCATCCGGGTCGGTCAACCCGTGGCGGGCGAAGTGCTCGACGGCCGACTGGCCGCCGGGGCCGCCGCCGGCTTCGGTGCGGCGCGACGACCACAAGGACGCCACCATGAAGTCCGTCATGGTCATCCACAGCCGCGCATCCCAGCGTTCGCACAGCCAGTGGGCCAGGCCGATATGGTCGGGGTGCATGTGCGTGACGATCACGCGCAGCACGGGCAGGCCTTCAAGTTCATTCTTGAAGACCTCTTCCCACAGCACCTTGACCTCGTCGCGCGAGATGCCACAGTCGACGATGGTCCAGCCGTCGCGGCCGTCGATGTTGTCGCGCAGCAGCCAGAGGTTGATATGATCCAGCGCGAACGGCAGCGGCATACGGATCCATTTGACCCCGTCCGTCACCACATGCGCATGACCGGCTTCGGGCTGGAAGTCCGCCCAGGGGTACTGCAGTTTCTGTTCGTTGGGGTTCATCGCCTCTCGCTCCACGCTTGACGTTACCGTCAAGTCATCATAATTTACGTTTACGTAAACTGCCACACGTCGCATGCCCTCGTCAACCTGGACCATCTCTGAACTCTCTCGCGAGTTCGACGTCACGCCCCGCACGATCCGCTTCTATGAAGACCAGGGGATCGTCAGCCCGGCGCGCGAGGGGCGTAACCGCATCTTCGGCCCGCGCGACCGAACGCGCCTGAAACTGGCGTTGCGCGGCAAGCGCCTGGGGCTGCAACTGTCCGAAATCCTGACCCTGATCGACATGTACGACGGTCCGGGGGACACCGAAGTCCAGCTGCGCCAATACCTGAGCGTACTGGAACAACACCGTGCCACGCTGGAGCAGCAGCGCCGCGACATCGAAGACACCCTGCAAGAGATTGCCCAGCAAGAGCGCGAATGCCGCGTGCTGCTGGCGCAGAAGCCGTAAGGCGCGGACATGGGCGCCCTGCAGACCGTCGCGCTGTTCATCCTGACCGCGCTGGCCGAAATCGTCGGATGCTATCTCCCGTATCTGTGGCTGCGCAAGGGCCATTCCATCTGGCTGCTGGCACCCGCCGCGGCCAGCCTGGCGCTGTTCGCGTGGCTGCTCACCTTGCATCCGACCGCATCCGGCCGGGTCTACGCCGCGTATGGCGGCGTGTACATCGGCATGGCGCTGCTGTGGCTGTGGGCAGTCGACGGCGTGCGCCCCAGCGCAAGCGACTGGCTCGGCGTGGGCCTGTGCCTGGCCGGCATGCTGGTAATCATGTTCGGCCCCCGGGGCACGTAGGATGGGTGAAGCGCGAGCGCTTCGTGGGAAGGACGCTGCTGCCCAGCGCGCGTAACCCATCGGACGGAGGTTGCGTTGTGGCGGACCTTGCCAAGCAATCACATCTGCTTGATGGGTTACGCGCGTTGGGGGTTTGTGTTCTGGCGCGCAGTCTTTCGCGCTCCACCCATCCTACGGTCCCGTTCGGGGCGGAAGGGTAGGCGGCGTGGAGCACGCGGCGCCCGTCAACCCGCCCGCGAATCCCGATCACTCCGCCTTGATGTTGCCTTCCTTGATGATGCGGGCGTTGTTCGTGAACTCGGCCTGCACCTGCTTGGCGAACGCCTCGCCCGACGCCGTGCCGGGCTGCAGGTAGGACTTGGCCAGCAGGTCCTGGAAGTCGGCGCTGGCAACCGCCTTGTTCAACGCGGCCAGCAGCGGTTGCGACACCGTCGGCGGCAGGTTGGCGGGCGCGAACACGCCGAAGTTGGAGTAGTACTGCGCCTGCGGCAGTTTCAGTTCGGCCATCGTGGGAACGTCCGGCCAGGCGGCCAGGCGTTGCGGGGCCATCACGGCCAGCGGCCGCAGCGCGCCACTGGCCACGTGCGGCAACACGACGTCGCTGTTGACGACAAGCAGTTCGACCACGCCGCCCAGCCCGTCGGTCAGCGCCTGGCTGTTGCCGCGGTAGGGCACGTGCAGCATCTTGGTGTTGGTCTGCGTGGTGACGGCGGCCATGCCGATGTGGGCGACGGTGCCCTGGCCCGGTGTGCCGTAGCGCACGCCTTCGGGATGCGCGCGGGCGTATTCGACCAGGCCGGCGAAGTCTTTCACCGGCAACGCCTTGGTCGCCACGATGGCGACCGGCGCCACGGCCACGCTGGCCACCGGCGTCAGGTCTTTCATCGGGTCGTAGTTGGTCTTGGCCAGATGCGGGAAGATCGTCAGCGGGCTGGTGGAAGCCAGCAGCAGGGTGGTGCCGTCCGGCTGCGCGCGGGCGACGAAATCCGTGCCCACGGAAGCGCCGGCGCCCGGCTTGTTTTCAACGATGACGGTGATGTTGGCTTCCTTGCGCAGCACGTCGCCCAGGCGGCGCCCGATCGCGTCGGCGCTGCCGCCGGCGGTATAGGGCACAACCAGCGTAACGGGCTTGGCGGGCCAGCTTTGGGCCATGGCGCCGCTTGCCACGATTGCCAGGGCCGCCCCCGCGGCCTTGACCAGCAATGTCTTCTTTTTCATATCGTCCTAGTGATGTTGCGTAGCACTGCGTTGGATAAAGCGTGAAACGGGAAACACATCAAGCAGGCGCGGCGGTCAGGCCGTCAGATAGCGTTGCGCCAGGCGAACCCAGTACGACGCGCCCGCCGGAATCAAAGCATCATTGAAGTCATAGCTGGCGTTGTGCAGCATGCAGGGGCCCAGGCCGTGGCCGGCCATGCGGTGCTCGCCGTCGCCGTTGCCCAGGAACACGTAGCAGCCCGGCTTTTCCTGGAGCAGGAACGCGAAATCTTCCGAGGCCATCGCGGGCTCGATGGTCAGCGCGCGGTCTTCGCCGACCACGTCGCGCATGACGCCCATGCAGAACTCGGTCTCGGCCACGGTGTTGACGAGCGCCGGGTAGCGGCGCTCGAAGAACACGTCGGCCTCGCAGCCGTGCGCGGCAGCGATGTTGCCGGCGATCTCTTTCATGCGGCGTTCGATCAGGTCCACCACGTCCGTGCTGTAGGCACGCACCGAGCCGCCCAGCCAGGCGGTATTCGGAATGACGTTGATGACGGTGCCACCCGCCTGCACCTGCGTGATGGACAGCACGGCGGCGTCCAGCGGCCGCTTGCTGCGGGTCAGGATGGTCTGTAGCGACTGGCCGATGGCGAACAGCGCCGGCACGGGGTCGGCGCAATCCTGGGGCGCGGCGGCGTGGCCGCCCTTGCCCTTGACCGTGATCTTGAAGCCGTTGGCTGCCGCCATCATGGGGCCGGCGCACACGCCGAACGAGCCCGCCGGCAGGCCCGGCCAGTTGTGCATGCCGAACACGGCTTCGCAGGGAAAGCGCGTGAACAGGCCGTCCTGGATCATGGCGCGTCCGCCCGCGCCGCCTTCCTCGGCCGGCTGGAAGCACAGGTACACCGTGCCGTCGAAACCGCCCGCGGTCTGCAGGTGGCGGGCCGCCGCCAGCAGCATGGCGGTGTGGCCGTCATGGCCACAGCCGTGCATCTTGCCGTCGTGGCGCGACCGGTGGTCGAACTGGTTTTCTTCCTGCATGGGCAGGGCGTCCATGTCGGCGCGCAGCATGATGGCCCGGTCCGACGTGCCGTGCTTGATCACCCCGACCACGCCGGTCTTGGCGATGCCGGTGTGCGTTTCGATGCCCCAGCTGCGCAGCGTGTCCGCCACCACCTTGGCTGTCCGGTGCTCTTCGTAGCAAAGCTCGGGATGCATGTGGATATCGCGCCGCAGCGCCACAATTTCGTCCAGATTGGATAGTTCGAGCACGGCAGACTCCGAGGCAATGACGCAGGATTTCAGGGACAGGGTCGAATAGTAATCAGCGTTGCTCCCTGGGAAACATGCAATTTCCTAGGGATAACCCGACTCCAATTTACGTTTACGTAAACGTAATATTTGCGGTGCATCATTGCGCAGCGATGCGTGATCGGCGCATGATGAGCCCTCCGATGGCGGCATCGCGCCGATGGCAGGCGCCCATAAGAATGTAAGTACCCACTATCACGGAGACATCGATGAATCTTCCCGGCCTGAACTTCGACCTGGGCGAAGACCTGGACATGCTGCGCGACGCCGTGCGCAATTTCGCGCAGGCCGAGATCGCGCCCCGCGCGGCTGAAGTCGATCGCAGCGATCAGTTCCCCATGGACCTCTGGCGCAAATTCGGCGAACTCGGCGTGCTGGGCATGACGGCCGACGAGGAATACGGCGGCGCCAACATGGGCTACCTGGCCCATATGGTGGTGATGGAAGAGATCTCGCGCGCCAGCGCCTCCGTGGGCTTGTCTTACGGCGCGCACTCCAACCTGTGCGTGAACCAGATCAACCGCAACGGCACGGCGGCCCAGAAGGCCAAGTACCTGCCCAAGCTGATTTCGGGCGAACACGTGGGCGCCCTGGCCATGAGCGAACCGGGCGCCGGTTCCGACGTCGTCAGCATGAAGCTGCGCGCCGAAAAGAAGGGCGACCGCTACGTGCTGAACGGCACCAAGATGTGGATCACCAACGGCCCGGACGCCGACACGCTGGTCGTCTACGCCAAGACCGATCCCGAAGCGCACCAGCGCGGCATCACCGCCTTCCTGGTGGAAAAGGGTTTCAAAGGGTTCTCGGTTGCGCAAAAGCTCGACAAGCTGGGCATGCGCGGCAGCCACACGGGCGAACTCGTGTTCCAGGACTGCGAGATTCCCGAAGAGAACGTGTTGGGCCAGGTCAACGGCGGCGTTCGCGTACTGATGAGCGGCCTGGACTACGAACGCGCCGTGCTGTCCGGCGGCCCGCTGGGCATCATGCAGGCGGTGATGGACGTCGTCGTCCCCTACATCCACGACCGCAAGCAGTTCGGCCAGGCCATCGGCGAATTCCAGCTGATCCAGGGCAAGGTGGCCGATCTGTACACCACGCTGCAGGCCAGCCGCGCCTTCTGCTACCAGGTGGGCAAGAACCTGGACAAATTGGGCACCGAGCACGTGCGTCAGGTCCGCAAGGACTGCGCCGCGCTGATCCTGTACACGGCCGAAAAGGCTACCTGGATGGCGGGCGAAGGCGTGCAGATCCTGGGTGGCAACGGCTACATCAACGAATACCCGGTGGGCCGCCTGTGGCGCGACGCCAAGCTGTACGAGATCGGCGCCGGCACCAGCGAAATCCGCCGCATGCTGATCGGCCGCGAACTGTTCAACGAAACGGCCTGATCCGCCGTCCGGACCCCATCATGATCCGCATGTCCGATGTCCAGCATATCGAGCAGGCCCCCGCCCCGGGGCCCTCGCCGCTGGACGTCGCGCGGCTGATCCTGGCGGGGTTCGACCGCCACTACGCGCTGTTTCGCTACAGCGCGCAGCGCGCCAAGGCCTTGTTCGAATCCGGCGACTGGCACGGCATCCAGCACCTGTCGCGCGAACGCATCGAGTACTACGACATGCGGGTGCGCGAATGCGCCACCCAATTGGAAGGCGTGCTGCGCGGCCGCCCCGAGGGCGCGCTGGGCGCGGCAAGCCTCAACGGCAACGGAGGCAATGGCGCAGCGGCGCCGGCCCTGACCGACGCCCAGACGGCCTACTGGCAGCAGATCAAGCAGGAATTCGTCGGCCTGCTGGGCGACCACCGCCAGCCGGAATGCGCCGAGACCTTCTTCAATTCGGTGTCGTGCCGGCTGCTGCATCGCGACTACTTCCACAACGATTTCCTCTTCGTGCGTCCGGCGGTTGCGACCGACTACCTGGACAGCAGCACGCCGTCCTACCGCGTGTACTACCCGGCCACCGACGGCCTGGAAAAAAGCCTGATCCGCATGGTGGCGGACTTCGGCCTGGCGCTGCCATTCGAAGACCTGCCGCGCGACACCCGGATGCTTGCGCGGGCCGCGGTCGCGCAGTTGCGCACGCTGTTGCCGCGCCACGTGGGTCGGCGCATCGCCAGCGATTGCCAGATCCATGCGCTGGGCTCGCTGTTCTTTCGCAACAAGGGCGCCTACATCGTCGGACGCCTGATCAACCAGACCACCGTCTACCCCTTCGCCGTGGCGCTCACGCGCAATCCGGCGGGGCAGGTGTCGCTGGACGCGCTGCTGCTGGGCGCGGACGACCTGAGCACGCTGTTCAGCTTCACGCGCGCCTATTTCCTGGTGGACATGGAAACGCCGGCCGCCGTCGTGAACTTCCTGGCGACGCTTCTGCCGCGCAAGCCCAAGGCCGAGCTCTACACCATGATCGGCCTGCAAAAGCAGGGCAAGACGCTGTTCTATCGCGACTTCCTGCACCACCTTGCCCACTCGCGCGACGCCTTCGACATCGCGCCCGGCATCAAGGGCATGGTGATGTGCGTATTCACGCTGCCGTCCTACCCGTACGTGTTCAAGCTGATCAAGGACCGCATCGACAAAGACGGCATGGACCACGCCACCGTGCGCCGCAAGTACCAGATGGTGAAGCTGCACGACCGCGTGGGCCGCATGGCCGACACCTGGGAGTATTCGCAGGTGGCGCTGCCGCGCAGCCGTTTCGCCCCCGCCTTGCTGGACGAACTACGCCGTCTGGTGCCCAGCCTGATCGAAGAAACCGGGGACACGGTCGTCATCCGCCATGTCTACATCGAACGGCGGATGACGCCGCTGAACATCTATCTGCGCCAGGCGTCCGACGCGCTGCTGGACCCCGCCGTGCGCGAGTACGGCGACGCAATCCGGCAGCTGGCCGCCGCCAATATCTTCCCCGGCGACATGCTTTACAAGAACTTCGGCGTGACGCGGTTGGGCCGGGTCGTCTTTTATGACTACGACGAAATCCAGCGCATGACCGAAATGAACTTCCGGCGCATTCCGCCGGCCCCCAACGAAGAAGCGGAAATGGCGTCCGAACCCTGGTACGCCATTGGACCGAACGACGTATTCCCCGAAGAATTCGGCCGCTTCCTGCTTGGCGACGCGCGCGTGCGCGGCGCCTTCATGCGCCACCACGCCGACCTGCTGGAACCGGATTGGTGGCAGGCCTGCCGCGCCCACGTGGCGCAGGGCCGGATTGAAGAATTTTTCCCTTACGATACGGACAGACGCCTGCGTCCGGAACGCCCTTCGGGCAACCGCGCAGTGCCGATACCCAGACGCTGTCCCGACCCTCACAGGAGCTAGTCATGTCAGATCCCATTGTTATCGTTTCCATCGCCCGCACGCCCATGGGCGGCATGCTGGGCAGCCTGTCCGGCCTGGCCGCGCACGAGCTGGGCGCAGTCGCCATCAAGGCCGCCATCGAACGCGCTGGCATCAAGCCTGAGCAAGTCGACGAAGTCATCATGGGCAACGTGCTGCAAGCCGGCCAAGGCCAGGCGCCCGCGCGTCAAGCGGCGCTGGGCGCCGGCCTGCCGCTGGGCGTGGCGTGCACCACGATTCACAAGGTGTGCGGTTCGGGCCTGAAGGCCGCCATGTTCGGCCATGACCTGCTGGCGGCCGGCAGCGCCGAAGTCGTCGTCGCAGGCGGCCAGGAAAGCATGAGCAACGCGCCCTACCTGCTGTTGAAGGCGCGCCAGGGCTATCGTTTCGGCCACAACACCGTGTATGACCACATGGCGCTGGACGGCCTGGAAGACGCGTACGACAAGGGCAAGGCCATGGGCGTGTTCGCCGAAGACTGCGCCGCCAAGTACGAGTTCACGCGCGAGCAGCAGGATGCGTTCTCGCTGGAATCGCTGCGCCGCGCCCGCGCCGCTACCGAAGACGGCAGCTTCAAGTGGGAAATCGCCCCCGTGACGGTCGCCGGCCGCAAGGGCGACACCGTGATCGACACCGACGAAGCCCCCACCAAGGCCATGCCGGAAAAGATCCCCACGCTCAAGCCCGCGTTCAAGAAAGACGGCACCATCACCGCCGCGAACTCGTCGTCGATCTCCGACGGCGCCGCCGCCATGGTGCTGATGCGCGCCTCCACCGCCGAGAAACTCGGCGTCAAGCCGCTGGCCCGCATCGTGGCCCACAGCCAGCACTCGCAAGAGCCGGGCTGGTTCACCACCGCCCCCGTGGGCGCGTTGAAGAACCTGTTCGCCAAGACCGGCTGGAAGGCCGAGGACGTGGACCTGTACGAGATCAACGAAGCCTTCGCGGTGGTCACCATGGCCGCCATGACCGACTTCAAGCTGCCGCATGACAAGGTCAACGTCAACGGCGGCGCCACCGCCCTGGGCCACCCGATCGGCGCATCGGGCGCCCGCCTGATGGCCACGCTGGTTGGCGCGCTGCGCAAGACCGGCGGCAAGCGCGGCGTCGCCACGCTGTGCATCGGCGGCGGCGAAGCCGTCGCGATGGCGATCGAGATGGTCTGACGACACGCGGGAAGGCGGACAGGCGTCCGCCTTCCCGTGGTTTTTCGCTGCGCCTTTTCTCTCATGGCCACCGGACGCGACGGGTCGGTCGCGGGCCAGATCGGAAAAGGCGCAACGAAAACCCACATCGACAAGAATGCCCGGAGCAACCGGGCAGCGAGACAACCCGCTCTACGAGCGCCTTCAAATTCCAATCAAGCAGGACGGGTGGAACCCCATGCCCATCATCGAATCCCGCATCAATCCGCGGTCGCAGGACTTCACCGACAACGCGCGTGCCATGCAGGCGCAGTTGGATGATCTGAATCAGAAGCTGGCGCAGACTGCGCTGGGCGGCAGCGAAGCCGCGCGCGCCAAGCACGTGGCGCGCGGCAAGCTGCTGCCGCGCGACCGCGTCGAGAACCTGATCGATCCGGGCACCCCGTTCCTGGAACTGTCGCCGATGGCGGCCCACGACATGTACGACGGCGACGCGCCGGGCGCAGGCGTCATCACCGGCATCGGCCGCGTGTCGGGCACCGAATGCGTCATCGTCTGCAACGACGCCACGGTCAAGGGCGGCACGTACTACCCGATGACGGTCAAGAAGCACCTGCGCGCGCAAGAGATCGCCGCGCAGAACCATCTGCCTTGCGTGTACCTGGTGGACTCGGGCGGCGCCAACCTGCCGCAGCAAGACGAAGTGTTCCCCGACCGCGAACACTTCGGCCGCATCTTCTACAACCAGGCGCAGATGTCCGCGCAGGGCATTTCGCAGATCGCCGTGGTGATGGGGTCGTGCACCGCCGGCGGCGCCTACGTGCCCGCCATGAGCGATGAATCCATCATCGTGAAGAACCAGGGCACCATCTTCCTGGGTGGCCCGCCGCTGGTGAAGGCCGCCACGGGCGAAGAAGTCAGCGCCGAAGACCTGGGCGGCGGCGACGTGCACACGCGCCTGTCCGGCGTGGTGGACCACCTAGCCGCCAACGACATGCATGCGCTGCAACTGGCGCGTAACGCCGTGGCCCGCCTGAACCGCAAGAAGCCCGCGCCGCTGGCCACGATTCCCGTGCGCGAACCGCGCTTCGATCCCAGCGAGTTAAACGGCATCATCCCCGCCGATACGCGCAAGCCCTACGACGTGCGCGAAGTCATCGCGCGCATCGTGGATGGGTCCGAATTCGACGAATTCAAGGCGCGTTTCGGCCCCACGCTGGTGACCGGCTTTGCCCACATCCAGGGCATGCCTGTCGGCATCGTCGCCAACAACGGCATCCTGTTTTCCGAGTCCGCGCAAAAGGGCGCGCACTTCATCGAACTGTGCGCGCAGCGCAAGATCCCGCTGGTGTTCCTGCAGAACATCACCGGCTTCATGGTGGGCCGCAAATACGAGAACGAAGGCATCGCGCGCCACGGCGCAAAGATGGTGACGGCGGTGGCGACCGCCGCCGTGCCGAAGTTCACCGTGCTGATCGGCGGCTCGTTCGGCGCCGGCAACTACGGCATGTGCGGCCGCGCGTATTCGCCCCGCATGCTGTTCATGTGGCCCAACGCCCGCATCTCGGTGATGGGCGGCGAACAGGCTGCAAGCGTGCTGGCCACGGTCAAGCGCGATGGCATCGAAGCGCGCGGCGGGAAATGGTCGGCCGATGAAGAAGCCGCCTTCAAGGCGCCCATCCGCGAACAGTACGAACATGAGGGCCATCCTTACTACGCCACGGCGCGCCTGTGGGACGACGGCATCATCGCGCCGGCCGATACGCGCCGCGTGCTGGGCCTGGCCTTGTCGGCCGCGCTGAACGCGCCTATTGAAGACACGAAGTTCGGCGTGTTCCGGATGTAGGGCGTTCGCCCTTGCCCCGCAGCACCGCAGTTCAAGAAGAATTACAGCCAGGATGACATCCATGTTCGACACTTTGCTGATTGCCAACCGCGGAGAGATCGCCTGCCGCGTCGCCGCCACCGCCCGCCGTATGGGCATCCGCACCGTCGCCGTCTATTCGGACGCGGACGCCGACGCGCGCCACGTGGCCGCCTGCGATCAGGCCGTGCACATCGGCGGACCGGAACCGCGCGCCAGCTACCTGCGCGCCGACGCCATCCTGCAGGCCGCGATCGACACCGGCGCGGGCGCGATCCACCCGGGCTACGGCTTCCTGTCGGAAAACGAAGCGTTCGCGGAAGCCGCAGAAAAGGCGGGCATCTCGTTCGTCGGCCCGCCCGCGTCCGCCATCGCCGCCATGGGCAGCAAGTCCGCCGCCAAGTCGCTGATGGAGAAAGCGGGTGTGCCGCTGGTGCCGGGCTATCACGGCGACAACCAGGACCCGCAATTCCTGAAGACCCAGGCTGACGGCATCGGCTATCCGGTGCTGATCAAGGCCAGCGCCGGCGGCGGCGGCAAGGGCATGCGCGTGGTGGAATCGTCGGGCGCGTTCCTGGATGCGCTGGCGTCCTGCCAACGCGAAGCCGCCTCCAGCTTCGGCGACGACCGCGTGCTGATCGAACGCTATCTGCAAAAGCCGCGCCACATTGAAATCCAGGTGTTCGCGGACACGCACGGCAACTGCGTCTACCTCTTCGAACGCGACTGCTCGGTGCAGCGCCGCCACCAGAAGGTGATCGAAGAAGCGCCGGCGCCCGGCATGACGGAAGAACGCCGCCGCGCCATGGGCGAAGCCGCCGTGGCCGCCGCGCGCGCCGTGGGCTACGTGGGCGCGGGCACCGTGGAGTTCATCTCCGAACCGGATGGCCGCTTCTACTTCATGGAAATGAACACGCGCCTGCAGGTGGAGCACCCGGTCACCGAAATGATCACGGGCCACGACCTGGTCGAATGGCAGTTGCGCGTGGCCGCCGGCCAGCCGCTACCGGCGCGTCAGGAAGACCTGCGCATCAATGGCCACGCCATCGAGGCCCGCATCTACGCCGAGAACCCCGAAAAGGGCTTCCTGCCGTCGATCGGCACGCTGGCCTACCTGGGCCTGCCGCCGCACACCGCGTTTGCCAACGGCGACGTCCGCGTGGACGGCGGCGTGCGCACGGGCGACACGATCACCCCGTTCTACGACCCCATGATCGCCAAGCTGATCGTGCACGGCGCCGACCGCGACCAGGCGCGCGCCCGCATGCTCCAGGCGCTGGCCCAGACGCAGGCCGTGGGCGTGCAGACCAATGTGGCGTTTCTGTCGCGCCTGATGCAAGACAGCGCCTTTGCCGCCGCGGACCTGGACACGGGCCTGATCGAGCGCCAGCGCGCCACGCTGCTGCCGGAACCGCAGGCCGCAAGCACGGCCACACTGGCGCTGGCCTCGGCCGCCGTGCTGGTGCGCCAGGGCCTGGCACAACCCGGCCTGCAAACCGCCGGCAAGGGGCCGTCCGACCCCTGGGACGCGCGCGACGGCTGGCGCCTGGGCAACCAATACCAGCGCCATCTGCAGTGGGTGGACAACGGCGAGACGCGTCGCGTGACCGTCGCCCGCCAAGGCGGCGCCTGGACGCTGGATGCCGGCTCGGGCCCGCAACCCTTCCTGTGGCGTTCGCATGCCAGCGCCAACCCCAACCTGGCCTACGGCCTGCGCATCACGCTGGCGGGCCATGAGAACGCCGGTACGGTCGTTCTGCATGCCGACCGCGCCCACGTCTTCGGCGAAGGCGGCGTGCACGTGCTGGAGCTCTACGACCCCTTGGCGCACGCCCAGGACACGCAGGGCGAACACGGCGGCGGCCTGACCGCGCCCATGCCCGGCAAGATCATCTCGATCTCGGTCAAGGCGGGCGACACGGTCGAAAAGGGCCAGCCGCTTCTGGTCATGGAAGCCATGAAGATGGAGCACACGATCTCGGCGCCGGCGGACGGCCGCGTCGGGGAAGTGTTCTACGGCGTAGGCGACCAAGTCACCGAAGGCGCGGAACTGGTGTCGATCGAATAGGAAGGGGTAGCCCTGGGGACGGCCGCCGTCTTGCAGTGCTATCCTCGGCGGCAGTATTCCGACACAGGCGACCGTGCCCACACGCCATGCCTAGACTGCCGCCGTTCCTTCGCGTTGCCGTTGCCATGGCTGCGGCCCTGGCCCTGCAGGCATGCAGCTTCGGCGGCGCGCCGTCCTACATCATCTTCGGCGCGTATTTCCCCCGGTGGCTGATGGCCGGACTGGTCGGCGTCGCGGCAGCGCTGGTTGCCCACCGCGTCTTCGTCGCCACCGGCTGGAACCGCAAGGTGCCGCTGCAACTGTCCGTCTGCAGTGCGATCGGTTTGACCGTAGCGGTGCTGTTCTGGGCGCTGGGAACAAGGTGACTCCATGAAACTCGCCGGCACCTCCACCCCCGTCGCGCGCGGCCGCCTGATCGCGCTGGCCATCATCGCCATCGGCATCGCCGCCCTGGGCTACGCCGCGTATCGATCTTCGCACTACCCGGCCACCGACGACGCCACCATCGACGCCGATCTTGTCCACGTCGCCACGCCCGTCGGCGGCCGCCTGGTCTCGTTGCCCGTCAAGGAAAACCAGCACGTGGCCAAGGGCGATACGCTGTTCGAAATCGACCCTGAACCGTATCGCCTGACCGTCCGGCAGGCCGAGGCCGACCTCGCCATGGCCCAGGCCTCGCTGGAAACCCGGCGCCGTGCGCTGATTGTCGAGCGCGCCAACTCCAGCGTGGCCGACGAACAGCTGCGCCGGGCCGAGGCCAACCACGCGCTGGCCGCGCGCACCGTGAAGCGGCTGGCGCCGCTGGCGGCACAGGGCTACATCCCGACCCAGCAGTACGACCAGTCCCAGGTCGCGCTGCGCGACGCCGAAGTCTCTCTCAAGCAGGCGCAGCAGCAACAGGCGGCCGCCGCCAGCACCATTGGCGACGAGGCCGAGGCCCAGGCCGCCGTACAGGCCAGGCAAGCCGCTCTGGCGCGTGCGCGCCACTCGCTGGGCGAAACGGTCGTGCGGGCGCCCCACGACGGCTATGTGACCGGCCTGGGCGTGCTGTCCGGCGAAACCGTGGCGCCCGGCCAGTCCCTGTTCACGCTGGTGGCGTCCGACGAATGGTTCGCAGTCGCCAACTTCCGCGAGACCGACCTGGCCCGCATCAGCGAAGGCGATTGCGCCACCGTCTACTCGATGATCGACCGCTCGCAGGCGATGCGGGGCAAGGTGATAGGCATCGGCGCCGGCGTGCTCGACGGCGAACGCATCAACGTGCCGCATGCCCTGCCGCTGGTGCAGCGTTCGGTGAACTGGGTGCGGGTGGCGCAGCGCTTTCCCGTGCGCGTCGAGATCGAGGAACCGCCGCAAAAGCTGGTGCGCATGGGCGCAAGCGCCATGATCGAGGTCCGCCATGGGCCGGCCTGCCGCTGACGCCGGCTTTCCGCGCGGGAGCGAGCTGATGCAGTGGCTCGCGCCGTTCCCTGGCCGGGCCGAGATGACCCTGCGCGTGACCGTCATCTGCGCGCTCACCGCGCTGGTCGCCAGCGCTTACGGCACGCCCGAAGCCGCCTTGTCTGTCTACATCGTGTTCTTCCTGATCCGGCCCGACCGCGTCACCAACGCCGTGCTGGCCGGCGCCATGCTGGTGCTAGTCACGCTGGTGATCGGTCTGGTCCTGCTTGTGACCCAGGCCAGCATCGACTACCCGCTGCTGCGGGTTTCCGCCATGGCCGTGCTGTCGGCCGGCCTGCTCTACCTGACATCCGCCAGCAAGCTGCGCCCGGTGGGCGCCATCATCGCGATGGTCGTCGGCTTCGGGCTGGACCAGATGGGCCGCGTTCCGATTGGCGAGGCCAGCACGCGCATCCTGCTGTACGCGTGGCTCATGGTGGCGATCCCGGTCGGCCTGGCCATCATCGTCAGCGTCGTGGCCGCGCCGTCGCCGCGCCGGCTCACCTGCGCCAGCCTGGCGCGCCGGCTGCGGCTGGGCGCGAGACGGCTGCGCGAAGGCAAGGACGCGGAGCCGGCGTTTGGCCAGGCCTTGCAGGACGGCAATAAGCAGATCCTGACCTGGCTCAAGCTGTCGGTCGTGGAAGGCACCACCACGCGCCACGACGCCGCTGCGCTGGGCCAGGCCGCGGCCTCCAGTGTCGCCATCCTGCTTGCCATCGACGTGCTGCGCGACGCGGACGGCCCGGGGCTGCCCGGCGAACTCGCCCAGCCGCTCGCCCGCACGCTGGACGAGATGGCGGCGATGCTGGAGCAGGGCGGCTATCCCGTCGATATCGAACCGGACCCGCTGCCGGCCGTGGCCCTGGCGCCGGCCGCACGCGTGGCCTGCGGGCAACTGTGCGACGCCATCAAGCACTTCGCCGTGCCGCCTGCCGAAGCAGAGACGCAGGAAGAGGGCGCCGCCGCCAAGCCCAAGGCCGGTTTCTTCCTGCCCGACGCCCGCAACAATCCGGAACATGTGGCCTATGCGCTCAAGACCACCGGTGCGGCCATGTTCTGCTATCTGCTGTACACGCTGCTGGACTGGCCCGGCATCCACACCGCCGTCATCACCTGCTACATCGTTTCGCTGGGTACCGCCGGTGAGACCGTGCAGAAGTTGCGCCTGCGGCTGGCCGGCTGCGTGATCGGCGCGGTGGCAGGCACGGCGGCGATCGTCTTCGTCGTGCCGCACATGGATTCCGTCGCCGCGCTGCTGGCGCTGGTATCCGCGGCGGCGGCGCTGTCGGCCTGGATCGCGGTGGGGCCACCCGCCATCGCCTATGCCGGCTTCCAGATCGCCTTCGCTTTCTTCCTGTGCGTCATCCAGGGGCCCGGTCCCGGTTTCGACTTGACCATTGCCCGTGACCGCACCATCGGCATCCTGCTGGGCAACGCGGTGGTGTACCTGATGTTCACCCGCGTCTGGCCCGTCAGCATCGGCCCGCAAGCGGATCGGGCCTTGGCGGCGCTGCGCGAACAATGGCGCGCAGTCGCGGCGGGCGGGCCACGGCGCCATGCCTTGGCCGCCGAAGCGCTGGCGGCCGGCCGCGAGGCCCAGTACAGCCTGGCGCTGGCAAGTGCCGAGCCTTCGTGGGTGCGTCCCGGCCAAGCCTGGCTGGACGCCCGGCGCGATGCGCTGGCCGCCTTGTCG
>NZ_JBYOKH010000077.1:0-23115 GCF_057799415.1 Achromobacter sp. 18P8.1.1 | reverse complement strand
TGGCGGCGGAGTGGGGGGGCGGCGGCGGGCGCGGCGGCGGGCGCCCCCGCGTCGAGGGGCTGATGGCCGCCGACGCCAACCTGCGACGGCAAGTGCGCGAGTGGGAGGGCGACATCTATCCCCTGCTCTGGTCGCTGCCGCCCAAGACGCCGCCCCGGCGCGTCTGGCGCGCCATCGAATCCGGCTTGCGGCCCGGGGCCGCCCCGTGGTGGCGGGGCCTGGCCTTCTGGCGCGTCGCCAGCGGCGCGCTGGCCGCCCTGCTGGTGGCCGGCGTCATCGTCTATCCCACGCAGGTCGACCGCGCCGCCCGGGCGCAACTGATGGCCGTGCTGCAAAGCCCCGAAGCGCAAGCCATGCTGGTGGTGCGCGCCGACGAAGCCGGCGGCCTGCACATCCACGCGCTGCAGAATCTGGCCACACGCGCCGGCGACAAGGCCTTGGAACTGTGGGTCATTCCTCCCGGCCAGGCGCCGCAATCGGTCGGCCTGGTGTCGCCCGAGGGCCAGACCGCACTGCGGCGCGCCCAGGGCCTGGATGGCATCCAGCAACTGGCCATCACGCTTGAGCCGCCGGGCGGTTCGCCCACCGGTGCGCCCACGGGCCCGGTCATTATGAGCGGCGACGTCCTGAAGATCTGACCTGCATCCAGCGCGGGCCCCGGCCCGTATAGAGGGGTGTCCCCATTGCGGAGCACCCCATGCCTTCCTGGACAGGCGCCGCCCCCCGCGGCCTGCTCGACATCCTGCTGGTCGCGAGCCTGGCGCTCGCCGTGCTGGTCTTGCTGGCCGCCTGCTCCCCCCTGACGCTGCTGAACGGCGCCGTGCCCGACGCCGCCAACCGGGCTACACCCGACGTCGCCTACGGTCCGTTGCCGCGCCAGCGCCTGGACATCTATGCCCCGCCGGACGCGGACCGGGCGCCAGTGGTGGTGTTCTTCTATGGCGGCAGCTGGCGCAGCGGCGACCGGGCCGACTACCGGTTCGCGGGTGATGCGCTGGCCTCGCGCGGCATCGTCGCCGTCATCGCCGACTACCGCCTTTACCCGGAAGCCCGCTACCCGACCTTCCTGCAAGACGCCGCCCAGGTCGTCGCCTGGACGCAGCAGCACATCGCCGGCTACGGCGGCGACCCTGGCCGGGTCTTCGTGGCCGGGCACAGCGCGGGCGGCTATATCGCCGCCATGCTGGCGCTGGACCCGCGCTGGCTGCGAGGCGCCGGCACCGCCCCCGGCACGCTGGCCGGCTGGATCGGGCTGGCAGGCCCCTACGACTTCCTGCCCATCGTCGCGCGCGACGTCCGGCCGGTGTTCCAGTTTCCCGATACGCCGGCGGATTCGCAGCCCATCCACCACGTCAGCGCCGCAGCGCCCCCGGGCCTGCTGCTGACCGGCGCGGCGGACACCACGGTCGACCCGCAGCGCAACAGCGCCAGCCTGGCGCGGGCGTTGCGCACAGCCGGCGCCTGCGCGCGCCTGGTCGAATACCCCGGGCTGGGCCACAAGCTGCTGGTCGGCGCATTGGCGCGGCCGCTGCGCTGGCGCGCGCCGGTACTGGACGACCTGAGCGCATTCGTCGCCGCGTCCCCCGCCCCGCCTCTATCGACCCTGCCGCAGACCGACGGCTGCGACTAGGGTTTCCACCAGTGCATCCGATGCGCGTCCGCACCCGTATATCCCTGCACGTCTCGAACAGGACACGATGATGCGCCCCGAATTCACTGGTTGGACCGCCTCGATACGCCGTTGGGTAGACACCCAGGCCGACGGTGCGCCTGAGGGCGACCCTGGCCGCATCGACTGGGCGCGGGCGCTGCCCTTCGCCCTGCTGCACGCGGGTTGCCTGGGCGCCCTATGGACGGGCTTCTCACCGGTGGCCCTGGCCGTGGCGGCGGCGTTGTACGCCGTGCGCATGTTCGCCTTGACCGGTTTCTATCACCGCTATTTCTCGCACCGCACCTTCCGCACCTCGCGCGGCGTGCAGCTGGCCTTTGCGGTGCTGGGCGCCTCGTGCGCCCAGCGCGGTCCCTTGTGGTGGGCGGCCCACCACCGACACCATCACCGCCACGCCGACGATGAACAGGATCTGCATTCGCCCGCCCGCCATGGCTTCTGGTGGAGCCACATGGGCTGGTTCCTGACGCCGCGCGCCTTCGCCACCGACATGGCGCGCGTTCCCGACCTGCGCCGCTACCCCGAACTGCGCTGGCTGGACCGCTTCGATGCCGCCGTGCCCGTCGCGTTGGCGCTCGCCTGCTATGCGCTGGGCGCGGTGCTGGAACGCCTGGCGCCCGGGCTGGGCACCAGCGGCCCGCAGATGCTGGTGTGGGGCTTTTTCATCTCGACCGTCGTGCTGTTCCATGCCACGGTCACCATCAATTCGCTGGCGCACCGCTACGGCAAACGCCGCTACGACACCTTGGACGACAGCCGCAACAACGCCTGGCTGGCGCTACTGACCTTTGGCGAAGGCTGGCACAACAACCACCATTTCTACCCCGGCTCGGCCCGCCAGGGTTTCCGCGCCCGGGAGATCGACATCACCTGGTATGGCCTGCGCCTGCTGGCGGCCGCCGGCCTGATCTGGGACTTGAAACCCGTGCCGGCCTGGGTGCTGGCGCGCGGCAAGGAATGACCATGCGCATCGCCATCATCGGTTCCGGCATCGCGGGTCTGGTCTGCGCCTGGAAACTGGGCCGCGACCATGACGTGACGCTGTACGAGGCCAACGACTATCTGGGCGGCCATACCCATACCCATTCGGTGGAGCAGGATGGCCGGCGCTATGCCGTGGACAGCGGTTTCATCGTGCACAACCCGGTCAACTATCCGCATTTCACGGCCTTGCTGGACGAGCTTGGCGTCCCGTCGCAACCCACCACCATGAGCTTCTCGGTGCACAAGCAGGCGAGCGGGCTGGAGTACAACGCGACCTCGCTTGACACCCTGTTCTGCCAGCGCCGCAATATGGTGTCACCGCGCTTCCTGGGCATGGTGCGCGACCTGCTGCGCTTTTACCGCGAGTCGCCCGCGCTGCTGGCCACCGAAGATCCCGGCCCGACGCTGGGCGACTACCTTGCCCTGCACCGCTATGGCAGCGCATTCCGGACCGATCACCTGATTCCCATGGCGTCTGCGCTGTGGTCGTCGCCCGCGGCGAGCATCCTGGATTTTCCCGCGCGCTATCTGGTGCAGTTCATGGCCAACCACCAGATGCTGCAGGTCAGCGAACGACCCGAATGGCGCGTCGTGCAAGGCGGATCCAGCACCTATATCCGTGCCATGCGCGAACGGTGGAACGTGCTTGAGCGCCTGAACTGCCCGGTGCACAAGGTCATGCGCCAGGCGACAGGCGTGGTGGTCACCTCGCCCGACGGCCAGCCGCATTACGACGAAGTGGTCTTCGCCTGCCACAGCGATCAGGCCCTCAAGCTGCTGGGGGACCCGACGCCTGCCGAATGCCAGGTGCTGGGCGCGATTCCCTACCAGGACAACGACGTGGTGCTGCACACCGACGCCCGCCTCCTGCCCCATCGACGCAAGGCCTGGGCCGCCTGGAACGCCTACGTACCGGCGGATCCGTCCGCGCCCTGTTCCGTCAGCTACTGCATGAACCTGCTGCAGGGCTTGTCCTCGCGCCTGCCCTTCATCGTGACGCTCAATCGCAGCGAGGCCATCGACCCCGCGCATGTGCTGGCCCGCATGCGCTACCACCACCCGGTCTACACCTTGGCGTCGGTCGCCGCGCAAGCGCGCCGCGCGGAGGTCTCCGGCCATCGCCACACCTGGTATGCGGGCGCGTACTGGGGCTGGGGGTTTCATGAAGACGGCGTGGCCAGCGCGCTGGACGTGGTGCGCGGCATCCAGTCGCGGGCCGCGCCATTGTCTCGGGCGGCGGCATGATTCCCCAAAGCGCCCTCTATGAAGGCCGCGTGACGCACAGGCGCCACGTGCCGCACCCGCACGGCTTCAGCTACCGCATGGCGCAGCTGTATCTGGATCTGGACGAAATCGATCAGGTCTTCCAGCACCGCTGGCTGTGGTCAGCCAATCGGCGCAACCTGGCCGAATGGCGGCGCAGCGATTATCTGGACGGCGCCTCGGGCCGGCCGCTGGCGCAGGCGGTCCGCGCGCGCCTGCGCGCCACGATGCGTAATGCGCCCGACGGGCCGATCCGGCTGCTGGCGCATCCGCGCTATGCAGGTTATGTCTTCAACCCGGTCAGCTTCTACTACTGCTACGAAGCCGACGGCGTGACCCTGGCCGCCATTCTGGCCGAAATCACCAACACCCCCTGGAAGCAGCGCCACTGCATCGTGCTGCCGGCCGATACCGCCGAACGGCAGGACGAATCCTTGATCTGGCGCTTCGACAAACGCTTTCATGTGTCGCCCTTCATGCCGATGGACTGCGCGTATGACTGGCGCTTCAGCCCGCCGGGCGAGGATCTTCGGGTTCACATGCGCGTCAGCCGGCAAGATCAGGCGCAATTCGACGCCCACCTGACCCTGCAGCGCCGCGAGCTGGACGGCGCGGCGCTGGCGCGCCTGCTGTGGCGCTTTCCCCTGATGACGCTGCAAGTGATTGGCGGCATCCATTGGCAAGCCCTGCGCCTGTGGCTCAAGCGCAACCCCATCCACGACCATCCCCGCACGCCCAACGGAGAACCGCAATGAAAGCCATGACGCCATCCGAACTCGCCGCCGTCTCGACAAGCCGCCCCGTCAGCGCGCTGGACCGCCTGCTGCGCAAGCGCCTGATTGCGGGCCTCTCGCAGTTGACCGGCGGCCGGCTGGCAATCGAAGACAGCTTGGGCAGCGAGACGCTGGGCGACGGCGCGGCGCTTGTGCGCCTGACCGTCAGGGACATGGGCTTCTACCGGCTCGTCGCCACGCAAGGCAGTGTCGGAGCCGGCGAGGCGTACGGCGACGGCATGTGGACCTGCGACGATCTGGTCGGCCTGGTGCGCCTGCTGGTGCGCAACCGCGATACGCTGGACGGCATGGAATCCGGGCTGGCGCGGCTGGCCGGGTGGGCGCTCAAGCGCTGGCATGCCGGCAACCGCAATACCCCTGAGGGCAGCCGCCGCAACATCGCCGCCCACTACGACCTGGGCAATGATTTCTTCTCGCTATTCCTGTCCCCGGACCTGATGTATTCGTCAGCGTTGTGGGCGGACGCGAACGACACGCTGGAAGACGCGTCACGGCGCAAACTGGACACCATCTGCCGCAAGCTGGCGTTGCGGCCAGGCGACCGCGTGGTGGAAATCGGCAGCGGCTGGGGCGGCTTCGCCATCCATGCCGCGCGCCACTACGGCTGCCACGTCACCACCGCCACCATCTCGCGCGAGCAGCATGACCTGGCCGCCGCGCGCGTCGGCGCCGCCGGCCTGGCGGACCGCGTCAGCGTCGTGCTGCAGGACTACCGGGACCTGCAAGGCCAGTACGACAAGGTGGTCTCCATCGAAATGATCGAGGCCATCGGCGCCCAGTATCTGGAGACCTACTTCCGCAAGGTCGCCAGCCTGCTCAACCCGCAAGGCCGCGCGCTGATCCAGGCCATCACCATCGAAGACCACCGCTACCGGCAGGCGCTGGGCTCGGTGGACTTCATCAAGCGCCATATCTTTCCCGGCAGCTTCATCCCCTCCATCGAGGCCATGCTGCGCGCCAAAACCCGCGCCTGCGACCTGGCCCTTGTGCACCTGGAAGATTTCGGCCAGTCGTATGCCCGCACCCTGCAGGCGTGGCGCGAGCGCTTCCTGGCGCACCTGCCCGAGGTCAAGGCGCAAGGTTTCGACGCCCGCTTCTGCCGCCTGTGGGAGTTCTATCTGGCGTACTGCGAGGGCGGCTTCCGCGAACGTTCGATCGGCGTCTCGCACCTGCTGCTGACGCATCCCGGCGCCCGCAGCACGGGTGAACGCTGGGTACCGGAGGCGGCATGAGCCCCTTGCAACAATGGCTGACCATGGCGGTCTTCATGGTTGCCGCCATGGCGCTGGCCTGGCATTGGCAACGTCGCCATGCCAATGCGGGCATTGTCGACGTGGTCTGGGCGTTGGGCATGGGCGGCAGCGCGTTGCTGATCGCGGCCACCGGGCAAGGGGCCTGGGTGCCCCGGGCCTGTCTGGCCGTGATGGCCGGCGTGTGGTCCCTGCGCCTGGCCTCGCATCTGTGGCGGCGCGTGCGCCAGGAGGAAGACGGCCGATACCGCGCGCTGCGCGAGCGCTGGCACGGCCATCAAGGCAAATTCTTCGGCCTGTTCATGTTCCAGGCCGGCCTGGTGATGCTGTTCAGCCTGCCGTTCCTGGCGGTTGGCGCCAGCCCGGCGCAGGGCCTGCCCGTCGCGCTGGGCCTTACCGTCTGGCTGGCGGCATTGACCGGCGAGGTGGTCGCCGATCGCCAACTGGATCGCTTTCGCGATGACCCGGCGCATCGCGGCCAGACCTGCCGCGATGGCCTGTGGCGCTACTCGCGGCATCCCAACTATTTCTTCGAATGGTGCCATTGGTTCGGCTACGTGGCGCTGGCCTGGGGTTCGCCCCTGGCCTGGCTGTCCTGGCTGGGGCCCGTGCTGATGTATGTGTTCCTGCGTTGGATCAGCGGCATCCCCTTTACCGAGCAGCAGGCCTTGCGCACACGCGGCGACGACTACCGCGAGTACCAGCGCCGCACATCGGCTTTCTTTCCGTGGTTTCCCAAATCCTGACGAGGCACGCCATGACGACCGCGACCCTGCACGACACTCCCCTCGCCGTTGACCGCCCCGCCCCCGGCCTGCTTGGCCTGGCCGAACGCGGCCTTGTGCCCGACGCGCTGCTGCGCCTGGGAATACGCCGCCTGTGCGCCGAGCGCCTGGCCGAGGAATACGCCGGCGGCATCGACGCCTGGACAGCGCGCGATCAGCAACTGATCGCCAGCTTGCGCGCGAGCGCGGTCGCGATCCACACCGACGCCGCCAACGCGCAGCACTACGAACTGCCCACCACGTTCTTCCAGCTTTGCCTCGGCGCGCGCATGAAGTATTCCAGCTGCTATTACCCGACGGGCGCCGAGACGCTGGATGCGGCCGAGGCTGCGATGCTGAGCCTGTATGCCGAACGCGCAGAACTGGCCGACGGCCAGGACATCCTGGAACTGGGCTGCGGGTGGGGCTCGCTGACGCTGTGGATGGCCGAACACTTTCCCAACGCCCGCATCACCGCAGTCTCAAACTCCGCAACCCAACGCCAGCACATCGAGGCACGCTGCCGCGAACGCGGCTGGCGGCATGTGCAGGTCATCACCTGCGACGTGAACGTGCTGTCGCTGCCCGCTGGCGCGTACGACCGTTGCGTATCGGTCGAGATGTTCGAACATATGCGCAACTACCAGGACCTGATGGCGCGCATCGGCCAATGGCTGCGTCCCGGAGGCAAACTGTTCGTGCACATCTTCGCCCACCGCGAACGGGCTTATCCGTTCGAAACCGGCGGCGCCGGCAACTGGATGGGCCGCCATTTCTTCACGGGCGGCATCATGCCGGCGGCCGATACGCTGCTGCACTTCCAGCGGGATCTGCAGCTGGAAGCGAAATGGTTTCTCAACGGCACGCACTACGCGCGCACGGCCAACCACTGGCTGGCCAACCAGGACGCCCGACGCGAACAGGCCAAGTCCGTGCTGACCCAGGCCTACGGGCCGCACGCCGGCCTGTGGAACCAGCGCTGGCGCATGTTCTGGATGGCTTGCGCGGAACTCTTCGGCTATGACGACGGACAACAATGGGGAGTGGGCCACTACCGGTTCACGCGTCCATCATGAGGCCCGCCCTGTTGCGCGCGCTGTGTGCCGGCGTGGTCGGCGTGTTGACGGGGTGCGCCGCGCCCGCGCCCATGCCGCCGGTCGAGCACGTGGACCTGCCCCGCTTCATGGGCGATTGGTATGTGATCGCGCATATTCCCAGCTGGCCCGAGCGCCATGCCTATGACGCCGTGGAAAGCTACCGGCTATTGCCGGACGGCAGGATCCAGACCGACTTCCGCTACCGCAAAGGCAGCTTCGACGCGAAGGAGGACACGATGCATCCCGTGGCGACGGTGCGGCCCGACACGGGCAACGCCGTCTGGGGCATGCAGTTTTTCTGGCCGATCGAAGCGGAATACGTCATCGCCTATCTGGATGACGCCTACCAGACCACCATTATTGGCAGGTCCAAGCGCGACTACGTGTGGATCATGGCGCGCGTGCCGTGCCTGAGCGACTCGGCCTATGCCAAGCTGGCGGAGCGCGTGGCGGCACTGGGATATACGGAAAGCCTGCGCAAGGTGCCGCAGCGTTGCGGTTGAGCGCGGGCGGAGGAACCGCCGCCGCTCACCGCAAGGGAAGACAGGAGAGGCTCACAGGGCCTCTTCGTCGCTTTCGCCGGTGCGAATGCGGATGGCTTGTTCGACCGGGCTGACGAAGATCTTGCCGTCGCCGATCTTGCCGGTGCGCGCGGCCTTGACCACGGCTTCAATGGCGGCGTCGACCTGGTCGTCGGGCAGCACGACTTCAACGCGGATCTTGGGCAGGAAGTCCACCACGTATTCCGCCCCGCGATAGAGCTCGGTATGGCCTTTCTGACGGCCGAAACCCTTGACCTCGGTCACGGTCAAGCCGCTAACGCCGACTTCGGCCAGCGCTTCGCGGACTTCGTCGAGCTTGAAGGGTTTGATGATGGCGGTGACTTGTTTCACGTTGGTCGTCCTGGGTTTTTGATCTGTTGCGGCGCCTTGCCATGCCGTCGCGGCAGGCAAGGCGCAATGAATAAGAGAATACCACCGGCATCGCAGCGCAGTAGCGGGAGAACCCGTATCAGGCGTCGGGCGCGGCGTCCGGAATGCGTTCGGCGTCGCGCATCCACACCACCGATTCAGAGTCGCTGGGCGCGCGCCAATCGCCGCGCGGCGACAGCGAACCGCCCGAACCGACCTTCGGCGCGTTCGGCACGCAGGTGCGTTTGAACTGGCTTGTGCGGAAGAACCGGTCCAGGAAGATCTTCAGGTTGCGCTTGATGGCGGCCAGATCGTACTGGTTGCGCGCCACATGCCCGGCATCCGGCCACGCACCGGCCTCACGGTCGCGCCAGGCCGCCAGCGCCAGGAAGGCGACCTTGGTCGGCGCAAAACCATAGCGCAGCGTGTAGTACAGGTTGAAATCCTGCAGCTCGTACGGGCCGATGGCGTCTTCGCTTTTCTGAACCGGCTTGTCGTCGGCGCCGCCAGGCACCAATTCGGGGCTGACGTCCGTGCCCAGCACGTCCAGCAACACCTCGGCGCCCTCCTCGCCCAGGCGGCCGGATTCGGCCACCCAGCGCACCAGGTGCGTGATCAGCGTCTTGGGCACGCTGGCGTTGACGCTGTAGTGCGACATGTGGTCGCCCACGCCATACGTGCACCAGCCTAGTGCAAGCTCGCTCAGGTCGCCCGTGCCGATGACGATGGCGCCGCTGAAGTTCGCGATCCGGAACAGATGATTGGTGCGCTCGCCCGCCTGCACGTTTTCGAACGTGATGTCGTAGACCGGCTTGCCTTCTGCATAGGGATGGCCCAGGTCCTTCAACATCTGCAGGCAGCTGGGGCGGATGTCGATCTCGGACGCCGTGCAGCCCACCACCGCCATCAAGCGGCGCGCCTGCTGCAGCGTGCGGGTGCTGGTGGCAAAGCCCGGCATCGTGACGGCCAGGATGTTCGAACGCGGCAGGCCCAGCGCATCCATGGCCTGGGCGCAGACCAGCAGCGCGTGGGTGGAGTCCAGCCCGCCGGAAATGCCGATGACGACCTTGGCCATCTTGCTGGCGGACAGGCGCTGCACCAAGGCCTGCACCTGGATGTTGTAGACCTCTTTGCAACGGGCGTCGCGGCGCTGCGGGTCGGCCGGCACATAGGGAAAGCGCGCCACGCGCCGCTCAAGCGGCAGTTCGGCATCGTCCAGCGGCGGATTCACGGGCACCCCCACGGTGCGGAACTTGCGCACCTCGTCCTGATGGCGGCGCACCGACTGGCCGAAGGTGGTCTGGCGCATGCGCTCGCGCGACAGGCGGTCCAGGTCCACGTCCGAGAACAGCAGGTGGGAATGGTTCAGGAAGCGCTCGGACTCGCCCAGCAGCTCGCCGTTTTCGTAGATCAGCGCCTGGCCGTCCCAGGCCAGGTCGGTGGACGATTCACCGCGCCCCGCCGACGTGTACATATAGGCCGACAGGCAGCGGGCCGACTGTTGCCCCACCAGTTGATGGCGGTATTCGGACTTGCCCACGACGATGTTCGAGGCAGACAGGTTCACCAGCACGGTCGCCCCGGCCAGCGCCGCGAACGAGGACGGCGGGATGGGCACCCAGACGTCTTCGCAGATTTCGACGTGGAACTGGAACAGCGGCAGCTTTTCCATCTGGAACAGCAGCTCGGGGCCGAACGGCACCGTTTCGCCCAGCAGCCGGATCTCGGTTGCGGCGGCGCAATCGGCGGCGCTGAATTGGCGCGCTTCGTAGAATTCGCCGTAGTTGGGCAGGTAGCTCTTGGGCACCACGCCCAGCACGCGCCCGCCTGCGGCCACCACGGCGCAATTGAACAGCTGGTGCGACACGCGCAACGGCGCGCCGACGATGACGGCGATATCCAACTCGGCCGTGGCTTGCACCACCTGGGCCAGCGCCGCCTCGCATTCGTCCAGCAAGGCCTTCTGGTGGAAAAGGTCGTCGCAGGTATAGGCCGACAGGCCCAGTTCAGGAAACGCCACCAGCACGGCACCGCCCTGGGCGGCCTGCTGCGCCAGCTCGATGGTCTGCGCGGCGTTGAACGCCGGGTCGGCGACCCGGCATTCGGGCACGCCGACCGCCACCCGGGCGAAGCCGTGGGAATACAGGTTGAAGAACGGGTTCGACATCGGGGTGATCGCCTGGGTCAATGAAGACTAAGTTCCAACCGCCGGATTATCTCACGCCACCCCGAGGCACACTGCCTAGCGGGGCATCTTGCCGTCGCTCATGCCGCGCTCGGCCGCCATGCCGTCCATGGGCGGGGCCAGCGCCTGCCGGTCGCGCTCGGCCGCCAAGGCGGCCTGGATGGCGCCTTCGCGCAGATGGGTGCCCATCGCGCCGATATCGGCGCCGGACGGCTGTTGGTACAGGCGCAGGCCCAGTTCGGGGAGGATGGCCAGCAGATGGTCGAAGATGTCGCCCTGGATGCGTTCGTACTCGACCCAGGCCGTCACCGCGGTGAAGCAATAGACCTCGACCGGGATGCCGTCCGCGGTGGGTTCCATCATTCGGACCATCATCGCCATGTCCTGGCGGACTTCCTTGTTCTGCTTCAGGAACGCCAGGCCGTAGGCCCGGAAGGTGCCGATGTTGGTCAGGCGCCGCCGGTTGGCCGGCACGCTGGCCAGCTCGCCCATCGTCTGGTTCGTCTGCGCGATGTCCTGGGTCTTGGCTTGCAGATAGTCGTGCAGCAGACGGAAACGCATCAGGCGCTGCGCTTCGTCGTCGGTCAAAAAGCGCACGCTCGAGGCGTCGATCCGCAGCGTGCGCTTGATGCGCCGGCCGCCGGATTCGAACATGTGGCGATAGTTGCGGTAGCTTTCCGAGAACAGCTTGTAGGTCGGCACCGTGGTGACAGTGTTGTCCCAGTTCTGCACCTTGACGGTATGCAGGGCGATGTCCTTGACGAAGCCGTCGGCGTTGGACTGCGGCATTTCGATCCAGTCGCCGATGCGCAGCATGTCGTTGCTGGTCAGCTGGGTGCTGGCCACCAGCGACAGCAGCGTGTCCTTGAACACCAGCAGCAGCACCGCCGACAACGCGCCCAGACCCGAGATCATCCACAGCGGCGAGCGGTCGATCAGGATGGAAAGCACCAAAACGGTGCATACCGCCATCAGGATCAGCTTGCTGATCTGGATATAGCCCTTGATCGACCGGGTCTGCGCCCGCGTCGTGGCCGAATACGTATCTTGCCAGGCGCTCAACACCCCCGAGAACGCAATGAATACACAGATCCACGCGCCTGCGTGCGCCAGCCGGCCCACGATGGTCACCGCTTTTTCCACGTGCGGCACCAGCCCGATGCCCAGCGACACCACCGCGAACGGCACCGCGTACCAAAGGTTCTGATAGGCGCGACGGCGCTGCAAGGCCTGGTCCCAGTCCTTCCGCCCGCTCAGCACCAGCACGCGATGCGCCAGCAACAGCACCACCCGGGCGACAACCCACTGGACGAACAGCGCCGTCAGGATCAGCACGCCGATGCCGACCAGCGTCTGCGCCCAGGCCTCGCGCGGCATGTGGGTATCAAGTTGGGTAACCAGTTCTTCCCATTCCAGGGGCATATCTCGTGTTCTCGTTCTAAGTTCTTGAAACTAACGGGGGATTATCCAACAAGTCGCGCCCGGCGGACGTTCCGCCGCGGCCCGATCCCGGCCCCGCAAGCCCGCCGCGTGCGCCGCCCCGGCGGCAGGCCCTATAATTCCGCCCATCATGGCAAACACTCCCTCCTCCGATCAAAACCAGTTCGCCAATAAGGCGCAGGCCTGGTCCGCCCGGTTCTCGGAACCGGTTTCCGAACTCGTCAAACGCTATACGGCGTCCGTGGATTTCGACAAGCGCCTGGCGCGCCACGACATCCAGGGCTCGCTCGCGCATGCGGACATGCTGGCCGCCCAGGGCATCATCGGTGCCCAGGATCTAGCCGACATCCAGCGCGGCATGACCCAGATCCTGTCTGAAATCGACGCTGGCAGCTTCCAATGGCTGCTGGATCTGGAAGACGTCCACCTGAACATCGAAAAGCGCCTGGTGGAACTGGTGGGCGATGCGGGCAAGCGCCTGCACACCGGCCGTTCCCGCAACGACCAGGTCGCTACCGACATCCGCCTGTGGCTGCGCGACGAAATCGACAATCTGCAGGACCTGTTGCGCCAGCTGCGCCACGCGCTGGCTGCGGTCGCTCTGGACAACGCCGGCACCATCATGCCGGGCTTCACCCACCTGCAAGTCGCCCAGCCCGTCACGTTCGGCCATCACCTGCTGGCCTACGCTGAAATGTTCGGCCGCGACGCCGAGCGCCTGGCCGACTGCCGCCGCCGCGTGAACCGCCTGCCGCTCGGCGCGGCCGCCCTGGCCGGCACGTCGTTCCCCATCGACCGCGAACGCGTCGCCAAGACGCTGGGCTTTGACGGCGTGTGCCGCAACTCGCTGGACGCCGTGTCCGACCGCGACTTCGCCATCGAATTCTGCGCCGCCGGCGCGCTCATCATGACGCACGTCTCGCGCCTGTCCGAAGAGCTGGTGCTCTGGATGAGCCCGCGCGTGGGCTTCATCGATCTGGCCGACCGCTTCTGCACCGGCAGCTCGATCATGCCGCAAAAGAAGAACCCCGACGTGCCCGAGCTGGCCCGCGGCAAGACCGGTCGCGTGAACGGCAACCTGGTCGCCCTCTTGACCCTGATGAAAGGCCAGCCCCTGGCCTACAACAAGGACAACCAGGAAGACAAGGAAGGCCTGTTCGACACCGTGGACACCGTGCGCGACACGCTGACCATCTTTGCCGACATGGCTGCTGGCATCAAGGTGAAGGCGGACAACATGCGCGCCGCCGCCCTGCAGGGTTTTGCCACCGCCACCGACCTGGCCGACTACCTGGTCAAGCGCGGCGTGCCGTTCCGCGACGCCCACGAAGTGGTGGCCCACGCCGTGCGCGACTGCGAACAGCGCGGTTGCGACCTGGCCGACCTGTCCACCGACGAACTGAAGGCCTATCACGCCCAGATCGGCGACGACGTACACCAGGTGCTGACGCTGGAAGGCTCGGTTGCCGCCCGCAAGCACATTGGCGGCACGGCGCCCGAGCGCGTGGCTGAAGAAGCCAAGCGCATTCTGGACGAAACCGCCGAAGGCTGATCCCGGCAAGCGCTGGCTCCGGCTGGCTGCTTGAAGCAAGGCCCCCGATTGGGGGCCTTGTTGCATCTGGAGCCCGCTTTCTAAGCCAGTTGCCCCTGCGCGCGCCAGCTTTAATAAGAATGATTTACACTACGCACCTTTCCTCGTTGCCTCGGCCCCATTCGTCCATGCCTCGCAGCAAACCTCAAGACAAAGGCTGGATCGGTGGCTATGCCGAGATGGTGCGCGGCTGGGTGCGTAAGGTCGGCAATACCCACGAGGCCGAAGATGCGCTGCAAGACGCTGCCATCGGCCTGTTGAAGGCGGACAGCAGCCGCATTCTGGAGCCGCAGGCCTATCTGTACCGCGCCAGCATGAACCACCTGGCCGGCAACGCGCGCCGCGAAGCCCGGCTGCCCACGCTGCCCTTGCATGAAATCAGCGAAGACGAGCATCCCCGGGATATGGACAGCAGCGCCGCCGTGCGCACCGCGCAACTGGCCGCAGCCGTTGAAGCGGCCCTGCTGCAATTGCCCATCAAATGCCGCCAGGCCTATATCTGGCATCGGCTGGAAGGGTATTCTCAGCAAGAAGTTGCCGCGCGGCTGGGCGTGTCGCTGAATTCCGTCGAGCGCTATATCATGCGCGCGATGCGTCATCTGCGCGACGCCCTGCACAGCTATGCGCCCGACTGAACCCGCCTCCATGACCGACTCCGGCCCCCGTCCCACATTCGATGACCCGCGCGATGCCGCGTCGTTCTGGTACGCCCGCGCGCGCTCGGGCACGATGAGCGATGCCGATCAGCAGGCCTTTGACAACTGGTTGCAGCAAGCCCCCGCGCATGCGCGCGAATATGCGCTGCTGGACGAGGTGTGGCGCGACACATTGGCGGTGCCGGCCGACCGGCTGCGTGCGCTGGCCCGCGAGCCCGAGGCCGACTCGGCGCCGGCTCGCATACTGCCGCGGCTGCCGCAGTGGGCCAACATCGCGTTGGCGGGTGGCGTGGCGCTGACCATTGGCGTGACCATGGTGCCGCTGATGCAGAACACTGCGCCGACCTACGAGTCCGCACTTTCCAGCGCGCATGGCGAACGCCGCCAGGTTGCGCTGGCGGACGACTCCGTCCTGGAACTGAATACAGATACGCAGGCGAACGTACGCTTCTATCCCGACCGCCGCGAAGTCGATCTGACGGCGGGTGAGATCACGTTTTCGGTCAAGGCCGACGCCAGCCGCCCATTCATCGTCAAGACGGGAGATGCGCAGATCCGGGTCACCGGCACGCGCTTTAACGTGCGCCGCCACGGCGATGCCACCGAAGTGGCCGTGCTGTCTGGCGCCGTCGAGGTCAAGCCGGCGGGCATGCGATTTTGGCAACGTGCCGAGTTGACACCCGGCCAAGGCCTGACGGCGTCACGGTCAAGCCTGGGCGCGCCGCATGCCGTGGACACGGCGACGCTGACCGCCTGGCACCATGGCCGCATTGTGTTCAACAACACGCCGCTGGCTGATGCCGTGGCCGAAATGAACCGCTATGCGCCCTACGCCATCCGGCTGGCGGACGGCGGATGGGACAAGGTGCGCATTGCGGGCGCGATCAGCATCGATGAACCAGCCAGCTTCCTGGATTTGCTGCCTCGCATTGCGCCCGTGCGCATCGAAGCGGAAGGCGACAAGCGGTACGTCGTCAAGGCGCGCTGACGGCTTAGGGCGGACGACTAGGCCGCCCCCTCCTCACTGATACATATAGTTTCACAATCAATTCGCGATTTCTTCAGGGTTTTCGCGCCAATCGCACTCTTTAGCTAAGAGGGGCGGCCGCGCATTGCGGCGGCCCGACGAGACCTTTGGCCAAAGGGTGGCGCGGCATTGCCGCTGAGAATCATTATTGGAACTATTCTTGTGAACCGTAGACTTTCCCGCAACGGCGCCGCCCTGCCGTTGCGCCTGCGCAGCCCGCGTCTTGCCCTGCGCACGCTGCCCTTGCTGATTGCGCTGGGTCTGACTCAAGCCCCTGACGCACAGGCTCAGGAAGCACAGGGCCAGAGCGCCGCCGTGCTGGTCAACACCGCGCGTCAACCCTTGCATGACGCCTTGGTGGAAGTGAGCCGCCAAGCGTCGTTGGAAGTGCTATACCCGCCGGAGCTGGTGGCGGGCAAGACGGCGCCGCCGGTTTCAGGACGCCTGACGCCGCAGCAAGCACTGGACCGCATCCTGGCCGGCAGCGGCCTGATCGCAGTCATTCGTGGCAACACCGTCACCATCGAACCCGAACCCAAGGATCTGGACGCCACCACCATGGCGGCCGTGACCGTCATTGCGCGTCGCGCTGCCGACGGCACGACCGAAGGTACGGGGTCTTACACCAGCTTGGTCACCAGCACCGCGTCCAAGACCGATCTGGCGTTTCGCGAAGTGCCGCAGTCGGTGTCGGTCGTGACCCGGCAATTGATCGACGACCAGCATCTGGTCAACGTCACCGACGCCATGAGCCGCGCACCCGGCATCACGGTGCGCCGCGTGAATTCCTATTCGTCCGACTATTACTCACGCGGCTTCCAGATCACCAGCATGCAGATTGACGGTGGCGCCCCGTTGGCGCTGGGTTCGTACACCTACGGCCCCACCCAGGACATGGCGTTCTATGACCGCGTCGAGATCATGCGCGGCGCCTCGGGCCTGATGGGTGGCATGGGCGACCCGGGCGGCATCATTAACCTGGTGCGCAAGAAGCCGATGGCGGAATATCAGCTGACCGTGGAGGCCTCAGCCGGCAGCTGGGACAACTACCGCAGCATGATCGATGCCACCGGCCCCTTGGGGTTCGACGGCCGGCTCCGCGGCCGCGCCGTCGCCGTCTATGGGGACACCGGCTCGTTCATGTCGCACAGCACGACTGAAACGCCGCAGATATACGGGGTGCTGGAAGCCGACCTGACCCGCAGCACGCTGCTGACGGTGGGCGGCAGCTACAGCCGGATGCGCGAACAAGGCAGCCGCAGCGGCCTGCCGCGGTACACGGATGGCGGCGACATCGGGCTGTCGCGCTCAACCAACCTGAGCCAGCCCTGGACCTACATCCATACCGACACCAAGCAGATCTTTGCGCAGTTGGAACAACGGCTGGGCGACACCTGGCGCTTCAAAGCCAACTACACCCGCGAGGAAACCGACAGCAAATCGCTCACTGCCTTCGCCAACGGCGGCGTGGACCGCGAAACCGGGCTGGGCGCTACCTGGGGCGGCGGCCGGTACGCGATGACCAACACGCAGAATCTGCTGGATGTGAATTTGTCTGGCAGCTTCGACCTGCTAGGCGGCACGCACGAAGCGTTGCTGGGCGTCGACTGGCAGCGCAGCGAAGGCACGTGGGCCGTCTCCAAACCCGTGGACGAATGGAAGGTGCCGGTCAACGTCTTTAACCGCAACCTGTGGAACCCCGACCTGAACCTGCCGGAAAACGAACGCTACGACCCGTGGGGCCAAGAGCAGAAAGGCATGTACGGCGTGTTGCGGATCAACCCCACCGAACGTCTGCACCTGATCGCGGGCGCGCGCTTCAGCTCCTATAAGTTCTACCAGACTGTGTCTGAACCCATCAATGGCAGCTGGGTGCCATATTCGAAAACGTCCTACCGCGAACCGACTGCCACCACGCCTTACGGCGGCATCATCTATGACCTGAACGACGCGTGGTCCGCCTATGTCAGCTACGCCACCATCCACAAACCGCAAGGGCTGCTGAAGTCCGGCCCCCTGCCCGGCTCCCCGTTGCCCGCCATCAAAGGCAAAAGCTATGAAATGGGCTTCAAGGGCGAATTGCTGGATGGCCGCCTGAACGCCACGTTCAGCCTGTTCAACGTCGAGCGCACCGGCACCGGCGTGCTCGACAGCCGCTACCCGGAAGACTATGACGCGTGGGCCGGCAACTGCTGCTACCTGGCGCAAGGCAAAGTGGTCAGCCGCGGCCTGGACATGGAGATTGGCGGCGAGGTCTCGCCTGGCTGGGAAGTGGCGCTGGGCTACACCTTCAACAACACCCGCGACAAGACCAACGACGCCGTCTACAGCAGCATCACGCCGCGCCATCTGCTGAAGGTGTCAACGGCCTACACGCTGCCGGGCGACTTGTCGCGCTGGCGCATCGGCGGCAGCGCCCAGGTGCAAAGCGCCAACTACGTGACGGGCACGGCGTACTCGCGCGACAGCGGCACCTACACGCCGTACAAGTTCCAGCAGGCAGGCTACGCCACCGTCAACCTGATGGCCCAATACCGCTTCGCGCCGCAATGGACGGCGACGGTCAACGTCAACAACCTGTTCGACAAGGTGTATTACGAACGGGTGGGCGCGTCCAACGGCGGCAATTGGTACGGCGCGCCTCGCAACTTCATGCTGACCCTGCGCGGCACGTATTGATCGCTTGCGTATTGACCGGCCAGGAAGCTGTCACGCTTCCTGGTTCGGATATCGAATACGTGGCAAAGCCTTGAACCAGACCACGTCACCGCTTTCTGCGGTCTCCCGCAGCAATCCTCAAGCCAAAAAAACAGGGGAAGCTTTTGCTCCCCCTGAACAAAGGCCCTACGAGAAACCGCGCCCGTCAGCGCGAGCAAAAACGGGCTGGTTCTCGTGCCGCCGGCGCGGCTTATTGCCATGGGTGAATTACACGGGAATCGATACCGGCCGCGTATCCCTGAAATTAGGTATTTTTGTATTTCGCGTATGGTGCATAAGCCACCCAAGGCGATTCGTACAGGAATGGGCACATCCCGTCACATCCGACTACGGGCAAGCGCAAGGGCTCCGATATCATCGCAACTCCCTGCGTTCTGCCCGCCTTTTCATGCGCCTATCGCTTGCATCACGTTGTCTTGACCCGCTGCGCCGACCCAGCCTGATCGCCCTTACCGCACTTGGTCTGGCCGCCGTCGGCATCGGTTCCGCCGCCCAGGCGCAAACCGCCCGCAAGCCCTCCCCCTATGAAAACGCCCGGCCCTTGCGGCCGGACGAGATCGAAGCGCGCAAAGCCGAAGACGCCAAGCGCGGCGGCCCCGCGTTCCTGGGCCAGATCCGTACCCAGGCGGAATTCCAGCAGTTGGCCCGCGTGTACAACCCCGGCACGCCGCTTGAGATCCCGCATGTGCTGTTCGTGATCGACCGCAAGCACGCCGACCGCATCTATTACATCGACACGCCGCGCTATACGCTGCACGAGACCTTCGCCCGCGAACGCCGGCTGCTGCCCAGCACGGACAAGGCCACGCTGATCGCCCAGTACAAGGACCCGCAACGCCGCCTGCTGTTCGGCACCCTGAGCTGGCAACGCGACCTGCCGGGCTACACCTATGAATTCTGGGAAGGCGACCGGCTGACGCCCGAACTGCTGGCCCTGACCGGCGAGCGGCTGCGCGCAACCTTCTACGCGCCGCTGCGCTTCAAGGCCAACTCCACGATGCACGAACAGACCGCGCAACGCGCGGGCCTGGACTTCGTCACCCAGGAGGCCCTGCTGCGCGAACAGACTTTCCTGCCGCTGAACACCGGGCACGCCCAAGGCCGCTTGCGCATCGTGGCCTCGGTGGACGACACCCACGATCTGGCGCCCACCGATATCCTGGTGCTGGACGAAGTGCCGGTCGCGCTGCCGCCCGTCGCGGGATTGGTCACGCAGCGGCCCTCCACCCTGCTGTCGCACGTGAACCTGCTGGCCAAGGGCTGGCGCATCCCGAACGCCTATGTGCGTGATGGCGTGGCCGCGCTACGCCAATACGACGGCCAATGGGTGGAGCTGGATGTTTCCAGCAATGGCTATCAGGTGCGCCCCGTGGCCAAACCCGACGCGCCCGCAACGCCGCCTCCCAAGGCTGCCGGCCTGCCGCTGCCCAAGCCCGATCTGACCGTCAAAGCGCTCAAGCCGCTGACCGGCATGGCCACCCGCGACAGCCGCCATTGCGGCGTAAAGGCCGCCAACCTGGGCGCACTGAAATCCGCCCTGGCGCCCCTGGCCAGCGTGCCGGACGGTTTCTGCATTCCCTTCGCGCAATACGCGGCATTCATGCAGCAGCTGCACGTGCCCGAACGCATCGCCGCGCTGGAGAAACGGCCGGACTTCGCCAGCGACGCCAACGTTCGCCGCAGCGAGCTCGCCGCGCTGCGCCAGGACATCATCCAGGCGCAGCCCGACCCGGCGCTTGCGGCGGGATGGCGCGAACGCTGGCAACAGCAATTGCACGGTCGCGGCGTCTTCGTGCGCAGCTCGTCGAATTCCGAAGACCTGCCGGGTTTCAGCGGCGCGGGGCTCTACACGACCGTCCCCAACGTGACGCAAGCCGACGCGCTGCCCAAAGCCGTGCTGACGGTGTGGGCATCCATCTACAACTTCGAAGCCTACGAGGCACGGCGCGCGGCCGGCATCGGCCAGGATGGCGTGGTGATGGGCGTGCTGGTGCAACAGGCCGCAGCCTCGGACAGCTCGGGCGTGATGATCACGCGTGATCCATTCGATGCCTCGCGCCGCTACGTCACGTACATCTCGGCCAAGCGCGGCCTGGGCATCAAGGTGGTGGAAGGCAAGCGCCAAGCCGAACAGCTGATGTATTCCAGCTGGTCCAAGGCGGTGCAGGTGCTGAGCCGGTCGGCCGAAGACACGCAACTGGTAGCGGATGCCGCGGGCGGCGTGCGCGAAGTGCCGATCGAAGGCTCACGCCAGGTGCTGAACGACGCGCTGGTCGCCAGGCTGGCTGCCGTGGGCAACCAGATCAAGGTGCGGCTGGGCAACGTGGACCAGGACATCGAATGGGCCGTGCAAGGCGACAAGATCCTGATCCTGCAGTCGCGGCCCTATATCGACGGCAGCAAGTAAGGACTGCACTGACGGCATGCCGGGCGTCTGATGCCCGGCATGCCTGCCTCAACCCGCCGCGCCCCGGCAGACCAGGAACGCGGCGGTTCGAGACGGCCCGAAGCATGCCTGGCGTCAGATATGCAGTGCGTGGCCCAGCGCCTTCAGCGCCGCTTCCTGCACCGCTTCACCCAAGGTCGGATGCGCGTGGATGGTGCCCGCCACGTCTTCCAGCGTGGCTCCCATTTCCAGCGACTGGCCAAACGCCGTCGACAGTTCCGACACGCCGCGCCCCACCGCCTGCCAGCCCACGATCAGGTGGTTGTCGCGGCGGCCCACCACACGGACGAAGCCGTCGGTGGACTCCAGCGTCATGGCGCGGCCATTGGCGGCAAACGGGAAGGATGCCGTCAGGCAATCCAGCCCCGCGCTTTCGGCCTCGGCCGGTGACAGGCCCGCCACCACGACCTCGGGATCGGTGAAGCACACAGCAGGAATCGATGCCGGCTGGAAATGGCGGCGCTTGCCCGCCACCAGTTCGGCCACCATCTCGCCCTGCGCCATGGCGCGGTGCGCCAGCATGGGTTCGCCGGCAATATCGCCAATGGCCCAGACGTCGCGCATGGAGGTGCGGCACTGGTCATCGATGCGCAGCGCATTGCCCTTGCGGTCCAGCTGCAGGCTTTCCAGCCCCCAGCCTTGCGTGCGCGGACGGCGTCCCACGGCGATCAACACCCGGTCGGCCGGCAACAGGGTTTCGGCGCCGGATGTGTCTTGAATGCGCACCGCGTCGCCCGCACCGTTCAAGCCCAGCACCTTGCGGTTCACATGCAGCGCCACGCCCATCTTCGCCAGCGCGTTCGCCACGGGCTTGGTCAATTCCGCGTCGTAGGTCGGCAGGATGCGGTCCTGCGCTTCCACCACGGCGACTTCCGCGCCCAGCTTGCGGTACACGGTGCCCAGTTCCAGGCCGATGTAGCCGCCGCCGACCACCACCAATTGCTTGGGGATGCTGGCAGGCGACAGTGCTTCGGTGGACGACACCACGATGCCGCCGAACGGCATGGACACGAGCGGCGTCGGCTCGGAGCCGGCCGCCAGCAGCAGGTGTTCGCACTGGATGCGCAGGCTGCCGCCGTCGGCGGTGGCCACTTCGGCGGTCTTGCCGTCCAGCAGGCTCGCCCAGCCCTGCACCACTTCCACGCCGTTCTTCTTCAACAGCGCGGCCACGCCGCCCGTCAGCTTGCCGACGATGCCGTCTTTCCACGCCACGGTCTGCGCAATGTCGATGGCCGGCGCCTGCACCGAGATGCCCAGCGGCGACTTGTCCGCGTAATGGCGCGCCTTGTCGAATTCCTCGGCCGCGTGGATCAGCGCCTTGGAAGGAATGCAGCCGATGTTCAGGCAGGTGCCGCCCAATTGGCCGCCTTCGACCAGGATGGTCGGCACGCCCAATTGGCCGGCGCGGATGGCGGCCACGTAGCCGCCGGGGCCGCCGCCGATCACCAGCAAGGTCGTTGTCTTTGTGATCTGGCTCATGCTTACTCCACGAAAAGCAGCGCGGGTTGTTCCAGCAGCGCGCGCACCGCCTGGATGAATCGCGCCGCGTCCATGCCGTCCACCACACGGTGGTCAAACGACGACGACAGGTTCATCAGCTTGCGCGCCACCACGGCGCCATTGCGGAAAGCTGGCCGTTCGACGATGCGGTTCACTCCCACGATGCCGACCTCGGGATGGTTGATCACCGGCGTCGTGACGATGCCGCCCAAGGGCCCCAGGCTGGTGATGGTGATGGTCGAGCCAGACAGCTCATCGCGTCCGGCCGTGCCGCTGCGCACCGCCTGCGCCAACCGGCCGATCTCGGCCGCCATGGACCAGAGGTCGCGCGCCTCGGCGTGGCGCATCACCGGCACCATCAGCCCGCCGTCGCTTTGCGTGGCGATGCCGATGTGCACGGCGCCGTAGCGCGTCACCACGCCGCCTTCGTCGTCATAGCGCGCATTGATCTGCGGGAAGTCCCGCAACGCCACGACCATGGCCCGCGCCAAGAGCGGCAGCAACGTCAGCTTGCCACGCGACTCGCCCCACTTCTGGTTGAGCTGGACGCGCAAGTCCTCCAGCTCGGTCACGTCGATCTCCTCGACGTAGCTGAAGTGCGGAATGCGGCGCTTGGACTCCGCCATCTTCTGCGCGATCTTCCTGCGCAGCCCGATGACGGGCACGGCTTCTTCGTCATTGCGCTGCACATAGGCCGAGCCGCCGCGTGCGGCGCTGCCCGATCCTTGCGATTGCAGATAGGCGTCCAGGTCTTCGTGCATGACGCGACCGGCCGGGCCGCTGCCCTGCACGTAGCGCAGCTCCACACCCAGGTCCCACG
>NZ_JBYOKH010000076.1:0-25042 GCF_057799415.1 Achromobacter sp. 18P8.1.1 | reverse complement strand
CAGCGGACTGGCGAACAGCCGCCCGCCCGGCACGGCGGCGGAAGAGGATGCGGCAGGCGATCCTGCGGCAGGCGATCCTGCGGCAGCCGGCGCTGCAGCAGGCGGTGTAGCGGCAACCTTCGAAGCGGTCGCTGCCGCGGGTTCGGCAGCGGGGGCCGGCGCGGCCGTAGCCGCCCCGCCATGTTCCGCCAGCGCGCGGTCGATTGCGGAGGCGTCATCGCCGTCGGCCAGCAGCACGCCGATCACGGTGTTGATGGGCACCGACGCGGCGCCGGCCTGGACCACGATGCGGCCCAGCACGCCGGCATGTTCGGCGTTGATTTCGACGATGGCCTTTTCGGTTTCGATTTCCGCCAGTGCATCGCCGACGGCGACCTTGTCGCCTTCTTTCTTTAACCACTGGTGCAGGTTGCCGCCCGACGTGTCGGCGGCAACGGATGGGAGCTTGATAAGGTGTGCCACGATGTTCGTCCTAGTTTGCGGCGGCGGCCAGATCGGGCCGGTAGGCGGCGGGGTCGTCGTATTCGACCAGTTCCAGCACATTGCCTTCCGGGTCGCGGAAGAACGCCAGCCAGGTGCCGGGGCGCACTTCCATGGGCGCGGGCGCGCTGTCGAACACGACGCCCTTGGATTCCAGGTTGCGCACCACGCCCGCCAGATCGCGCACGATGAAGGTCAGGTAGGTGGCGCCCTGGCGGTCCAGGATCGCCGCGCCGCGCACGGCGGATTCGGGCGCCACGCTGGGCTGCAGCAGCTTGATGCGTTCGCCGTAGGACGTCTGCAGGCGCGCCACGTCGTAGCCGTGCACCGTCAATCCCGTGGCGCGCGCCTTGTCGGCGGGCACGCTCACGCGGTTGACGAGCGTCAGGCCGACCACGTCCGTGTAGAACGCCAGCAGCGCGTCCAGATCCTTGCAGCAGATGCCGACTTCCATCGGCACGGTCATTTGCAGGGCGCTCATGCCTGTTCTCCCAGGTCGGCCAGCACGTCGGCCAGGCCGCCCAGCACTTCCTCGGTGTCGGCGAACGCCGCGCGTTCCAGCACCTTCGAGATGCTGGGCGACGCTTCGCCGCCGGTCACACGCTTGATCGGCTGGTCCAGCCAATCGAAGTAACGGCGCTGGATCTCATCAGACAGCATGGCGCCGTAGGACGTGCCACGCGCGCCTTGCTCCACGATCAGCACGTTGTTGGTCTTCTGGATGCTGGCGCCGATGGTGTCCCAGTCCAGGCTGGCGCGGTCCAGCGTGCGCAAGTCGATCACTTCGGCGTCCACGCCGGCTTCTTCAGCGGCCTTGAGCGCACGGCTGACCATCGACAGGTAGGTCAGGATGGTGACCTTGCTGCCGGCACGGCGAACGCGGGCCTTGCCAAACGGGATGGCGTAGTCCAGGTCGCCGGCGGGCACTTCGCCCGACGAGGCATACAGGTCCACGTGTTCGATGACCAGCACGGGGTCCTTGGAGGCCAGCGCGGTGTTCATCAAGCCCACGTACTCGAAGGGCGTGGACGGGGCCACGATGCGCCAACCGGGCGCGGTGGCGAAGATGCCGGCCGGGTCCATCGAGTGCTGCGAGCCGTAGCCCGTGCCCATCGCGACCTTGGTGCGCAGCACGAAGGGCACGTCGATGTCGCCGCCGAACATGTGGCGGGCCTTGCCGATCTGGTTGAAGATCTGGTCGGCCGCGACCCACATGAAATCGGGGTACATGAATTCGACGACGGGCTTGTAGCGGCCGTCCATTGCCAAACCGCCGCCCAGGCCGGCGAAGGCATTCTCGGAAATCGGGGTGCCCAGCACGCGGTCGGGGTACTTGTCCTTCAGGCCGCGAGTCGCACCGTTGGTGCCGCCCTTCAGGCGGTGCACGTCTTCGCCCAGCACGACCACGCCGCCATCGGTTTCCATGCGGCGGTCCAGCACGTCGGCGACGGCATCGACGAACTTGCGCTCGACTTTGTCGCCGGTGTAATCAGCCACGTCCTCGTAGCGCAGGCCGGCCAATTCGGCGCCATCGCTGCGCAGGCCCACGTCGCGGAAGTCGGGGCTGGGCCACAGGTCGGCGCGCACGCGGCGCTTGCCGCCTTCGGCGGCTTCGGTCAGGCGGCCGCAGACGTCTTTCATGACGTCCTTGCAGCGCTGGCGCAGCGCGTCCACTTCCGCTTGCGTGATCAGCGCACGTCCGATCATCTCGGAAGCGATCTGGTCCAGCGGATCGCGGCGGCGCCATTGCGCCTCTTCGTCCTTCGTGCGGTAACCGAAGGCGCTGCCGGGGAAGGGACCGTTCTGGTGGAAGAAGCGGTACACGTCCACTTCCACGATGGTCGGGCCGTTGCCGGCGCGCATGTGCGCCACCGCTTCCGACATGGCCAGGTGCACGGCCAGCGGATCCATGCCATCCACCTTCCACGACGGGATGTTGAACGCCAGGCCGCGGGCCGACAGGCGCGGTTCGGCGGTGGATTCTTCCACCGTGGTCGACACGGCGTAGCGGTTGTTCTCGATGAAGAAGCACAGCGGCGTCTTCCACGCGGCGGTCAGGTTCATCGTTTCCAGCACGGACCCGATGTTCACCGCGCCGTCGCCGAAGTAGGTCACCGCCACGCGGTCGGTGCCGGCGTGCTTGTGCGCCCAGCCGGCGCCGGCGGCCAGCGGCACGCCGCCGCCCACGATGGCGTTGGTGCCGAGCGCGCCCGCTTCCAGCCAGCGCAAGTGCATGCTGCCCCCACGGCCGCGGCAATAGCCCTGGGCCAGGCCCATGATCTCGGCCAGCGTCTTTTGCAGGACTTCGTCGATGGCGGGGGTGAGCGGGTTGCGCGGGTCCAGGCCCAGCGGGGCGACGTGCTGCAGCGCCTTGGCCAGGAACTGGTGGTGGCCGCGGTGCGACCCGTTGATCTGGTCGCCGGCGCCCAAGGCCAGCACCGAACCGACGGCGCCGCCTTCCTGGCCCACGGACGAGTGCGCGGGGCCGTGCACCAGGCCTTCGGCGGCCAGGTCCAGCACGGCCTCTTCAAAGGCGCGAATCCAGTGCAACTGGGTGAGCATGGTGCCCAGCAGGGCGGGGTCCGCCTGCTGCCAATCCTTTGCCTCGACCGTCAGTTGCCGCCAGGGCGCTTGGGGCTCAAGCGGTTGGTAGGTGGCCATGAGTGAATCTCCAGAATGTTTTTAAGCGTCGGTGCGGTTAGAGGTAGCTGTAGCGGCTCCAGCCGCCGTCGGCCACCAGGGTGTGTCCGGTGATATAGGCGGCCTGGCGCGACGCCAGGAAGACCGCCAGGTCGGCCATTTCGGCCGGCTGCGCCATGCGGCGCAGCGGGGTGCGCTGTTTCAGGCGCTCGGGGTCCAGTCGGCCGCGTGCAGCCAGGTCTCGCACCAGATCGGTCTCGACATAGCCGGGCGCCAGCGCATTGACGCGCACGCCCATCGGGCCCCATTCCACCGCCAGCGTTTCGGTCAGCAGCACCACGGCGCCTTTGGTCGCGCAGTAGGCGGCGCGGTCGGGCGCGGCCACCACGCCATACATCGAGGCCAGGTTGATGATGCTGCCCGAGCCTGCCGGCACCATGCGGCGGCCGGCGGCCTGCGCGCACAGGAAGACGCCGGTCAGGTTGATGTCGACCGCGCGGCGCCATTCGTCCACGGTCACTTCCAGCGTGGGCTTGTTGGCCGAGATGCCGGCGTTGTTGACCAGCACGTCGATGCGGCCCCAGGCCTGTTCCACCCGGGCGAAGGCGCGTTCGACGGCGTCGGCGTCGGTGACGGAAGCCTGCACCGCGATGGCTTCGCCGCCGTCGGATGTCAGCTCGGCCACGGCGGCGTCCAGGGCGGCGGCGTCCATGTCCAGCAGCGCGACGCGCGCGCCTTGGCGCACGAAAGCCTGCGCCGTGGAAAAGCCGATGCCTTTGGCGCCGCCGGTGATCACGACGGTCTGGCCGCGCAGGTCGCTATGGATGACTTCAGTAGGGTTGTCCAAGGTATTTGCCTGTAAGGGGGTTTGCGTGACGGCGCGTCAGACGGCCAGCCATTCCTGCACAACGTCCTGGCGCTCATGCAACTGCGCGGGCGGTCCTTCGAATACGATGCGGCCGTGGCCCATGACGCTGACGCGGGTCGACACCTTCAGCGCGATGGTCAGCTTCTGCTCCACCAGCACCACCGAGACGCCGCGTTTATGGATGTCGCGGATCACGTCCGCAATCACTTCCACGATCTTCGGGGCCAGCCCTTCGGTGGGCTCGTCGATCAGCATGACCTTTGGGTTGCCCAACAGCGATCGGCACATGGTCAGCATCTGCTGTTCGCCGCCAGACAGGTTGCCGGCGCGGGTATTGCTGCGCTCCTTCAAGCGCGGGAAGTAGTCGAACATCTGCGCGACCGTCCAGTAGGGCGCGTCGTCGCGCTTGGGCTGTTCGCCCATGCGCAGGTTCTCGTCCACGGTCAGGTTGGCGAAGACCTCGCGTTCTTCGGGCACGAAGCCCAGGCCGGCGCGCGCGATCTCGAAGGGGCGCTTGTTGGTGATGTCGCGTCCTTCGATGGCGATGCGCCCGCCGGTCACGTCCACCAGGCCCATGATGCTTTTCATGGTGGTGGAGCGGCCTGCGCCGTTGCGGCCCAACAGGCTGACGACTTCGCCGCGCCCGATGGACAGGTCGATGCCGTGCAGGATGTGGCTCTTGCCGTAGTGCGCGTGCACGCCTTGCAGGCTGAGCAGGGGGGATTGCGTCGTCATACCGTTTCCTCTCCCAGGTAGGCTTCGCGCACGCGGGCATCGCCGCGGATGTCCGCGGGCGTGCCCGTGGCCAGGATTTCGCCGTACACCAACACGCTGATGCGGTCGGCCAGCGAGAACACCACCTGCATGTCGTGTTCGACGATCAGCAGGGTGCAATCGCGCGTCACTTCCTTGATGAGTTCGACCGTGTAGTCGACTTCGTGCTGCGACATGCCGGCCATCGGCTCGTCCAGCAGGATGACCTTGGGGCGCGAGGCAAGCGTCATGCCGATTTCCAGCGAGCGCTGCTCGGAGTAGTTCAAGTCGCCCGCGGCCGTGTCCTGCTTGGCGGTCAGGCGCACTTTCTCCAGCAGGCGGTCCACGTCTTCATTGACGGCGCGGTTGCGCGCGATGGGGCGCCAGAAGTTGTAGACCAGCCCGTGCATACGCAGCACGGCCAGGCGCAGGTTTTCCCGAACCGACAGGCGTGGGAATACGTTCGTGATCTGGAACGAGCGCGCCAGCCCCAGCCGGTTGATGGCTTCAGGCGCCAGGCCGCCAATGGAACGCGAACGCAGGCTGATGTCGCCCGAGGTCGGCGCGAACGAGCCCGACATCAGGTGGAACAAGGTGGACTTGCCGGCGCCGTTGGGGCCGATGACCGCGTGCCGTTCGCCGGCTTCGATCGCCAGGTTCACGCCGCGGATGATCTGCGCTTCGCCAAAGGACTTGCGCACGTCAGTCAGGGTCAGGATGTCGTGGGTCATTTTGCGGGCTCCAGCACAGGGGCGGCGTCGCCGTCGTCGCGCCACAGGGCCAGCGCCCAGCGGCAGGCTGCCAGGCCCACGGCAGATAGCGCCAGCGGGATCAGCCAGGTGGACAGCGCCAGCGGCGCCCATTCCTGGCCGAAGAGGGCAATGGCGGGCCAGCCGGCCTCCGGGTTCATCGCCAGCAGTGCGCGGTAATCGCGGGCGAATATGCGTTGCAGCATCTCGACCGAGAACACGGTGGCGGCGGTCAGGAGCAGGCCGGCGGCCACCGACAACGCGGCGCGCGGCAGCCAGTTGGCCAACCCGCGCTCGCGCAGCGACTTGGCCGCGCGCTGCACCAGGCCCACCAGGCCGTCCGGCACGAACAGCATGACCAGTACGAACAGGACACCCTGGTACAACAGCCACGACCGCGTGATGTCGGCCAGCGTCTGCGACAGGAAGGTCAGGATGGAAGCGCCCAGCACAGGGCCCAGGAAGGCGTTGACGCCGCCGATGTAGGCGAACAGCACCGCGTCGGTGGACAGCTTGACCTCGAACAGCACGTAGTTGCCGGCTTCGATGTTCAAGGCCTGCAGGCCGCCCGCGATGCCGGCGAACATGGCCGACAGCGCAAACACCATCGTCTTCAACGCATGCGGGCGGTAGCCCAGGTAGCGCAACCGATTGGCGTTTTCGCGCAGGCCCAGCGTTAGCCGGCCTAGCGGCGTACGGGTCAGGCCGTACAAGGCCGCCAGCGAAATCAGCACCCAGGCCAGCACCAGGAAGTACACCTCGATGTCGGAACCGAAGGTGAAGCCCCAGGCCGGCATGCGCATGGCCGACACGCCGGCTTCGCCGCCGAACACGCCTTTCAGGTGCGGCGCCAGCGCGTGCAGCAATTCCGCCAAGGCCAGCGTGATCATCGAAAAGTACACGCCGGAACGCATGGTGGCGAACCAGCCGGCAACGAGACCGAACAGCAGGCCGGCCACGCCGCCCGCCAGCGGCATCAGCGGCGTGGGCAAGAGGCCCGCGCCGCCCAGCGCATTCATGGCGTGGATGGTGGCGAACGTGCCGACGCCGAAGTACGCGGCATGGCCGAAGGACAGCATGCCGCCCTGGCCCGCTAGCAGGTTGAAGGCGCAAGCGAAGAGCGCGGCGATCAGCATCTGCACCGCGGCCACGAGCTGCCCCGGGGGCAGCAGCCAGGGCAGCGCGCACAGCACGCCCACGCAGACGATCAACAGCAGGGCGCCCGAGACGTTACGGGTTTGGCTCATGCCTGTTCTCCTTTCAGGCCGGACGGCTTGACCAGCAGCACGACCAGCATCAGCAGGAAGGGCAAGGTGGCCGCCAGGCTGGATATCTTCACGGTCATCAGGCCGCCCACGCTTTCGGCCCACTCGCCCGCGCCGAACAGGCCGAACAAGGAAGCCAGGCTGGCGTCGATGCCCACCGAAAACGAGCTGATCAGGCCGATCAGCAGCGACGCGATCATCGCGCCTTCAAGCGAACCCAGGCCGCCCACGACCACCACCACGAACACCAGCACGCCCAGTTCCAGCGCCATGTTGGGATTGGTGGTGTAGAAGGCGCCAGCCACGGCGCCCGCCAGGCCGGCCATCGCCGCGCCCACGCCGAACACGCTCATGAAGACGAGCGGCACGTTGTGGCCCAGCGCTTCGGCCATGCGTGGACGGTAGATGGCCGAACGCACCACGATGCCCACACGAGTGCGCGACAGCAGCAGGTAGATCACGGCGAACATCGCCAGCGACACGCCGCCCATCAACAGGCGGTAGAAGGGGTAGTCCGCGTCGAACACGCGGAAGGCCGCGAAGTTCAGGAACTGCGGCACGCGGTAGTCCACGGGGAAGTCGCCGTAGAACAGCTTGATCAGCTCGGCCACGATGAACGCCAGGCCGAACGTCACCAGCAGTTCCTGCGCGTGGCCGAACTTGTGGACGCGGCGCAGGAAGAAGCGTTCGACGCCCATGCCCAGCACGCCCGCGATGATCGTGGCCAGCACCAGCGCCGTCCAGAACCCCGTGACCGGCGTGAGCGTGTAGGCGGCATATGCGCCGATCATGTAGAACGAGGCGTGCGCGAAGTTCAGCACGCCCATCATTCCGAAAATCAAAGTCAGGCCTGCCGACACCATGAATAGCAGCAGGCCGTAAATCACGCCGTTCAACAGCGAGACGGTAAAGAATTCCATGTCCGCTCCATAATTCTTGCGCTAAGACGCGAGGCGTCCTGCGAGCGATTGCGCACGTTGTTTTTCCGGCCCGCGCCGGGAGTGCGCTTGTTTTTTGCGGTGGCGATGATGGGTTGCGCGCGTTCGATGCTGGCGTTCGCTTTTGGGGACCTGCCGCGCTCCACCCATCCTACGAAGCGGGGTACGCATCCGTAGGATGGGTGGAGCGCGCGACAATCACGCCGCGCGCGCTGCCGTCCAGCGCGCGCAACCCATCAGTCTGGCCGTTGCATCTTGCACGTTGCCTGCACCGGCGCCGACACGTCCGCCGCTGCCAGCACCTTCACCGGCTCGAAGCCCATGTCGGTGCCGTCGGCCTTGTACTTGGCGCTCTTGCTCACCTTGGACACGACCATCGGCAGTTGCACCTGGTGGTCTTCAGCGCGCATGGTGTAGGTGCCCAGCGACGAGGTGTAGGTGACCTTTTCCAACGCCTTCGCCAGCGCCGGCACGGACAGCTTGCCGTCCTGCGGCGGCACCTGCTTGAGCGCTTCGCCCAGGAAGCGCACGCCGATGACGGTTTGCGGTTCCGTATAGCTGGGGTAATGGCCGGTCTTGGCCTTGTAGTCTTCGGCGAACTTGGCGCCTTCGTCGCCCGCGGCTTCGATGTTGTACGGGTGCGCGATGTAGTGGCCCAGCGCGACTTCGCCCGCGTTGGCCAGGTTGCCCACCTGGTCCAGGAACACGGTGGCAAAGCGCACCTTCAGGCCGGCGGCCTGCGTGGCCTTCATCAGCAACAGCAGGTCGTTGGACCAGTTGCCCGTGATGACGGTGTCGGGCGTGGCCGAGCGGATGCGCGCGACGTAGGGCGCGAAGTCCTGGATCTTGTTGACTTCATGCAGCGTCTTGCCCACCACTTCATAGCCGTACTGCTTGGCGAAGCGCTCGGTGGCGCCTTCCATGTCCTGGCCCCAGGAATAGTTCTGGTTGATGGCGTACACGCGTTTGCCCAGCGTGCCGTCGGCCGACATCACCGAGGCCAGCGACTTCACGCGCAGGTCGGCGTTGGTGGTGAAGCGGAAGTGGTAGAAATGGCATTTCTGGCCCGTCAGTTCCAGCGCCTCGCCGCCCACGTTCAGGAAGACGACTTCCTTGCCCGGGTTGCGAAGGTTGTGCTTGCGCACGTCTTCGGTCAGCTGGCCCGAGATCGCGGACGACGAGCCCTGCACCAGGACCTGCACGCCTTCGGCAGCGGCGGCGCGGAAGCGGTCGGACGCGCCCACTGGGCCGCCCTGGTTGTCGAATTCGACCAGTTCCAGCGGCTGGCCGTTCCAGCCGCCGGCGGCGTTGATGCGGTCCAGTTCGTACTTGACCGCGGCGCGGAACATCAGGCCGGTCGAGGCCTGCGGGCCCGACAGCGTTTCGATCAGACCGATCTTGACGGGTGCGGCGTGCGCCGATGCGGCAATGCCGGCCAGGCACAGCAGGCCGGTGGTGAAAGCCAATTTCATGCGTGTCTCCTCCGTGGGACGGGAGTGGTGAGTCCGTGAATCAAGCAAGCGCGCTTTGCTGCGGCTCTTCTACGCCCAGAAAGCGGGCAATTTCGGTGAGTTGTCCTTCCAGCATGTACAGGCCCGGATGGGTGCGGCAGCCTTGCGCGGCGGCGGCTCGCAGCAAGGGGGTGTCGACGCGGCTCATCACGGCGTCGGCCACGACGGTGCCGGGGGCCAGGGCGTCCAGGGGGAAGGGCAGGGGATCGGTGTCTTGCAGGCCCAGCGAGGTCGCGTTGATGGCGATGTCGCAGGGTTCGGGCGCGGAATCCGCCACGCGGATGTCCAGGTCGGGGTACTGACGGGCCAGGTGGGCGGCGAAGGCGCGCGCCTTGTCGGCGGACCGGTTGTACAGGCGCAGGCTGGCGGGGCCGGCGTCGGCCAGGGCACAGGCGATGGCCTTGCCGGCGCCGCCCAGACCGGCCAGGTAGACGTGGCGGCCGGCGGGGTCATGCCCCTGGCTGCGCAAACCGGCCACAAAGCCCAGGCCGTCGAAGTTGCCGCCGGTCAGCACGCCGTCTTGCAGGCGCACGGCATTGACCGCGCCGATCAGCTGGGCTGCCGGGGTCAGGGCGTCGCACAGGGTGGCGGCATGTTCCTTGTGGGGCACCGTGACCACGATGCCGCCCAGGTTGGCCAGGCCGCGCAGGCCGGTGAACAGGCCGGGCAGCGCGTCGGCGGACACGTGGAAGGGCACCATGACGGCGTCGACCGCGCGTTCGCGCAGCAAGGCATTGAGCCGCTGGGGCGTCTTGACGTGCGCGATCGGGTCCGCCGCGATCGCGAATACGGTAGTGCTGCCGGTGATTTCCACCTGGTTGTCCCCTGCCTGTCATGCGGCCTGCGGCCGTGTTTTTCTGACCCTTCTTGCCTGAAAGCGCGACTTGATTTACGCTTTCGGAATAAGTTGTCAGGCAACTTTATTAAGTTGTCCGATAAATCATAGGGCATGCGTTTTTCTCGTGTCAAGCAGCGGATTCAGGAGTTCAATCCAAGAAGCCGCTGGCGCTTGAGAGGCCACGGGCCCGCCCATAGAGAGCTTTGGAGACAGGATGATTTCGTTCGAAGGACAGGTGGCCGTCATCACCGGCGCAGGCAATGGCATTGGTCTGGCGACCGCGCGGCTGATGGCCGCCCACGGCGCCCGGCTGGTGCTGACCGACATCGACAACGCGCGCCTGGAGGCGATCGCGGCCGAGCTGGATCCCAGCGGCCAGCGGGTCTACACCCACGCGCTGGATGTGTCCGTGTCGCACGACTGCGAACGCGTGTTCGAGTCGGCGGCCAAGCATTTCGGCGGGCTGGACCACCTGGTCCATTGCGCCGGCATCTACCCGGAACAACTTGTGAAAGACACCAGCGACGAGGCCTGGCGCACGTTGATGCGCGTTAACCTGGACGGCACGTTCTACGTGTGCCGAGCGGCCCAGCGCCACCTGCGCCACAACGGGTCGATCGTGCTGCTGACGTCCTTGGCTGCCCAGCGCGGCAGCTACGCCCACGCCGCCTATTCGGCGTCCAAGGGCGCCGTGCAGAGCTTCACGCGCAGCCTGGCGCTGGAACTGGCGCCGCAGATTCGCGTGAATGCGGTGGCCCCCGGCATCATCGCCACGTCCATGACGCATGACCTGATCGGCCAGAAGGGCGCGCAGTTGCTGGAAAGCACGCCGTTGCGCCGCTTCGGCACGGCCGAGGAAATCGCCGGATCGATCGCGTTCCTGTGTTCGCCGCTGGCGGGCTTCGTGACCGGCGAAGTCATGCAGGTCAACGGCGGCATCTATATCGCTTAAAGTTCAGGACGCCGCCATCACGATCCAACGATTTTCCATGCAGCCTACCCAAGAACAGGACCCGCCGCGCGCTGCGCCCAAGAGTTCGCTTTCCGCGGCCTTGGGCGACGCGCTGGCCGAGCAGATACGCCAGGGCGTGCTTGCCCCCGGCGATCGCCTGCCGACCGAAAAACAGCTGACCGAAACCTATTCCGTCAGCCGCGCGGTCGTGCGCGAAGCGCTGGCCCGCTTGAAGTCGGAAGGGCTGATCACGTCGCAGCAAGGCAGCGGCGTGTTCGTCGATCCGAACTTCCAGCGCAACGCGTTTCGCATTGCCGCGCCCACGCCGGGCGACAGCCAGGACCTGGAACACATCCTGGAACTGATGCTGTCCATCGAAGTCACCGCCGCGCGCTACGCGGCGCAGCGTCGCACCGAGCAAGACCTGAAGAAGATCCGCCAGGCGCTGGTGGGCATGGAATACGCGCTGATCAACGACAAGCTGGGCGACGAAGAGGACTACCAGTTCCATCAGGCCATCGTGCAGGCCACGCACAACCCGCATCTGGTCGCGTTGAACGACTACCTGGAAGCCAACGTGCGCCGCGTGATCCGCAGTGCGCGCAACAACACGGCGCGCAGGTACGCCGAACGCATGGCCGCCGTGCAAAGCGAGCACCAGGCCATTTTCGCGGCAATCGAAGGGGCGGATCCGGACGCTGCCGGCCAAGCCGCCGAACAGCATCTGCGCAACGCCGCAGACCGGCTGCGCCTCTTCCAGGCCGAACGCCCCGCGCCGGTCTAGCCGGCGGCGGTGCGTCCGCGTGGGCTCAGGCGAAGGTCTGTTCCATTTCGCGGCGGAACTGCACGGCGGTGGAGCGGTCGTCGTACTCCACGTCGCGCCAGCGTATCGCCTGCGACTGGCGCACCGGGTTCTTCAGCTTGACCTGGTGCGACAGGCCCAGCGGCAGATAGCCTTCTTCCACCGAGTCCGGCGCGGGCATCAGCCGGCCGTACACCGTATAGCCGCCTTCGCCGTCCAGCAACTGGCCGGCTTGCAGATCGCGCTTGGCAGTGGCCACCACGTCGCCGTGCCAGCCGGCGGGCGCGCCCGTGGGCTCGCGCCGCAGCCCGACGCTGGCCACGCTGATGCCCAGCTCCAGCCCGATCAGGTGATAGGGCTTGTACATGGCGGTGAAGTTGCCGCTGGGATCGGTGACCAGCCCGTATTCCTGGAAGCAGCGCCGCACGTAGTCGCTGTCGGCGGCCAAGGTCACGTAGACGCCCCAGCGCAAGTCGCGAAACACCGGCCGGCCGTCGCGTTCCAGCGACGAGATCACTTCCACCTGCCCGCGATGGTGCAGAATGCCGCCGTCTTCGCGCGGACGCAGCACGCGGGCCAGATCGTCGACGCCGCAAGGCGGGAAATGCAGGCCCGAGGGCGACGGCAGCAGGCCCGTGGCGTTGGACACCGCCGCCATTTCGATGGCGCTCTTGGTGCCGTCCAGGAAGCTGTTGAACATCTGTGCGTTGAAGTCGCCCGCGGCCACCATTTCAGCGGTGAAGCCGTAGTAGGGCCAGACGGTATCCGGCGTGGACGTATGGAATTCCGGCAGGTACTTGGTACCTTTGCCCGCCGCCATCACCTCAAAGCCGGCGGCGCGCGCCCAGTCCACCATTTCGCAGATCAGGGCCGGCTGGTCGCCGTAGGCCAGCGAATACACGATGCCCGCCTCGCGCGCGCGGCGCGCCAGCAACGGGCCGGCCAACGCGTCGGCTTCGACGTTGACCATGATGATGTCTTTGCCGTGTTCGCAGCAGGCCAGCACGTGGCCGATGCCGGCTGCGGCCTGGCCGGTGGCGTCGATGACGATGTCGACGTCGGGGCTGGCGATGATGGCGTAGGGGTCGTCGCTGAAAAAGACCTTGCCGTTCTTCAGCGCGTCATTGGTGCTGGCGGCGTTCAGTGCGCTGGCGGGCCAGCCCACGCGGGTCAGCGCGGCGCGGGCGCGGGCGGGCGCCAGATCGGCCACCGCGACCAGCCGCATCCCGGGAGTGCGGGGCGCCTGGCTCATGAACATTGCGCCGAACTTTCCGGCGCCCAGCAATGCAACTCGCAAAGGCTTGTGGTCGGCTTCTCGCTGCTTGAGCAGGCGGTGCAGATTCATGGTGCGGGCTCCTCCGGGGTGGGGGTACAGCCAACACAGAATAGCCCTAAATCATGACCGCTGAACAGGACCCGCGCGGACTCATTCGTCTGCCGTATAGAGCTCGCCCGCCAGCACGTTGCGCCAGTTAGCCCAGGTGATGCGGGCGCGATCGGTGACCTGCCGGTTGTAGGGGGCGTCGAACAGAATGTGTTTCCAGCGCGGCTTGACTGCGCCTTCGATCAAGGGCTTGTCGTCGATCAGCAAATGGCCCTGCACCAGCGTCTTGTCCTTGGTCAGGATCAGCCGGTTGGTGGCCTCGCGGCCCAGGTGCTTTTCCACCCACAGGTACTTTTCGGCCACGCAGTTTTCGAACTGCGACAGCGGCGACGTGCAGATCCGCACGTCCATGCCCAATGCAAGCAGTTCGCGCACGGCGTCCAGCGCGCCGGGCACGGGCGGCAGGTTGCGGATGAACCCCGGGGCGGTGTAGATGGCCTCGGCCATGCCGCGCAGTTCCGGGGCGTAGTCCTCACGGATGTAGAAGGATTTCCGGTCTTCGAACGCGACGGGGGCGATGTCCGGGTGGCGGGCGCGCCAGGCGTCGATGAACGCGTGTTCGAAATCCGCCAGCACGCCGTCTTGGTCCAGCAGGATGATCATGGTGATCCCAGGTCGTTGCAACCGCCTGATTGTGCCAGAGCCGCGCTACCCTCCACCGGGGCGCGACTGCGCGATGACGCGGTAGCGGCTGCCGCCCGACAGGGATTCCGAGGCCACCAGCACCATGCGGTCATAGCGCCAGGACAGCGGCGCCGGCGTCGCGTCAGGGGGCTGCCCGCGTTCGATGTTGCGCAGCAAGGTCACGTGCGGGCGGAAGGGCTGGGGCGGGGCCGCCAGGCCGAATCCGGCCAGCCATTGCCACAGCCCGTCATGCGCCGCCTGCAAGCCGGCGGGCGTATCGCGCGGGCCGGCCCACAGGATGCGTTGGCGGTTGAACACGCCGTAGTGGTCCAGCGCCACCTCGCCCGGGGCCAGCCGGTGGTCGGGCGTGGCGCAGGCCAGCGTGTCTGCCAGCTGCGCCTCCACCGGCCCCAGGAAGGCCAGGGTCAGATGCAGCGTCTCGGTGCGCATGACGCGGCCGCCGCAGGCCAGGCGGGCCTGTTCCGCCCAGCCGGCCAGCGACGCGGCAAGCGGGGGCGACGGCCACAGGGCGAAGAAGAGACGGACGGTGGACATGCGCCGATTGTAGGCGCGGCCTGCGCCCTACGCGTAGTGCTCGTCGCCCAGCAACATGTCTTCGAAGAACGCGCCGAAGCGACCGGCCGGATCGCGCAAGTGGATCTCCAGGATCCAGCGCATCTCCGCCGGCGAGGTGGCCAGGTCCGCCAGCGAACCGGTGTGGATCGCGGCGTGCGGGAAATCGGACACGCGGTGGCCCGGCAGGTCGAAGTTCAGCTCCCATCCCAGCGCGCGCGCCTGGCGGTCGGCGTAGGCGTAGAGCTCCTGCCCGGTCAGCCCGTCGCGGCGCCACACGCCGCGCACGTCGTGGAACAGGGCTTCGGCGTCGCGGGCGCAGCGCGCCTGGTCGGCATTGCCGCCCACGGTGAACGACTTGCCGCCGTCGCCTTCCCAGGCGTCCAGGCGTGGCGCGATGTCCAGGAAGAAGATGTCGTGCTCGCCCAGCACCACGCCGGGTTCGGAAGCCTGGCGCATGGCCTTCATGGTGTTGGCGCCGAAGCGCACGCGCGTCGGGTGCCAACTGAGCGCCATGCCGGCGTCGATCAGCGTTTGCCGGGCCAGTTGCACGGCGTCTTCTTCGACCATGCCGGGCCGGATGCGCGCCGCAACATCGGCGATGGCCTGGCGGGTCTTGTTGCGGGCGGCCAGCATGCCGTCCACGGAAAAGGCGGGGCCGACGCGTTCGCTGGCTAGGGACGGGGGCATCGTCATGGCGGGATCCTTTGGGGGTGGTGGGCGCGGCGGCATGCCGGGCCGGACAGGGCAATCTTGCCGGCCGGGCGGGCAATGGGGCAGGGCCGGCGTGGACGGAATCGCGCCAGCTTGGTGCGGTGGGCGGCCAACGGGGCACGCAGGGGTGGTTTCCGGCCGCGATGCCGCGTTTTCAGGCCAGGCTGGTGCGCGGGGCCATGCCGCGGCCGTGGCGGTCGGCTAAGGTAGCGTTTTGTGCGTCCACCGCCGTTCCGCCTGCTAACGATTTCCCATGAAAACCGTCGCTATCGTCGTCTTTCCCGGCGTGCAGTCGCTGGATGTCAGCGGACCGCTGGACGTGTTCGCCGAAGCCAACCGCTTCCTGTTGCCCGCCCAGCATTACCAGCTGGAACTGATCGGGCTGACGCGCGGCACGGTGCCCTGTTCCAACGGCATGGCGCTGCGGCCGCCGCCCCACTACGCGGACGTGGCCGATCCCCCAGACCTGCTGTTGGTGGCGGGCGGGCCGGCCTTGCCCGGGCAGCGCGAACCCGATGATGCCCTGGCCTGGCTGCGCGCGATGTGTCTGCGTGCGCCGCGCTATGGCTCCATCTGCAACGGCACCTTCCTGTTGGCGCGCGCCGGCCTGCTGCAGGACGCCACCGTCACCACGCATTGGAACGATGCGCCGGCCCTGGCGGCGCGCTACCCCGCGCTGCGGGTCGAGGCGGACCGGCTATACGTGCAGGACGGGCGCCTGCATACGTCGGCGGGCGTGACGGCGGGCATCGACCTGGCGCTGTATCTGCTGGCGCAGGACGTCGGGCAGGATGTCGCCCTGAATGTGGCCAAGCGGCTGGTGGTGTTCACGCAGCGCGCGGGCGGGCAATCGCAGTTCAGCCCGTTCCTGACGCCGTTCGTGGAAGAGACGTCGGCCGTGGCGCAGGTGCAGCAGCACGTGCTGGGCCACCTGGACGCGGACCTTGGGCTGGATGCGTTGGCGGCCGTGGCCAACATGAGCCGCCGCAACTTTTCGCGGGTCTTCCTGCGCGATGCGGGGGTGACGCCGGCCGAGTTCGTCGAACGCGTGCGGGTGGATGCGGCGCGGGCGCGCCTGGAGCGCGAGGCGCGGCCGCTGAAGACCGTGGCCTACGAATGCGGCTTTCGCGATGCGCGCCATCTGCGCGAAGTGTTCACGCGGCGGTTGGGCGTGTCGCCCAGCCAGTACCGCGCAAGTTTCGGGTTCTAAGGCGGCGCGCGCCTCAGGTGTCGGTGGTTTCCGATTTGCGCAGCCGGCTCAGCGCGGTGTCGAAGCGTTCGACGCCAGGGCGGGCCGGGCGGTCGAAGCGCTCTACGCCAGGGCGCGCGGGCTTGTCGAAACGTTCCACTCCGGGTCGGGTGAAGCGCTCGACGCGCGGCGGGCTTTGCGTCTTGGCCTGCACGCTCTGGGCGGCGGCCTGCTCGCGCTTGGCGATGATCTCTTCGGCGCGTTGATGGTGCGGGGCCATCTTGCGCACCATCACCCGGCCGTCGCGCGGGAAGTAGTTGATGCGGCGGGCGTGCACGTCGCCCAGGTCCTGCGCCTTGACCGGGATGCCTTCGGTCTTCAGGTAGTTCAGGACGAATTCGCCGTTGCGTTCGCCGATGTTCATCTGCTGCATGGCGCTCAGCACCGCGCCGCCGCCGAACACCTTGGCTTCCAGGCGGTCGCGCACGGCGCCCGCCTTCAGCAGTTCGTTGATCAGCACTTCCATCGCGAAGGCGCCATAGCGCATCGTGGCCGAGGCAGGCGACTGCATGTCGCCTTCCGGCAACATGAAATGGTTCATGCCGCCCACGCCGGTGACCGGATCGTGGATGCAGGCGGCGACACACGACCCGAGTACGGTCGAGATCATCAGGTCTTCGTCGGTGACGTAGTACTCGTTGGGGAGTACTTTCACCGCCTGACACTGGAACGCGCTATCGAAATAGTGGCGCGTTGCACGGGCTTCAAGACGGGCGACCATGGGACTTAAGGGGCAAGAACAGCGATTGGGACACGAAGGACGGCGCTCGGTAAAACAATGAATGTTTCAAAAAGTGTAAAAAAATGTCGCTTTATTCTTGCATATCCCAGCTTACAACGGGGGAAATGCTTGTAACGGCGACGGTGCGATACGTCCCTGATTTTTAACGCTCTTTCTCGCGGTTTCCTTTTTTGCAGGGTGGACAGCCTGTAGGCCCAGCGCCCGCAGGCGCCAGCGGCCGCTCACCCGGACGGCTTGCAATCATCGTACCCGGGCGGATAGCACGCCTTTCCCCGGATCACGGGGAGGATCGGGCTTCATACGTGGCTTTAGGCGGGGGTTTTCAGTGGCGGCGGCCTGCGCCGGTTCCCAAGGCGCGGGCCATCGGGAACCGGGCCGCAACGCGGCAGCGTCAGAAGCGCGTACTGCGCGTGACCGACCAGCGGGCCGACAGCGCGCCCAGGGCGGCCGAGGCCACCACGGCGGTGATCAGCACCGAGGTACCGGGCAGGTGAAGGGCGAATTCGGCGCCGTAGCTGCGGGCCAGCCCCAGCAGGGCGTCGTTCAGCGGAGACAGCGCGATGGCGGCAACCCCGATGGCCAGCAGCGAGGCCACGGCGCCCGACAGCGCGCCCAGATACAGGAATGGCCGGCGCACGAACGATTCGGTGGCGCCGACCAGGCGGGCCACGCCGATTTCCTCGCGCTGGGAGAGCGCCTGCATGCGCACCGTGTTGAACACGGTGGCCAGCACCACGACCGCCACGCAGGCGGCCAGGAAGCCAAGGCCGATGCGGGCAAACCGCAAGATGGCTTCCAACCGCTGCACCCAGGCGCTATCGAGCTGCACCAGGTCCACGTGGTTCCATTGCTTCCAGGCGCCCGCGAGCTTGTCCGCGCGCCCGGCCAGATTGTCGCCATCGGCCAGCGTCACGACCACGGCGTCCGGCAGGGGATTGCCCGGCAGCACGGCCAGCGCCTGCTGCCAGGCGGGGTTGGCGCGCAGGTCGGCCAGCGCGGCGTCGCGCCCCACGACACGCGCGGCGCGCACGTCTTGCGAATACTCGTCCTTGATGCGCTTGGCCACGTCGGCGGCGGCGCCGGCCGGGGCGTCGACGCGCATGAACACGGTGACTTCGGGCGTCACGGACATCTCGCGCGCCACGGGCTGGACCGACACCAGGATGGCGCTGCCCAGCAAGGGCAGGGCCAGCGCCAGCGCCATGACCAGCAGGTTGGCCAGGGATGAGAACGGCTGCTTGGCCAGGCGACGCAGGGTGACCATCAGCGCGTAGCGGTGTTGCCGCAACCAGGCGTTCATGCGGACTCTCCCGGATGGCCAAAGCCGGGCTCGGCGCGGCCGCCGCCCGTGCGGGTCGAGGCGGCCTGGGCCTGCCCGGCCTCGGGCGGAGGCGCGGTGCCAGCGGAATCGGCGAACTTGCCCGGGTCGATGCGCAAGGTGCGGGTGGCGTAGCGCGCCATGAGGTCCTGGTCGTGCGAGGCGATCAGCGTCGTCACGCCGACGCGGTTGAAGTCGCGGAACACGTTCATGATGCGTTGCGCGTTGTCGTGGTCAAGGTTGGCGGTGGGTTCGTCCGCGATCAGGATGGCCGGCCGGTTCACGATGGCCCGCGCGATCGCCAGGCGTTGCTGTTCGCCGCCAGACAGTTCGATGGGGTTCAGATCTTCCTTGCCGGACAGGCCCACCTTGTCGAGCGCGGCGCGGGCACGCGCGGCGGCCGAATCCCAGGGCTGCCCCTGGACGGCAAGCGGCAGCATCACGTTTTCGAACGCGCTTCGATCGAACAACAGGTGGGTGTCTTGCAGGATGACGCCCACGGCGCGGCGCAGATACGGCCGGGCGCGCGCGGGCAGCTTGTCCAGCCGCTGGCCGTTGACCTGGATGGATCCGCGGCTGGCGGGCTCCAGCCCGCCGATCAGCTTGAGCAGCGTGGACTTACCGGCGCCGGACGGCCCCGATACGAAAACGAATTCTCCCGCGCTGACGCGGAAGTTGATGTCGGCCAGAATATTGCGGCCGCGACCATATGATTTGAATACGTGTTGGAATTCGATCATGGCGGCTGTCAGATGAAGCCGCAATAGTAACTCGGGGACAGTAAGGTGGCCTAAGCCTCTTGGTGGGCAGGCTGTGAAAAAGCGTATCCATGTGACCAGTCGGACACGTTTTCGCCAGAACGAAATGAATGCGTCTTGGGACAAATCCGACGCGCTAAAACACGTCCCCGTTTTCGTACGAAAACAACGTTTGATTTCGCCAGTGTCCCTATATTTCAAGGGAATTCCCGGATGCGCCGCCTGCTGCGCGGACGCTACCATCCGCCCCATGCGTCGGCCCAACCCGGCCCGCGTACGGCTCGATTTATCCCACACGGAGATCACGATGAAAGTACTGAAACTCGCTGCTATTGGCGCGGCACTGTTTGCTGCATCCGCGGCCGCCAATGCGGGCGCGACCTTCGATAATGTCAAAAAGAAAGGGTTTGTCCAATGCGGCGTGTCGACGGGCATTCCGGGTTTCTCGATCGCCGACAGCAAGGGTGAATACAAGGGCATCGACGTGGACCTGTGCCGCGCCATCGCCTCCACGATGTTCGGCGACGCCACCAAGGTCAAGTTCACTCCGCTGAACACGCAGCAACGCTTCACCGCGCTGCAGTCCGGCGAAGTCGACGTGCTGACCCGCAACACCACCGTGACGCTGACGCGTGACACGACGCTGGGCCTGATCGGCGTGGGCGTGAACTACTACGACTCGCAAGGCGTCATGGTCTCCAAGGACCTGAACGTCAAGAGCGCCAAGGAACTGAACGGCGCCACCATCTGCGTGCAGCCGGGCACCACCACCGAACTGAACCTGGCTGACTGGTTCCGTGGCCAGAAGATCGAATTCAAGCCTGTCGTGATCGACAAGTACGACGAAATCATCCGCGCCTTCTCGGCCGGCCGCTGCGACGCCTTCACGACCGACAAGTCGCAGCTGGCTTCCACGCGCACCACGCTCGAGAACCCGGACAAGTTCATCATCCTGCCGGAAGATTTCTCCAAGGAGCCGCTGGGCCCCATGGTCCGCCAGGGCGACGAGCAATGGTTCAACGTGGTCCGCTGGTCGCTGAACGCCATGCTGGAAGCCGAGGAATACGGCATCACCAAGGCGAACGTCGAAGAAATGACCAAGAGTCCCAACCCGAACATCCAGCGCATCCTGGGCGTGACCCCGGGCATGGGCAAGAACCTGGGCGTGGATGACAAGTGGGCCTACAACATCATCAAGAACGTGGGCAACTACGGTGAAAGCTTCGAAAGCACGCTGGGTAAGAACAGCGCGATGAAGCTGGAACGCGGTCTGAACGCGTCGTACAAGCAGGGCGGTTTGATGTACGGCTGGCCGGTGCGCTAACACACGGCTGCCTGGCAAAACGGAGCCTCGGGCTCCGTTTTGCCTAGCCCGCCATAGAGCGGGCGGCAGGAGTGGGGGGCGTGGCCTTGCCGGCTTTGCCACCCGGTGTACGACTTCTGTAGATTCAACATGACGACTTCCAATAAAAACGCCCCGATTTCGGCGCCCCGCCGGCGGCTGAACTGGAACGACCCCGGCGTGCGCTCCGTGGTCTACCAGGTGCTTGCGCTGGCAGCGGTCGCCTGGGCCGTGTGGTTCCTGGTTTCGAACACGCTTCACAACCTGTCCGTGCGCAACATCGCCACGGGGTTCGGGTTCCTGAACCGCGAAGCCGGGTTCGCGATCGGCGAAACGCCCATCGCCTACACCCCCGCAAACGATTACGGCCGCGCCATCCTGGTGGGCCTGCTCAATACCCTTCGCGTTGCCGTCATCGGCATCGTGCTGGCAACCATCCTCGGCACTCTGATCGGCATCGGCCGCCTGTCCAAGAACTGGCTGGTGGCCAAGATCACCTCGGTGTACGTCGAGGTGATGCGCAACGTGCCGCTGCTGTTGCAGCTGTTCTTCTGGTACGCGCTCATCACCGAGAACATGCCGGGCCCGCGCCAGGCGCACAACCCGCTGCCGGGCGTCTTCATTTCCAACCGGGGCCTGAAAGTGCCCGGGCTGGAAGGCAACTCGCTGGACTGGATGCTGGCCGGGCTGGGCCTGGCCATCGTGGCCATCATCTTCCTGGGCCATTACGGCAAGAAGCGCCATGAGGCCACGGGCCACATGTTCCCGCTGGGCCGCTGGGCCATCGGCCTCTTGATCGGACTGCCGTTCATCGGCTGGCTGGTCAGCGGCGCGTCGCTGACGCTGGACATGCCGGAATTGAAGGGCTTCAACTTCTCGGGCGGCTTGACGCTGTCGCCGGAATTCGCCGCGTTGTTGGCGGGGCTGGTGATCTACACGTCGGCGTTCATCGCCGAAGTGGTGCGTTCGGGCATCCAGGCCGTGAACAACGGCCAGTGGGAAGCTGCCGGTTCGCTGGGCCTGCGCAGAAAGCAGGTGCTGCGCCTGGTAATCCTGCCGCAGGCGCTGCGCGTGATCATCCCCCCGATGACCAGCCAATACCTGAACCTGACGAAGAACAGCTCGCTGGCGGTCGCCATCGGCTATCCGGACATCGTGTCGGTGGTCAACACCACGCTGAACCAGACGGGCCAGGCGATCGAGGGCATCCTCATCATCATGGGCGCGTACCTCACGGTCAGCCTGTCGATCTCGATATTCATGAACTGGTACAACAAGCGCATCGCGCTGGTGGAGCGTTGAGATGAGCAGCACTACGCATACCCCCAGCGAAGGCCTGCCGCCGCCCAGCACACACGTGGGCGCGTGGCCGTGGCTCAAATCCCGCCTGTTCTCGTCGCCGCTGAACATCCTCATCACGGTACTGCTTGCGTGGTTCCTGTTGATGGCGGTGCCGGCACTGGTGGAATGGGCATTCATCAAAGCCAACTTCAACGCGACGAACGCTCAGGAATGCCGTGCTTCGGGCGGCGCCTGCTGGGCGTTCATCATCGAGAAGCACCGGCTGATCCTGTTCGGCACCTATCCGTTCGATGAGCAATGGCGTCCGCTGATCGCCACCATCATCCTGGTGGCGGTGATCGTCTGCAGCGGCATCCGCCGTTTCTGGAACTGGAAGCTGGCCGTCATCTGGACCGTGGGCCTGACCGCCGTGGCGCTCCTGATGTGGGGCGGCGTGTTCGGCCTGACCTATGTGGAAAACGCACGTTGGGGCGGCCTGCCGCTTACGCTGATTTTGTCCACGTTCGGCATCGCCTTCGCGTTCCCCATCGGCGTGCTGCTGGCCCTGGGCCGGCGTTCGAAGATGCCGGCCATCAAGGCGCTGTGCGTCGTGTACATCGAATTGATTCGCGGCGTGCCGCTGATCAGCCTGCTGTTCATGTCGTCGGTGATGCTGCCCTTGTTCCTGCCGGAAGGCTTTTCCATCGACAAGCTGTTGCGCGCGCAGATCGCCATCATCATGTTCGCCGCGGCCTACATCGCGGAAACGGTGCGCGGCGGCTTGCAGGCCATCCCCAAGGGACAGTACGAAGGCGCGGATTCGCTGGGCCTGAACTACTGGCAGCAGATGCGCAAGATCATCCTGCCGCAGGCGCTGAAGATCGTGATCCCGCCGCTGGTCAGCATTTTCATCGCGCTGTTCAAGGACACGTCGCTGGTGGTGATCATCGGCATCTTCGACCTGACGCTGGCAGCCAAGGCGGCCTTGTCCGACGCGGCATGGCGCGGATTCGGCGTAGAGGCGTATCTCTTCATCTCGCTGATCTACTTCGTGTTCTGCTTTTCCATGTCCAAGTACAGTCAGGCGCTTGAAAAACGTCTTGCGACTGATCACAAACGCTAGCCAATGCCGCGCGTCCGCCGCAAGGCGGGCGCGCACAGCGATATTTACGGGAGTACAGGCATGTCCGATGCCATTATTCGTTTGCAGGACGTGAACAAGTGGTATGGCCAGTTCCACGTGTTGCGCAACATCAACCTGGACGTGGCGCAAGGCGAGCGCATCGTGGTGTGCGGCCCCTCGGGGTCGGGCAAGTCCACGATGATCCGCTGCATCAACCGTCTGGAAGAGCACCAGAAAGGCCACATCATCGTGGACGGCACGGAGCTCACCAATGATCTGAAGCACATCGAGACGATCCGCAAGGACGTGGGCATGGTGTTCCAGCACTTCAACCTTTTCCCGCATCTGACGGTGCTGGAAAACCTGACGCTGGGCCCCATGTGGGTGCTGAAGAAGCCGCGCTCGGAAGCCGAGGCGACGGCCATGAAGTACCTGGAGCGCGTGCGCATTCCGGAACAGGCCAAGAAGTTTCCCGGCCAGTTGTCGGGCGGCCAGCAGCAGCGGGTGGCCATCGCGCGTTCGCTGTGCATGAATCCCAAGATCATGCTGTTCGATGAGCCCACGTCGGCGCTTGACCCGGAAATGGTCAAGGAAGTGCTGGACGTGATGGTCAGCCTGGCCCAGGAAAGCGGCATGACGATGATTTGCGTGACCCACGAAATGGGCTTCGCGCGCAAGGTCGCCAACCGTGTGATCTTCATGGACCGCGGCGAGATCATTGAGCAAAACAGCCCCGACGAGTTCTTCGACAACCCGCAGAACGACCGGACCAAGCTCTTCTTGAGCCAGATTTTGCACTGATCGGCGGAACCCCGCGTTCTCAAGCACCCCAAGCGTTGGACACAGGTCCGGCGCTTGGGGTGTTTTTCATGGTGCCGGCCCTCGCGTGAAGGCTGAATTTCAGGGAATCGCGGGAACTTCGGGGGAAGTTCAGGCGTATCTCTTTGTTACGTCAGTCTGCTCCCTGCGGTATGCTACTGACCGCTATCGATCCGGAGTGAGGAGAACAACATGATGACGAAAACCCCCCGCCGCGCTATGCGCCGCGCACTGCTGCAAGGCGCCGTGGCGCTTGCCGCCACCCTGCCTTTCGGGGCGCCCGCCCTGGCGCAAGCCACTGATTTTCCGACGAAGCCGATCCGCTTCGTCGTGCCTTACCCGCCCGGCGGCCCGCTGGACACCATGGCCCGCATGCTGGCCGAAAAGGTGCGCGGTTCGCTCGGCCAGGCCGTGATCGTGGAAAACCGCTCGGGCGCAGGCGGCAACATTGGCGCCGACCTGGTGGCCAAGGCGCCGGCCGACGGCTACACGCTGGTGATGGGTGCGGTGGCCACGCATGCGATCAACCCCTGGTTGTTCGCCAATCTGCCGTACGACCCGGTGAAGGATTTCGCGCCGGTCACGATCGTGGCCTCGGTGCCGAACGTGCTGGTGATGAACGTGGAGTTCGCCCAGAAGAACAACATCAAGACGCTGGCCGATCTGATCGAGTACGCGAAGAAGAACCCGGGCAAGCTGAACTACGGTTCGGGCGGCAACGGCAGTGCAGGCCATTTGTCGGGCGAGCTGCTGAAGGCGCGCGCGGGCATCAATGTCGAGCACATTCCTTACCAGGGTGCGGCGCCGGCTCAGTTGGCGCTGCTGTCGGGCCAGTCCGATTTCATGTTCGACAATCTGGCGGCCTCGGCGCCGTTGATCAAGGACGGCAAGGTGAAGGCCTTGGCCGTGACGACGGCGAAGCGTTCGTCGTTGCTGGCGGACGTGCCGACGGTCGAGGAGTCGGGGGTCAAGGGCTTTGACCTTGGCACCTGGTTCGGGGTGTTCACGACCGGTGGCACGCCGGCGCCTGTGGTGGCGAAGCTGAACAAGGCTTATTCGGAAGCGATGCAGCAGCCGGATGTGAAGCAGCGTCTGTTGACCATGGGGTCGGAGGCGGGGCCGATGACGTCTGAGGCGTTTGCTGAATTCGTTAAGGGCGAGAAGGCGAAGTATCAGGAGATCGTTAAGATTTCTGGGGCTAGTTTGAATTGATTTTGTTTTTTGATGGGTGGGTTGAGTTGAGTTTTTAAGACGCCCGTCGCGTCGGCGGCCCGGGGTGACTCGGGTCAACGATTGCGGTCCGGAGCCTTCGCTCCGGA